>JACQTO010000033.1 GCA_016210745.1 Betaproteobacteria bacterium
GCGTGCCGTTCTCGGCCTTGCACGAAAGCTGGCACCCGTAGCAGCCGATGCAGCGCTTCAGATCGATCACCATCCCCCATCTCATTGCACACCCTCCACCGGCGTCACCTTGACCTTGGCGCACAGATCAAGGTTCAGATTGACCGGGCTGGAATGCGCCGCGTCCAGTTCCAGCAGATCGTTGAAGAACACGCCCTTGCCCTTCGCAATGGGCATGCCCTTGGCCCAATGGCCCGCGCAACCTCCGACCCCCAGACCCTCGGGATGCATCCCCTGAGTCAGCCTCAGACGTCCCTTGACCTTGCGCCCGCTCTCGACTTCGACCCACACGAGGGCTCCCTCCTGCAATCCTCGCTTGCGTGCACTGTCGGCGTTGATGGCAATGGTGTAGGAAAACGGATCGAGTCTCGCTGCCTCGTCGAGCCACGGGTTTTCGTGCGTGAAGCTGTTGGTATGAATCACGTCGCGGTAGTAGAAAGCGTAGAAATCAAAGCCCTCTTTCTTGCAGGTGTGCGAGGTACAGGGCAGAAAATCGGGCAGCGGACGGAAGAACTCGCGGTGGATCTTCACCCCGCGTGGCGCAGCGATCGCCTCGGTCTGTTCGAGAAGCGGCGTCATGAACTCCCAATAGATCGGCACGCGCACATCCACAAATGGCCGCCAATAGACTTCCTCGGGTTTTTTCGGCCACTTGATGACGCCGTGCTCCTTGAACCAGTCCAGGCCACGCTCGGGACCGAAGTTGCATTTCAGTTCGAGATCGCACATTTCTTCGTGGCTGTACTTGCGATCTCCTTCCAGGCGATAGGGCGGCTGAAGGTTTATTGCGGCATTGTAGGCGGCGTTGTGGTCGCGGCGAAGGTCCAAGCGATCGATGAGATCGAGCAACACGTCCTGAAACATGCGCTGCTTTCCCTCAGGCGGCAGCGCAGGCTGGCGCACCGGCCAGCACCACTCGCCTCTTCCGGCGGGCAGGCTGAAAATAAAAGGAAAATTGGAGCGCGCATCCAAGGTCTGCAAGTGGCCGCAGTCGGGCAGCACAATATCGGCAAAGTACGACGTCTCGTTGAGAAAGAGGTCGAAGGAAACGATGAACTTGTACGAGGCAAGCGCGCGCGCCACCGAGTCCTTGTTGGCGATGCTCATCATTAGATTGCAGCCGAAATTGACCAGCACTTCGGGCCGGTAGGGCATCTCGAATTTCTGCCACAGATCTTCACTATCGTCGGAAAACTGGAACGGGGACATCATTCCCATCACGTACAGATCCTGCAAACCGAGGCGGCGCGGCAGCTTGGGCTCGGCGATCGGATAGGGATAGTGGTAGCCCATCCATATTCCGACTGTCATCAGGCCGTCGCGGCCGGCTATCGGTTGGTAGCGCAACTTGCCGGTTTCCGGGAAGCCGTGGCAAACCGGGTTGAAGCCGAGGCTCGCGCCGACGACATCGGCGGCTCCCACCAGCTGGTTGAGAAGATCGATGGCGAAGAAGTTGTAGACGGAGTTCACATGACCCTGGGAACCGCGGAACGCAACTGCCGCCACCGGCCGGTAGGGCAGCGTCACGCCATCGACCACGATGGTGCTGCCGATTCTGGCTCCGTGGGCAAATTCTCCGGCAATCCTGCGGATGTTGGCAGCCGGCACCGTGGTGATCCCCTCGGCCCATTCCGGCGTGAATTTCTTCAGGTGCTCGCGCAATTGATGAAAGCCCGGGCGGCAGCGTACGCCGTTCACATCGAACTCGCCTTCGATGGCCATGTCGGCTGCAGCGGCGTCGGTATAGGGGCGCGCGGCGTTCAGGCGCGTGTCCCACACCAAGGGCTTGCCGCTCGCCGCATCGCGCGCGTAGAGCTTGTCCGGACCGATCAGGTAAGGCGCATTGGTCTTTGCCTGCAGGTAGGGACCATCGAAGATGCCCAGTTCGTTCACCATCACATGGCACATGGACAAGGCGAGCGCAGCATCGGTGCCCACGCGCAACGGGACCCATTCGGTCGCCTTGGCGGAGGCGAAATTGCACATCGGGTCGACCACCACCATCTTCATGCCGCGCGCTCTCGCTTCGGCCGCCAGTCCCATGTTCGAGCAGGAAGCGTGGCCCGCGGCGTGGCCCTTGGAGGCACCGAAATAGATAGCGTAATTGCAGTACTCGAAATCCGGCACCATCGACCAGGACGAGTGCATCATGCCCGAGAGCAGGTGGGCGCCGTTGCCGCAGTGCAGTCCGCCGCCGGCAGCGCCGATGTTGGGTGTGCCGAAAGCGGCGGCAAAAGCCTGAAATGGGACGCGGCTATGCTGGAGCGAAGTGGTGCGCTGTATCATCAGTTTGCGCGGATCTTCCTGCCGCACGCGGCGCAACTGGGCGGCGATTTCGTCCAGCGCCTCCTCCCAGCTTATCTCCTTCCAGAGCGGATCCTCGTTCAGCCCCTTTTTCGGATTGGTCCGGCGCAGCGGCACTGTCAGCCGGTTGGGGTCGTAGTGACTCATGATCCCGCTCACGCCCTTGCCGCATAAGCGTCCCTTGCCTACAGCGCTTTCGGGATTGCCTTCGATCTTCACCACCACGCCATCGACTCGGTGGGCGAGAATGGAACAGGATGCGTAGCAATTCGAGCAGGACGACGCAATCCAGACATCCTCTGGTGTTCCCTTGGAAGGGGCCGGCGGGGGGGTGATGCTCATGTCATTCATGGCGCGCTAGCCTCCTTCGATAGCGGTGAGCAGGATTATTTCGACCATCGCAGGCGACGGTCCGGCGGGTGCGGGGGACTCGAAATCGTCGGCCGGCAGACCATCGACGAACACCCGGCAGTGGCTGAATTTCTTGCCGTCGGCTCCGATCACCCGATCGGAAAACGCCTTGCCGTAGCGCCGGTCCAGTTCGGCAAAGACCTCTCCCAGCGTAAAGCCCTCGGAAAGCGGCAACGGGAGCGGACGTTGCGCCATGACGCTGGCAAGCGAGCCATACAGCCACACGTTGACGGTTACCGGCGCCGCGCCTTCTTTTCTTGACGTGCATTGCCCCGGCGCTGGATGGGATGGTCCGGTCCAAAAACGGCTTCTATCGACGACTGCATCCCAGCGGACACTCATGGCCCCTGCCCCTCCTCGGGCAGAATTCAACGTCAACCAGCAACGCACAACGCAATTCAACAGGCGCGGCCCCTCTGCGGGGAGGACGGAACTCGGATGGACGGATACGGATTCAGGTGCCTTGCGCAAGCAGCGCATGCCCGCATTCGAATGCGCCGACCCGCTGGGCAAGACTCCGGAAAATCAAGTAACCGCCAGGCGAACACCATTAGCCGCTAAGCGAATACGCTATACCGTCGCACCCACGTCTGTCAACAACCGTGGTGGCTCATGCAGGCCGAAATACAGCCTCTCCGCCACCGCGGCACGGCGGCAGAGATTAGCTTACTGAATCAGTGGGTCAAATTCGCCGGAGGGGAGCGCTATTTCCGAGGCACCCGGGCCGGAACATAGTCTTCCAGCTTGATCCGGTCCATGACCTCTTGAGGCACTTTGGGCTTCTTGGCGAAAATGGCGAGCGAGGGTTTTGCCGTGGCGTCGATGCCGACCTTGTCGCTGGCGGGCACGCCTTCCGGACGCGAGGGATCCAACTCATCGTGGGTGACGCCCTTGATGACGAACAGATCGCGGTCGGCCTGCATGCGAGTCGCCATGGCGCGGATGACTGCGGCGTTGTCGGTGACATCGATGTCGTCGTCGACCACCACGCAGTGCTTGACCTGCATGTCGGTCGCAAATGCCGTCAGCAGGGCCTGTTTGGCTTGCCCCTCCCGGGCTTTCTTGATCGAGACGAAGAGCGTGAACGGCGCCGGACAGCGCACCGATTGGACCGCGGGGATCATCTGCCGCATGGTGTGCAGAATGCCGGGCTCCATCGGGATCGTGCTCATCAAAAGCAGTTCCCGATGCGGACCGCCGGATACGTCGTGGTAAATTGCGCCCTTGCGGCTGGTCATGGTCTTGATAGTGATAAACGGCCGCTTGATCTGGCCCGCCGAGTACCCGGTGAATTCGCCGTACGGGCCTTCTTCCTCGCGCTCGAAAGGAAGCACTTGACCTTCGAGAATGATTTCCGCGCGCGCCGGCACCATAAGATCGATGCTCTTGGCAGGAATCAGCTCCAGAGGCTTGCCCATCAGCCCCCCCATCACGTCGCGTTCGTCGATCGCGTAGGGTCCGATGTAGAGCGCGCCCATGCACCATGCGGGATGATTTCCGATACAAATGGCGATGTCCATCGGCTGCTTGCGCTGCTCCGCCTTCTCGTAAATCTGGCTCAGGTGCTTGCCCGGCGTCATGTAGATCCCGAGCTTGTTCTTGCCCTTGACCATCAGCCGGTTGTAGCTGCAGTTGTAGGCACCCGTGTCGGGGTCCTTGGCCATCACGATGCTGCCGCTGATGTAGGGACCGACATCGGTATCGTGATAGGTTTGCACCGGAAGCTTGGTGATATCGATCTGGTCGCCCGTCAGCACGATTTCCTGCACCGGAGCTTCGCGCACCACGACCGGCTTGATGAGATTGTCCAGCGCCTGAAGGTATGTTTGCGGCAGTTCGTCCTTGCCGCAACCCAGGGCAGCCGCCACAATCGAGCGCGAAGCGCAGGCATTGATCACCAGCGGATAGTTCGTCCCTTTAACCTTGTTGAAGCGCAGGACCGGCGTGCGCTTTTGCATCTCCAGCTTGGTCAGGATGGCGGTGGTTTCGTAGGACCCGGAGACTTCCTTGTCCACTTCCACGTAGTCCGACGGGTACTTCGCCTTCACCTCTTCGAGAAAACTTCTCAAATCATTGCCCAGCATTTTTACTGCTCCTGTCTATTGATCAATTGTTCGGTTGAATACTGACAGCATCGGCGAAGATTCCGGCGTTCTAGAGGGACTAAAAGCAAAACCAACGCCTCGCCTTGGAAATTGCGTTCCTAAAATTCCCCCGCCTTCAAGAACTTTCTTTCGGGGTCGAGCGCGCGCAGCAGCTTGAGCTCTTCATCGGTCGGCGGCTTAGTGGTCGCGAGGTCTTTGGCAATCAGAAGTTCGAAGCCGGTCTTGGCGCGAACCTCTTCCACCGTGACCCCAGGATTCAGGCCGATCAGGCGCATGCGGCGAGACTCGGGCTCGAAATCCAGCATGCCGAGATTGGTGATCACCTTCTGCACTCCGCCGCCGACCAGTCCGTTCTCTTCGAACGACCGGCCGCCCGTCAGGTATCCGGGGCTGGTGAGGAAATCGACTTTTTCCACGAATCGCTTCTTCTCGTGGTACATGACGATGTAGACCTCGTTGGCGGAACTGGCGATGTCGTTGGCGCCGCCGCTTCCCGGCAGCCTCACGATCGGCTTCTCGAAGGTGCCGACCAGGCTGCTGTTGAGATTTCCATACATGTCGACTTGGGCGCCGCCGAGAAATCCGACGTCGACCATACCGCGCTGCAAATAGAGCAGCATGTCTATCGTGGGCGGCGTCGCCACCGAACGGCGAACCGAGCGCGCTTCGTTGGCCGAGCGCGGCAGGGCGCCCACCTTGATCTGCGGCGCGACTCCTCCGACCTCGAACATGATCGCCAGCGTCGACGCATGAAAGTTCTGCGCATGAACCGCCGAGAGCAGCGGCAAGCCGGCTCCGGCGAAAACGATCTGCCCGTCTTTGAGAAGCCGCGAAGCGAGCGTTACGGTCAATTCAGCCGGTGTGTAATTAATAGTCATAACCGCCAGATCCTCCCTTTCTTGGAGGCCTCCATCATGCTTTCGATCCCGAACAGAGAAAGATACTCCTCGAAACTCGCCGGCTTGTAGAAGTACTTGTCGAGATACTCCTTGACAAAGCCGATCTTGTCCTGCGCTTTCAGCAAGCCGCCGCCGTATTCGGCGAGCTTGGCATAGGCCGGCTCGTAGAGCCCGTAGCATTCCTGGGGGAAGCTGCCGTAGGGAAGTTCGACCACCGCGTCGACGCAGAAGAAGGGGATGGTCGTGGTATTCGGGTTGTCGCGAATCGATTCGTTGTCGACCAATTGCTCGGTGGTCAGGATGACTTTGTTTGCGGCCCGGGCGATCTCTCCGTCCATGCAGGGCGGGCCGAAGATCTGCGCGTTTCCGTACATGTCGGCGACTTGCGCGTGAATGATGGCGACATCCGGAAACACCGCGGGCACGAGCAGCAGTTCTTCGCCGGAATAAGGACACTTGAAGCGCTGCATGCCCGTCGTCTTTTCCAGGTCCGATCCGAGCATCGACTTGGTCGGTATGCACGGAATTCCCATCGATCCGGCGCGGAAGCGAAGCGCCAGTCCGAGCAGGCTCCATTCTTCGAAGCTCCCGGGATCGCGCTCGGCGTATTCCCGCATGATCTTCGAGACGCCCCAGGTGACGCCGCCGCTGAACCAGGTGGTGACCGCCTTCTTCATGGCGCCGGACACGTAAAGCCAATCTCCTTCGAAACACAGCAGAGATTTGTAGACGGTGAGGTCTTTCTTTTGCTGCCGAATGATCTCCCAGATGATGCCGGTCGGCGTGCGTGTGTACTGAAGCCCGCCTACGGCCACGTGGTCACCGTCCCGGATCAACTTGACGGCTTCCGTGAGACTGGTGCGCTTGTCTCGGAAACCCTTGTTCTTTTCCACCACTTTCTGGCGGGCATCTCGGTAATTCACCGTGAAAATCCTCCGCTGTCGCTGCTTCGTTGATTGCCGCTCTTGCTGGGGGGCAAGCGCCTGACCGGAATCACGAATGAAGCTGCTTCGCGCGGCGAGGCGTCTCGGTTTGCGCTGCCGGAAAGACGCATCAAATCAATCCGACAGACATCCGAATTAATTATACCGCGAAGCCGGAATCGTCATACACTCGGAACCCATCTCATAATGAGTCACGTGTGCGGATCATTATGAAATAGGTCCTTAGTCATGGATACGGCAACTGGACTACGAAACTCGAACGCAGTGTGGTGCACTTTTCTACTTCCCGCCGCGAGCTGTTCAGGCTCGCGCTAGCCCTGCCGGCGATCGCCCTCATGCCCGAGGCCAAGTCGAATAATCGGCTGCTTGCGCGAACGATTCCGAAATCGGGGGAATCGATTCCCGCTATCGGCCTGGGCACCTGGCAGGTTTTTGACATCGCCGGCAATAGGGCTGCTCGCGCGGAAGCCGCGCAGGCGCTCGGTCGCTTCGTCGACCTCGGCGGCAGGCTGATCGACAGCTCCCCGATGTACGGCTCGGCGGAATCGGTCGTCGGTGAGCTCTCGCAGGAGACCGGGATACACGAGCGGCTGTTCATGGCAACCAAGGTCTGGACCAGGGGGCGCGATGCGGGCATCCGGCAGATGGAGGAATCGATGCGCAGGATGCGCCTCGCGCCTGGCCGCCCGCTCGACCTGATGCAAGTCCACAACCTGGTCGACGCAAAGACGCATCTGGCGGTACTGCGCGAATGGAAGGCGGCCGGGCGGATTCGCTACCTCGGCGTCACGCATTATCACGAAAGCGCTCACGCCGAGCTGGAGCAACTGATGCGCAGCATCGATCTCGATTTTGTCCAGATCAACTATTCGCTTGCGGAGCGCGCATCGGAGAAGCGCTTGCTCGGCGCCGCCGCCGACACGCGCACCGCGGTGATCATCAACCGCCCGTTCGCGGAGGGCGCGATGTTCCGCCAAGTCCGGGACAAGCCGCTTCCCGGGTGGGCCGCCGAGTTCGACTGCGCCAGCTGGGCGCAGTTTTTTCTCAAATGGATCCTGGCGCACCCCGCGGTCACCTGCGCCATTCCGGGCACCCGCAGCGCGCGGCATGTCGAGGACAACCTTGGCGCGGGTCTCGGCCGCCTGCCCGATGAAGCCACGCGCCGGAAGATGGCGCGCCACTTCGATGCTCTAGTCTGATCGACGCGAGCGACGGCGCCCCTTGCCCCTCTACGGCCTGACTCTTTTCGGCGTTCTCCATCACGCGGCCTTCAACGGCAGCCGCGTGGCTGTTTCGCTGTACGCCATCTCGCTGCATGCATCGCCCGCCACCATCGGCACCATGATGGCTCTCTACGGCTTGCTTCCGATGCTTCTTGCGGTGAGCACGGGCAGGATCATCGACCGTGTCGGCACGCGCATGCCGATGCTCGCCGGGTCGGCGGTGGTTGCCGTCGGCTTGATTATCCCCTTCGTCTGGCGCGAACTGGCCGCGCTCTACGTGGCGAGCGGATTGATAGGTCTGGCTTTCATGGTGCAGCAGGTCGCCGCGCAGAATGTCGTCGGCTACATTGGCCGTCCCGAGGACCGCCCGAAGAATTTCAGCGTGATTTCGCTTGGCTTTTCCATGGGGTCGCTCATCGGTCCGCTTATCGCTGGGTTCGGAATCGATTGGGTCGGCCACGCGAACACCTTTCTGCTTCTGGCACTGTTGCCTCTTGCACCGGTGGCGGTGCTCGCCCTCGATCGGCTTCCGCTGCCGCGTGTGCGTCCCATGGGCGAGCGCTCGGCGAGCAGCCGCATCATCGATCTGCTCAAGCACCGCGAGCTGCGCAGAATTTTCATCACGAGTGGGCTGGTGGCGGCCGGCTGGGATCTTTTTTCGTTCATGATGCCGATCTACGGGTCGCGCGTCGGCTTGTCCGCCTCGCTGATCGGCCTGGTGATGGGCGCCTTCGCGGCGGCAACTTTGCTGATCCGCATGTGCCTGCCGTATCTCACACGCCGGCTTACCGCCTGGCGCCTGCTCCAGTGGGCAATGATGCTCTCGGGCGCGACCTTCGTCTTGTTGCCTCTGGTGCACAACGTCTTGCTGCTCATGGCGCTTGCGTTCGCACTCGGATTGGCGCTGGGCGGCACCCAACCGATGGTGATGGCTTTGCTGCACGATGCGGTGCCGGCTGGCCGTACCGGCGCTGCCGTCGGCCTGCGCACCGCGATGATCAACGGCAGCCAGACCGCGATGCCGCTTATTTTCGGCGGTCTGGGATCGATATTCGGCGTAACGCCGGTGTTTTGGGTGGCCGCTGCGTGCATGATTGCCGGGGGCCGATTGTTTCGCAGCCGCAAGCCGTGATCGGCGCCGGCATGAGAGCAATTTTCGGATTGCGCGCCGGGAACGCTGTCGAAACAATGCCGGTCTCGCCGCGGTCAGACCCGAGCCTAACCCGCGCAGCCGGAACCAGCGAGGATGGTTTTGCCTTTTTTCGATCTCGTGTTTTCGTGCCGTTGCGAAGCAACGGCACGTAAACACGAGACCTATGCAACAGCCAATTCCTCGTCGAAAACGTCAACCATCAACTGGTACGTGACTAAATGCGCTTTTCTGACCTTGCCCGATTGATCACGCTCGCGGCCATCTGGGGCGCTTCATTCCTGTTTGTGCGCATGGCCGTGTCATCGCTGGGTGCGGCTTGGTTGACCGAGCTGCGCATTTCCATCGCCGCGGCGGCGATGCTGCTCTACGCACGCGCGGTTGGGCTTGACCTCGAAGTGCGCCGCAATCTGCACGTGTATCTGGTAATCGGCGCGACCAACGTCGCCATCCCCTGGACCATAATTGCCTATGCCGGCCACTACATCAACGCCGGTTACCTGTCGATACTGAATGCCTCCACGCCGTGGTTTGGCGCCATCTGCGCTGCACTATGGCTCGGTGAGCCGCTTACCCTGCGCAAGTCCCTTGGGCTGGCGCTGGGCCTGGCAGGGGTCGCGCTCATGCTCGGTTTCGGACCGATAGAGGCAACCCCAAACGTAATCCTCTCGGCCGCACTGTGCTTCGCAGCGGCGGCTTGCTACGCGCTCGCCGGCACTTATGTCAAAAAACGTGCGGCCGGCGTGCGCCCATTTTCCATGACGCTGGGCAGTCTCCTGGTCGCGACCCTTATGCTCCTTCCTTTTCTTTCCGGTGTTCCGCCGGCGACAGCCTTCACCTGGAAAGTGTCGATCGCCGTGCTCGGCATCTCGCTGCTGGGAAGTGCCGCGGCCTTTCTCCTTTATTACCGGCTCATGTCCGATGTCGGTCCGACCAAGACCTTGACCGTCACGTTCCTCATCCCCTTGTTCGGCGTCCTGTGGGGTGTCCTATTCCTGGACGAGGAGCTGCGCCTAGCGATGGTGGTCGGCGGCGCCCTCGTCCTGGCGGGAACGGCGCTGGTGGTGGCGAGCGGCCCGCAGGCGGCAGCGGCGCGGGGTGTTTCTGCTCTAAAATAGCCGTACACGAGCGGCCGCGCCCCGTAGCGAACCGAATTCGAAAATCAACCGACACCATGCGACCCATTCATGTATTCCGGGATCTGCCCGAAGTCATCGTCCTCTCTGCCGGCGATTACGTGTTTCGCAAGGATGAGCCCGGCAAGACCATGTACCTCGTCATCGAAGGCGAGATCGACCTGCTGGCCGGCACCAAGGTGGTCGAAACCGCGACCGAAGGCGCGTTCATCGGCGAAATGGCATTGATCGAGGAAGCGCCTAGAAGCGCATCGGCGCGTGCCCGCACAACGGCGCGCGTGTTTCCGATCGATCTGGCGCGATTCAACTCCCTGGTGCAGGAAACGCCGTCATTTGCGCTCGACCTGCTGCAAACGCTGGCGCGCCGCCTGCGTCGAACGACGGCGAAAATCGCCCGTGCCAAAGCCTAGACGCCGTACGCCGACCCGAGAGCAGGCAGGCGCGGCAAAGCTGTAGCGGCGCCGGCGCGAATTGATCCATGGCCTCCAGCATGAACATCGCCGAAATGCGCCAGGAGTACATGCGCGCCGGTCTGGACGAAGCCAATGCCGCGCGCGACCCCTTCGACCAGTTCAAGGCATGGTTCGACGACGCAGTGTCTTCGGGATTGGCGATACCCAACGCCATGACCCTCGCGACCGCCGACGCCGCCGGCCGGCCGACCGCGCGGGCAGTGCTGCTCAAGGGCGTCGATGCCGGGGGCTTCGTGTTCTTCACCAACTATGCAAGCCGCAAGGGACGCGAGCTGGCGGCCAATCCGTTTGCGAGCCTGCTGTTCACCTGGGAAGAACTCGAGCGCCAGATCCGCATCGACGGCCGCGCGGAAAAAATATCCGCGAGCGAATCCGACGAGTATTTCGCCACCCGCCCCCTGGGAAGCCGGATCAGCGCATGGGCCTCGCCGCAGAGCGACATACTGACCAGCCGCGCCGATATCGAAGCGCGTTATGCCGCTGCGGCGCAGCGCTTCGGCGAAGATGTACCGCGCCCCCCGCATTGGGGCGGCTATCGCATCATCCCGGATTCAATCGAATTCTGGCAGGGACGCGCAAGCCGGCTCCACGATCGCCTCATTTACCGGCGCGAAGGCACTGCGTGGATAATCGAGCGGCTTGCACCGTAGCCTGACTCACGACGCCCTGCGCATGGCACCGCCCGACTCCGGGTGGCCTCGGCCCAGGCTGATCGGCACCGACAGGGCCGCCGGCACCGGCAACTCCAGCAGACGGTAGAGATTGGCGAGCTTGGTGCGATAGGCAAGCTCGAACGCCGCCACGGCCTCCGCGGGATTGTAATCGCCGAACCACCAGAACCAATCCGAGCTCTCGCAGTCGGCAAGCTGTCGAAGGGCCGATGCCTTCTGCTGCTCGTTCAGCCGGCCGCTGGCAATGACCAGATCGAAGCTAGCCTTGGCCGCGCACAGCAAATCCCAAGCGCGATTCTTGTCCGGCGAACCGATCCACGTCGCGAAATTTCCGTGCACCCAGCTGCCGGCAACCAGAAGAGGCAGCTCGCCCCAGGCCCTGCGCCGCGTCGCCGGCTGCGATTCCTCCTCGATGACGGCGCTGTAGGTCGATGTGCGAATCGCAGGATGTTTTTCCAGCGACTCATACAATGCCGAGAGGAAGTAAAAGCCGTTGTAGGGGTAATACTCCCACGCATTCTCGCCGTCGAGAATGACGCTCACCAGCGGGGGTTCCGCTACCGGCGCGCCAGCGGCAATCGTCTCCAGCTCGGCGACGAAATTCGCCGCGGCATCGCGTCCGTGCCATTTCGAATACTCGAAACCGATCAGGTCGGATAGGCGATCGTCGCGAAAGAAACACGCGAGGCGCTGCGCCGCCGAAGGCACGCGATACGGCCGGTAAAGAAACTCGCCGCGCGCCGGCAAGGTCGCCGCGCGCTTTCGCAGACTGTTGGCGAGCACGCCCTCGCCGCTTGCGGTCCAGGCCACTTCGCGCGTTTCCAACAGCGACAGCAGCGCCGGGGAAACCGCACCTTCAGCCGGCCAGACACCGCGCGCGCGCGCGCCGAACCGGCGCGCGTGAGCCTCGATTGCCTGGTCGAGCTGCGCCATGACGCGGCCCCTGCCGCCGGAATATCCCTGCGCCTCGGGGAGCTTCGCCGCCGGCTCGGCATCGAGTGCACTGCGCAAGTCGATAAGCAGCGGCGCAAGCGGATGGTAGTGCGGGGTGGTCGAGAGTTCGATGCGGCCGGATTCGGCCAAGCGCCGGAAACGCGGAATGATCGCGCGTACCAGCTCGGCGATGGTCGCAACCAGAGCCCCACGATCCTCGCGGCTGAACTGCGTGCCTACAGTCATGAGGCGGGCGACCGTTTTCGATCCGCGGCGCACGCTCTCACCGGTCCAGGACAGGTGGTACCAGGTAAGCAGATCGAACACATACTGATCCGATAGATAGGCAATCGACTCCTTGCCCATCGCCTCGATCGAGGCAAACAGCTCGTGCAGATGCTTATAAGGGGGATACGGCGCGATCATCTTATGGTGATTGGAGTGAAAACAACGCTCCAGCACCCGCGCGCGTTCGGCCTCCGACAGCGGCGTGTCCTCGCTGCGCGCAAGCAGGCGCAGGAGCGGATCGCGCAGATCGCCGCTCGCGAACTGCGCGCAGTAGTCTTCGAGCTGGTCGAGCAGCACCGGAACGAAATTGACCACGGCGCGCACGCCGGGGTGCTGTTCCAGATGCCAGGCCATGTCGGTGTAGTCCTTGATCGCGTGCAGGTACACCCAGGGCATGGTGAATTCGCCCGTGGCGCCGTCGCGATACTCCGGCTGATGCATGTGCCAGAGCAGCACCAGATCGAGCGGTCGAGTCACGAAGGCGAAATTCCGTGCGATGCCGCTAGCGCAGGTGATGCACCCGCTGGCCCAGCATCTCCGGCACGACCAGCGTCACGCCGCCTTCGCTGACAAAAAAGCGTTTGCGATCGGCCTCCGGATCGACACCGACGGTGAGCCCAGCGGGCAACTGGCAGTACTTGTCGACCACGGCGCGTTTGAGCACCACGTTTCGAGCGATATCGACGTTGGGCAGGATGACCGAGTCCTCGACGGAGGCGTAGCTGTGCACGCGAACGTTCGAGAACAGCAGCGAACGCCGCAGCGTCCCGCCGCTGATGACGCATCCGCCCGAGACCATGGAATCGATCGCCATGCCGCGTCGATTGTCGTCGTCGAACACGAACTTCGCCGGCGGCAGCTGCTCCTGGTAGGTCCAGATGGGCCATTGTTCGTCGTAGAGATTGAGGTCCGGCGTGATCTTCGTCAGCTCCATGTTGGCTTCCCAGTAGGCATCGATATTGCCGACGTCGCGCCAATAGGACCTGCCCTCGCTCACATTGACGCAGCTGTCTGCGAACCGGTGCGCGTACACGCGATAGCCGCGCTCCAGCAAGTGCGGGATGATGTCCTTGCCGAAATCGTGCCTCGAATGGCTGTCGTCGCTGTCCCTGATCACTTGCTCGTAAAGGAACGCAGAATTGAAGACGTAGATCCCCATGCTCGCCAATGCGACCTCGGACCGGCCGGGCATCGGCGTGGGCTGTGCGGGTTTCTCCAGGAATGCCTTGACGCGCAAGTCCTCTTGCACGCTCATGACGCCGTATTGCGTCGCCTCCGCAAGGGGGACTTCCACGCAGGCGATCGTCATGTCTGCCGATTTGGCGACGTGATCCACTAGCATCTTGCCGTAGTCCATCTTGTAGGCATGGTCGCCCGCGAGGATCAGCACAAAACGCGGCTCATGGCGGCGCAGGATGTCCAAATTCTGAAACACCGCGTCCGCCGTCCCCTGGTACCAGTCCGCGGTTACGCGCTGCTGCGCCGGCAGCAGTTCGACGAACTCACGGAAACGGCCATCCAGGAAGGACCAGCCGCGCTGGACGTGCCGGATCAGGCTCTGCGCCTTGTACTGGGTGCAGATTCCGATGCGCCGAATCCCGGAGTTGACGCAATTGGACAGCGGGAAATCGATGAGACGGAATTTGCCTCCGAACGGAACCGCCGGCTTAGCGCGCCAGGCCGTGAGATGGCCGAGGCGGGTGCCCCGTCCTCCGGCGAGGATAATAGCCAGCGTGGCGCTGGTGAACTGCCCGACGAATCGCGGGCTCTGCTCGGCCCTGACCGGGCAATACTCCTCGTGGCGGCATTCAGGTGCATCGCTCATGCTGCATTCTCCTTGTTCCACATGCGGCCGCTGTCGGCGCTCCTCCTCGCACGCCGAATTGGTTTGATTCAGGCTATCGAGTGCAAGGCGTCGCAGGTTGAGCTGTATCAAGCTTCCGTCAACGCATCTCCATTGCAATCGCGGTCGCGCCCAACACGCCCAGGCCGGCGTTCATGACCACGCGAACCGGAATACCGGCCATCAATCCGGCGAACCGTCCCTTGGCGCGAAAGGAAGCGATGAACCTGCCGTCCTGAATGCGCGCGATGATCCGCGGGGCGATGCCCCCGGCGACGAAAACACCGCCGCGGGCGAGCAGCGCAAGCGCGTGATCGCCGGCCGTCGCCCCATAGGCGTCGATGAAGAAGTCCAGCGCCGCGTTCGCGAGGGGATCTCCTTTGTCCATTGCGAACGCCGTTATGGCGGCAGCCCGGTCTTCGGTCGCAAAAGCCCGAGAAAGCTGCGGCGATTCCGGCGCCGCGCCCTGTTCGCGCAGAAAATCGTAAATGGCCACAAGTCCGGCGCCCGAGACCACTTGCTCGATGCACACATGCCCGGTGCGCTCGTGCAAGGCCAACCATAGCTGCGCTTGCAGCGGCGTCGCCGGCGCAAAGCCCGCGTTGCCGCCTTCGCCGGCGACGACTTGGTAGCGTTCGCCGCTCCTGATCAGGTACGCAACGCCAAGGCCGGAGCCCGCCCCCAGCACCACCCGCGGCGCCTTTTCGTCGGGCTCCCCCTCCTGCAGCGTCACGAAGTCCCGGGGTTCAAGCAGTTCGATGCCTCTTGCCGCCGCGACGAAATCGTTGACCAGCCGCACTTGCTTGATCCCGAATGCATGCGAGAGCGCTTCGGCGTCGATCACCCAGTCCCGATTGGTCAGGCGGACCCGCTCGCCGCCCACCGGCGCGGCGATCCCGAGCACCGCGATCTCCAATGGCGATGCATCCACGCCGCTTGCGCGCGCCTGGTCGAGAAACGCCGACATCAGGCTGTGAAAATCGGAATACTCAGCGTCCGCGTAGCGTCGCTCGAATGCGAGCCGCCTGCGACCGCCACCGAATTCGACCAGTTGCAGCAGCGTCTTGGTGGCGCCTATGTCTCCGGCGATAATCATGATCCTAGAAACCTCGGTTCGACGCGCCCGAGCGCCGCGCAATCGGGTGTGTAGCGCGCTCGCCAACAAGCTGACCTCCCGTGTTGTAATAGCGCCCGGAAACGAAATGCACTTTACGCCCCGAAGAGTCGTCTACTGGGGTTTCTAGGATCATACGTTATGCTACCTCCATGCCGCGCCTTGGTGCACCCCGGACGCGCAATAACCCGACTTGAATAATCCCGACCCTCTCCGCGCAGTCTTTGTGACGCCCGAATGCGCGCCCCTGGTCAAGACCGGAGGCCTGGGCGACGTGAGCGCCTCGCTCCCGGCGGCCCTTGCGCGCCTAGGGGTCGACATGAAGATCCTGCTGCCGGGCTATCCGAGCGTTCTGACTGCGGTGCCGCAAGCGCGCGAGCGCGCACGAATTCCTGCCGACGGCGCCTTCCCGGCATCGAGAATACTCGAAGCCGCCGGCCCGGCAGGCGTGCCGCTGCTCATCCTCGAGTGCCCGCCGCTCTACGAGCGCAATGGCGGACCGTACCAGGACGAACAGGGCGAGGACTGGCCCGACAACGCCCTGCGATTCGGGCTGCTATCGCGCGTAGCCGCCCTTGTGGGCAGCCACGCGTGCCCATTGCCCTGGCGCGCGCAGGTCGTCCACTGCAACGATTGGCAGACGGGGCTTGCGCCGGTCTATCTCGCTTTTGCCCAGCCCCCGCGGGCCGCGAGCCTCTTCACCATTCACAACATTTCCTACCAGGGGATATTCGCGCCGGAACTCGCAGTCGAATTGGGCCTGCCCCCGGCGAGCTTTTCCCCCGAGGGGGTCGAATACTACGGCAAACTTTGTTTTCTCAAGGCTGCCCTTTACTACGCCGACGCGATGACAACCGTCAGTCCGACCCACGCGCGTGAGATCCAGACTGAAGAGCTCGGCTTCGGCATGCATGGATTGCTCGCCAAGCGCCGCGACAGCCTCAGCGGAATCCTGAACGGAATCGACACCGAGTTGTGGGATCCCTCGGCCGACCCCCTGATCGCGCGTCGTTACGACATCCACACGCTCCCGGCGAAAATCGAGAACAAGCGCTCGCTGCAGGCTTCCATGGAACTGGCTCGCGACGACAAGGTGCCGTTGCTCGGCATCGTAAGCCGGCTCGCGCCGCAGAAGGGGGTGGACCTGTTGGTCCAAATTGCGGCAACCCTGATCGGACTTCCGGCGCAGATCGCCATCCAGGGTGTAGGCGAAGGTTTGCTTCAACGCGAATTGCTTGCGCTTGCTCGGGCGCATCCGGGAAGGATCGCTGTCAGAATCGGTTTCAACGAGCCGCTTGCCCATGGCATCGAGGCCGGGGCCGACATCTTCCTCATGCCCTCGCGCTTCGAGCCCTGTGGACTGAACCAGATGTACAGTCAGCGCTACGGCACGCCTCCCGTGGTACGCGCCACCGGCGGTCTGCTCGATTCGGTGGTCGACTTCAGCCCGGCGACGCTTGCCGACGGTACGGCAACCGGTTTCGTGTTCGATGGCGGCGCCGCAGACCTGCTGGCAGCGATAGAGCGGGCATGCAGCGTGTACCGCGCCCGGACGACCTGGCGCGATCTGCAGCGAAACGGGATGAGCAAGGATTTCGGCTGGAACTCCAGCGCCGAACGTTACCTGGCGCTCTACAGACGCATCGCCAGGGTCTAGCCGAATATATTTGAGATTGGCTTCCAGTGTTGTTGCGCGGACGAAAAGGCCGTCCGCGCGGATCGCCGATTATGCACGGATGAAAAAACCATCCGCGCATAATCGACGATCTCATATAAAAATGCTAACCCGACCGTGCCGTTATCCATAACCGGGTTTTCAGTACGGATGTTTTCTATCCGTACTGAAAACCCGGTTGGCGCGCGCAGCGCGCAAGGCCGCGGTCGCCTGACTGACCGTCGATCTAAAGCCAGACCATCAGACCCATTTCCAGCGGATGGGCCAGCAACTCGTGGCACGGATAGACGCGGATGCGGTAGCCGAGCCGCCCGCACGATTCGGGCGCGAGATTGAGCACGAAACGATGTTCGCCCGTGTCGCCGATGGGGCCCTCGCTCGCAAAGACGCGCCGGTCGATCTCGCGACCGCTGTCGACGCCCTCGACGTTGTAGAGCAGGATTTCCGCGATTACGTCCTCAGGCGTGAGTCCGTTCAACCGGACCGCGATCTCGATGCGCACATCGGCGCCGAAACTGATGCGGTGCTTCTGCGCATCGAGCCGCCGCACCGCCACCCCCGGCCAAGCGCCTCGCACGCGCGCCTTCCACTGCGCCACCAATCTTGCTCCGTCGAAGTCGCCGTCGTGGTATCGCCGACGCTGCTGTGAGGCCGGGAAATAGGATTTTGCCAGGTACTCGCCTACCATGCGCTTCGCGTTGAAGCGCGGCGACAGGCTCGCGATCGACCTCTTTGCCATCCCGACCCATTCCGGCGAATAGCCCATCTTGCCGCGGTTGTAGTACATCGGGATCACCTGATCCTGCAGGATCTCATATAGCGTCCGCGATTCCTCGCTGTTGCGCCGGTGCTGCTCCAGCGCTTCGGAGGCAGGTTTGATCGCCCAGCCGTTGTCGCCTTGATAACCCTCCTCCCACCAGCCGTCGAGCACCGAGAGATTGATCACGCCGTTGATCCCGGCTTTCATGCCCGAGGTTCCGGAGGCCTCCAGCGGATAAATCGGATTGTTCAGCCACACGTCGACACCCGACACCAACCGCCGCGCCAATCGCAGGTCGTAGTCCTCGACCAGCAGGATCCTGCCCTCGAATTCCGGGGTGCGGGCGACCCTGGAGAGCTGTCTGACCAGGTCCTGGCCCGGCACGTCGGCCGGGTGCGCCTTGCCGGCAAACACGAACACTACCGGTCGCTGCGCATCGAACATCATTTCACGCAACCAATCGAGGTTCTCGAACAGCAGTGTGGCGCGTTTGTAGGTGGCGAAGCGGCGCCCGAACCCGATGGTCAGCACATTGGGATTGGCCGGATCCACGAGCTTGAGCAGCCGGTCAAGGTGGGCAGCGCTGCCGCCGTTGCGGAAATGCTGGGTCGAGAGACGGTGACGAACGAGGTGCAGCAGCTGCGATTTCAGGAATTGATGCGTGCTCCACAGAATGTGGTCGGGGAGCCCGGCAATGCGCTCCCAGCAGGCCGGATCCTCGATACGCTGCTGCCAGCCGGGCCCTAGAAAGCGGTCGAACACGTCGGCCCAGTCGGGCGAAAGGAATGTCGGCACGTGCACGCCGTTGGTGATGTAGGTGACCGGATTTTCCGCGGGCGGAATCTGCGGCCAAAGGTCCTTCAGCATGCGCGCGCTCACACCGCCGTGAATGCGCGACACGCCGTTTTGAAACCGCGATCCGCGTACCGCCAGCGCCGTCATGTTGAACTCGTGGCCGCCGGGTGTGCGGCCCAGATCGAACAGCGCCTGCTTGTCGATCCCCAGCTCTCGGCAGTAAGGTTCGAAGTAACCGGCGATCATCTCCTCGGAAAAATGGTCGTGCCCGGCGGGCACCGCCGTGTGCGTCGTGAATACGGTATTGGCCGCTACGGCCTCGAGTGCCGCGGCAAAGTCGAGTCCCTTGAGCGAGAGCGCTCGCATGCGCTCGAGCACCAGAAACGCGGCGTGCCCCTCGTTGATATGCCACACCGTGGGCGCCATTCCCAACGCCTCGAGCGCGCGAACGCCGCCGATTCCAAGCACGATTTCCTGCGCGATCCGCGCGTGGCGGTCGCCGCCGTATAGCCGGTGGGTGATGTCGCGATCGCGTTCGCTGTTCTCGGGCACGTCGGTATCCAATAGATAGAGCCTGACGCGCCCGACGCGCGCTCGCCACACTTTGGCCGTTACCGTGCGCCCGGGAAGATCGACCGTGACCCGCACTTCGCTGCCATCCTCGCGCAGCACCGGCGTCACCGGCAAGTCCTCGAAATCGGAATCGGCGTAAATCGCGTGCTGACTGCCCTCGCTATCGATGATCTGCGAGAAGTATCCCTCGCGATAGAGAAGTCCGACACCGACGAAGGGCAGCCGCATGTCGCTGGCGGCTTTGCAGTGGTCACCCGCAAGGATGCCCAGCCCGCCCGAATAGATCGGCAGGCTCTCGTGGAATCCGAATTCGAAGCAGAAATACGCCACCAGATCGCCCTCGCCCAGCCAGCGCGGGACGCCGCGGCGAGCGGGCTCATCGCGATAGCTGTCGTACACCGACAGCACCCGGTTGTAGCTGATGAGGTACTCGGGGTCTTGCGCCGCTTCCGTCAGGTTGCGCTCGTCGACGCGCTTCAGAAACGCCTTCGGGCTGTGGCCGATCGAGTTCCACAGCGTCGGATTGAGGCGCGCGAACAGCGAGCGCGTGGCCCGGTCCCAGCTATAGCGCAAATCGTTGGCGAGTTCCTCGAGCCGGCTCAAGCGCTCCGGTATCCTGGGATTGATTTCGAGCACATAGGCGGTGCCTGGCTGGTCCATGAATTGCTCCGAATTCTCGCGCATACCGGCGTCCCGGCGAACGGGAGAATGTTAATGCAACTTCCGAACCCCGGCGGGCAACGCGCCTCGGGGATTCATCTGCGCTCGACCCGGCCGACGCCGCGGCAGGCCGTATGCTCGGCGCGACGCGGATCGATCTACAGGTAGAGCTCGCCGAAGAACCAGGCCACCGCGGCTATGAACGCGGTGCACGGGATCGTCAGCACCCAGGCCCAGACAATGCTGCCTGCGACGCCCCAGCGCACGGCCGAGAGTTTCTTCACCGAGCCTACGCCCACGATCGCACCGGTGATGGTATGGGTAGTCGATACCGGTATCCCGAGGCCGGTGGCGAGAAACAGTGTTATCGCACCCCCGCTCTCGGCGCAAAAACCGTCGACGGGCTTCAGCTTGGTGATCTTTTGGCCCATGGTCTTGACGATGCGCCACCCACCGAACAAGGTCCCCATGGCGATGGCGCTATAGCACGCCAGCACGACCCAGAAAGGCAGAGGATCCTTGGGGCCAATTCTGCCGGCGGCAATCAGCAGCGCCCAGATGATGCCCATCGTCTTTTGCGCGTCATTGCCGCCGTGCCCCAGGCTGTAGAGGCCCGCGGAGATAAGCTGCAGCTGCCGAAACCATCGGTCCACGCGCCGCGGCGTCGAGCGGGCGCAGAGCCAGGACACCGCCAGCATGATTATCACGGCGAGGACCAGGCCCAGCAGCGGCGACAACACTATCGCGGCCGCCGTCTTGAGAAAACCGCTTGCCACCAGCGTCCCGACGCCGCCCTTGCTCACCGCGGCGCCCGCCATGCCGCCTATGAGCGCGTGGGACGAGGACGACGGGATGCCATAGTACCAAGTGATCACGTTCCAGCTGATGGCCCCGACCAGCGCGCCGAACACCACTTGGTGGTCGATGACCGCCGGATCGACGATGCCCTTGCCGACGGTCGCCGCGACCGCAACCCCGAACACACCCAAGGCGAGAAAATTGAAGAAGGCGGCCCACACCACGGCCCAGTGCGGCCGCAATACCCGCGTGGACACCACCGTCGCGATCGAATTGGCCGCGTCATGGAACCCGTTCATGAAGTCGAACAGGAGGGCAAGCACGATCATCAGAACGATGACTTCGTAACTCATGGCTGGAATCCTCGGGAAACGCCGGGAGCAGGGATGCTCACGCGTTCTCGAGCACGATGCCTTCGATGATATTCGCCACGTCTTCGCAGCGGTCGGTCATTTCCTCGAGCAGCTCGTAAATGGCGCGCTGCTTGATCAGTTCGCGCACATCGGACTCGTCCCGAAAGAGCTTTGCCATCGCCGCCCGCATCACGTGATCTGCCTCGGACTCGAGCCTGTCGATCTCGCCGCAGATGTCCATGATGGCGCTCGCGTTCTTCATGCTCGAGAGCAGTTCCACCGCCGCCTTGACCTTCTCGGCGCAGCCGACGCAAATGTCGGCCAGGCGCTTGGCGTCCGGCGTCACGGCCCGGATGTCGTACATCGAGATCGACTGCGCCGAGTCCTCGATCAGATCGAGTATGTCGTCCATGTTGGTGATCAACTGATGGACGTCGTTGCGGTCGATCGGGGTAATAAAGGTCTTGTGCAGCAGTTGCACCGTGTTGTGGGTGACCTTGTCGCCCTTCTTTTCGATGGCCTCGATGTTGAAGCGCCGGCGCTCCAAATCGTCGATCGAGGCCATCAGCGCCACCAGCTCGCGGCTCCCCTGCACGATGAGCTCGGCCAATTCCTTGAATTGCTCGAAGAACCTGCCTTCGCGGGGCATCAGGCGACCGAACATGGCGTTTCCCGGGTCAATGAATGGTGGATATATTGATGTTTTGCGCGCCTGATCTTCAGGCGGCTGGCCGAAGCGCCGCTATTCTACTACCAGGGTCGCAGCGAGACACGCGCGTCAACCGCACGCGTGATCTGTCTCACGCGGCGATGTCGTGCTTCGAAGGCGTGTCCGCCGGAATCATCCGGCGCGCGGGGAAATGCGCGGTAAAGCGGCTGCCCCTGCCGGCCTCGCTCGCAATCTCGAGCGAGGCCTGGTGCCGCAGGAGCACATGCTTGACGATCGCGAGCCCCAGGCCGGTACCGCCCGTTTCGCGTGAACGGCCGCGGTCAATGCGATAAAAGCGTTCGGTGAGCCGCGGAATATGCTCCGGAGTGATGCCGATGCCGGTGTCCTCGACGCTGAAGTCCGCGCCATCGGCCCCTGCTCGCCATGTGAGACGCACCTCGCCGCCGGCGGGCGTATAACGGATGGCATTGCTCACCAGATTGGCAAAAGCACTCGCCATTTCGCTCTCGCTGCCGAGCAGGTCGAAATCGCCGTTCGCGTCAAGGTCGACGCGGTGGCGTCCGCCGCTGAGATTCTCGGCGTCGCCGCGCACCCGCGCCAACAGCCGCGACATCACGATACGCTCGTCCCCCGGCGGCGCGGGCGCGGCCTCGAGCGAAGACAGCGACAGCAAGTCATCGAGCAGGCGCTGCATGCGCCGGGACTGGTCCGACATCATGTCCAGGTAGTCGCGGGTGCGCTGGGGATCGAGCTCGAGTTCGCGCACCGTTTCGAGAAATCCGGCCAGCACCGTGAGCGGAGTGCGCAGCTCGTGCGATACGTTGGCGACGAAGTCGCGCCGCATGGTCTCCAGGCGCTCGGCCTGGGTGATGTCGCGCGCCAGCAGCAGCTTTTGCGCATCATCGTAGGGAACGATCTGAATCGACAGCGTCAGCCCGCCGGCCCTGCTCGTGCGCAGCCGGATCGGCCTCGCGTAGTCCTCAGCGCCGAGGTATTCGGCCAATTCCGGTTGCCGGACCAGATTGGTGACGAACTGCCCGGCGTCCGCCGTGCTGTCGATGCCAAACCGGATCTCGGCCTTCTCGTTGCACCACACGATCCGATTTTCCGCATCCAGGACGATCACCCCGTCCGGCAGGGCGCGTCCGGCCTGGCTGTAACGGGCAACAAGACCCCTCATGCGCTGGCGCTCGTGAGCGTGGTGGCGTTCCCGGCGGTAAAGGGAAGCGAAGGCATCGTCCCATAGACCGCTTGCACTTGGCATCGCACCCGGATCCGGCCCGCGCAGCCAATCCAGCAGCCGACTCAGGTTCCGGACGTGGTAACCCAGCAGCGCCAGCAGGCCGCACGCGAACACCGCCCAGCCAGCATCCGCGCCGAAAATCAGACGCACAATGACCGCGGGAAACGCCAGAAAGGCGAGGCCGAAGATCGTTCGAACCAATATGCGGTTCAAGTGGAACATGCCGGAATGATGGCGCGCTCATTATCGCACAGCCGCAAGTGGCGCTCCCGGGGAGCTGAAGTGCGCAATCGGGCCCGTGGACGAGCTTCAGCGGGCACGAAGACCGTAGCCGCTGCCGCGTACGGTCGCGATCAGCCGGTCGCAGCCCGAGCCGGAAAGCGCCTGGCGCAATCGCCGGATGTGGACATCCACCGTGCGCTCATCGACAAACACATGATCGCCCCATAACGCGTCCAGCAGTTGCGTTCGCGAATAGATCCGATCCGGATGCGTCATTAAGAAATGCAGCAACCGGAATTCCGTCGGACCCATCTCGATTTCTCGGCCGTTTCCCGTGATGCGGTGCGCCACGGGATCGAGCCGCAGTCCGTCGATCTCCACCGTGTCGTCGGTCAATTCAGGCGCACGCCGTCGCAATACCGCCTTGATGCGAGCCACCAATTCCTTGGGCGAAAATGGCTTGGTGACATAATCGTCCGCGCCGGATTCCAGGCCCGCGATCTTGTCTCGTTCCTCGGCGCGGGCAGTCAGCATGATGATGGGAATGGATTTGGTGCGCTGGTCGGCCCGCAGCCTGCGGGCGAAAGCGAGTCCGGACTCACCGGGCAGCATCCAGTCGAGCAAGACGACGTCCGGCAGCGCCCCCTTGACCAAGCCCTGCGCCTCTTCCACGGATCGGGCGCGCAACGGCACGTAGCCAGCGTATTCGAGGTTGATCGCGATCAGCTCCAGTATCGCCGCCTCGTCTTCCACGATCAGAACGGAGCTAGGCATGACATCAATCGATCGTTGATGTTCCAGCACGAGAGGCGCGTCGGAGCGCTCTTGGGTATTCAGCCCTTCGCCTCGCGCTCCAGGTCCTCGAACTTGGTGTGACGCACGTCGGTACCCTTGACGATGTAGATCACGTTTTCTGCCATGTTCTTGGCGTGGTCGCCTATGCGCTCGATCGCCTTGGCGATCCACAGTATCTCGAGCGCGGTGGAAATGGTGCGCGGATCCTCCATCATGAAGGTGACGAGTTGGCGCACGATGGAGCGAAATTCGTCGTCTATCGCGATGTCTTCACGCACCACTTTCGCCGCCTGCGCCGCGTCCAGGCGGGCAAACGCGTCCAGGGCCTGGCGCAACATGTTCACGGCGATGCTGCCCACGTGCCGGATTTCCGCGAAACGCTGCACCTGCAGCCGATCGCTCTCGTGGATCTTCTGCGACATGCGCGCGATCTTTTCCGCTTCGTCGCCGATGCGCTCGAGATCCGTTACGGTCTTGCTGACCGCCATGATCAGTCGCAGATCGGTAGCCGCCGGCTGCCGCCTTACGATTACGTGGCTGCAGTCGTTGTCGATGCTCACCTCGTAGCCGTTGACGCGCAGTTCGGTGTCGATGACCCGCTCGATCAGCTCCCGGTCACCGGTGGTAAATCCGTCGATGGCCGCCAGAATCTGCGTTTCGACCAGTCCGCCCATCTGCAACACGCGCGAACGCAGCGTGTCGAGCTCGGCATCGTACTGTTTGGAGAGATGTTCGCTGTAAGTCATATGTGCAACCCTTTTGACGTTCAGCCGAAGCGGCCGGTAATGTAATCCTCCGTCTGCTTCATCTTCGGCTTGATGAACAGCGTATCGGTGGAGCCGAACTCGATGAGTTCGCCAAGGTACATGTAGGCAGTGTAATCCGAGACGCGGGCCGCCTGCTGCATGTTGTGGGTGACGATCAGTATGGTCACCTTTTGCTTCAGCTCGTGGATCAGTTCCTCGATGCTCGTCGTGGCAATGGGATCCAGCGCCGAAGTCGGCTCGTCGAAAAGCAGTATCTCCGGGTCGGTTGCCAGTGCACGCGCGATGCACATGCGCTGCTGCTGCCCGCCCGACAGGTTGAATGCGAGCTGATGCAGCCTGTCCTTCACCTCGTCCCACAGCGCCGCCCCGCGCAGTGCCTGCTCGACCTTCACCTCGACGTTGCGCTTGTTGCGCTCGCCCCGCACCCGCAGGCCGTAGGCCACGTTCTCGAAGATGGACTTGGGAAACGGATTGGGCTTCTGGAAAACCATGCTGATGCGCATCCGCACTTCAATCGGGTCCACTCCTTTGCCCAACAGGTTGAGGCGGTCCGGGTGAAATATGATTTCGCCCTGGTAGCGGTTCCCTGGGTAGAGATCGTGCATGCGGTTGAAGCAGCGCAGGAAAGTCGATTTGCCGCAGCCCGAGGGCCCGATCAGCGCCGTCACCCGCTTTTCGTACAGGGCCATGTTGATGTCCTTGAGCGCACGAACCTCGCCGTAGTGGAAGCTCAAGCCCCGGACCTCGGCCTTCAGCACCGGCTGGTTCTGTGCCTCCTTCCCGGTTTCGGCCCGGGCGCGTTCAACTGCAGTAAGCATGTTTCACCACTTGATGTTCTTGCGCAATCGATAGCGAAGCCAGATCGCCAGGGCGTTCATGGCGAGCGTCATGACCACCAGCACGAACCCGGCCGCAGCGGCATTGAATTGGAATGCCGCTTCCGGGCGCGAAGTCCAATTGAACATCTGGATCGGCATCACGGTGAAGGGCGAGGTCAGCCACTCGAAATTGAGGAAAGGCGGCTCGGCGCTCACCGGTGCCGGCGGCAGAAAGGCGATGAAGGTGAGCGCGCCGATGGTGATGATCGGCGCCGTCTCTCCGATCGCGCGCGCCAGGCCGATGATCATGCCAGTCAGTATCCCGGCCGAGGAATAAGGCAGGATGTGATCGCGCACGGTCTGCCACTGCGTGGCGCCGAGCGCATAGGCGCCCTCGCGGATGCTCTGCGGAATCGCCCGGATGGCCTCGCGCGTGGCGACGATGATCACCGGCAGAATGAGCAGCGCGAGGGTCAGGCCGGCCGACAGGATGCTCTGGCCGAGGCCGAACTGGTACACGAACAGACCGAGCGCAAGCAGCCCGTAGACGATCGAGGGCACGCCCGCGAGGTTGGTGATGTTGATCTCGATCACGTCGGTGATCCAGTTCTTCGCGGCGTATTCCTCGAGATAAACGCCCGAAGCGACCCCGAGCGGCACCGCCACGAGGGCGGTCACCAGCATGACCAGCGTCGAGCCGACCCAGGCCGACAGGATCCCCGCGCTCTCGGCGCGCCGCGAGGGAAACTCCGTGAAGAACTCATACGACAACCGCGGCACACCCTTCAGTGTCATGTCGAGAAACAGCGCGGTGAAGGTGAGCACGCCTACCATGAGCGCCAGGAACCCGATCACGGCGAACGCCGTATCCCAGCGTTTGTGGCTCGCAATGAGGGCCCGTATCCGCTGCAGGTCGGTCGCGGCCATCAATACGTCTCGCGAAACTTGCGCCGCAGCATGTGGCCGGCGATATTGCAGGCCAGCGTGAACAGCATCAGCGTAAGACCGGCGGCAAAAATCGTCTGGTACCCGATGGAACCATGCGGCAGGTCGCCCAGGGCTACCTGCACGATGTAGGCCGTGACGGTGGCCGCCGGCTCCAGCGGATTGAAGGTGAGATTGGGCTGCATGCCGGCGGCGACGGCGAGGATCATGGTCTCGCCCACTGCGCGCGAAATGCCGAGGATGTAAGCGGAGGCCAGCCCAGAAAATGCCGCCGGCACCACCACCCTGATCGCGGTCTGGTAGCGCGTTGCGCCCATGGCATAGGAGCCCTCGCGCATGCTCATCGGCACCGCCCGCATCGCATCCTCGCTGATGGAACTAACGTAGGGGATGATCATGATGCCCATGACAATGCCCGCCGACAGCAGGTTGAACCCCGGCAATTCCGGAATCAGGTTCTGCAACAGGGGCGTGACGAACAGCAGGGCGAAATACCCGTAAACAATCGTCGGCACGCCGCCCAGCAGTTCGAGGAACGGCTTTGCGACCTCGCGCAACCTGAACGGCGCGAATTCCGACAGATAGATGGCAATGACGGTGCCCAGCGGAATGGCGATCGCCAGCGCCACGAAAGAACTGGTCAAGGTGCCCGAGAGCAGCACCATGATGCCGAAGTGCGCGTCGTCGAACAGCGGGGTCCATTGGGTGTCGGTGAGGAACGCGAGGAGCGAAACCTGCCGGAAGAACACGACCGATTCGCTGATCAGGATATAGACGATCGCGAGTGTCGTGAAAACCGACACCAGGGCCGCCAGCAACAGAACCGACTCGATGAGGCGTTCGCGCACGATGCGCAATCGCCGGCCGGTAAGGCGGGCCGCTTGGGAAACCGGGGGCAGAGCCGACACGTTGGCGCCTGTGGAAACCGCGGTCATGGGAGATGGGAACTCAATTATGGCAAAAAAAACGCCGGCGACGCAGGTCTCCAGCGGGAACGATCCTGTTACATCGCCTCGCGCTTCAGCACTTCCTCGATCGTGACGCCCACTCCGGCCTCGCCGCCGAACACCGTGCCTCTTTTCATCTTCAGCACATGCCCCCAGGCGGTCTTGTACGCCGAATCCGGCAGCGGAACATACTTCACTTCCTTCGAAAGCTTCGCGCCATGGGTCATGTAGAACTGAACGAACTCCTTGACCTCCGGCTTGGTCAGCGCTTTGGCGCTGACGTAAATGAATATCGGACGCGCCAGCGGCTGATACGTTCCCTTGATGACGGTTTCGAGTGAAGGCTCAACGGCAGGCTTGCCGGGTTTCTCGACGATCGCGACCGCCTTGAGCTTATCCTTGTTTTCGATGTAGTAGGCAAAGCCGAAATAGCCAATGGCGTTGACGTCGCGGGATACGCCCTGCACAAGGACGTTGTCATCCTCCGAGGCCGTGTAGTCTCCACGGCTCGATTTCGCCTTGCCGACAACCGCTTCGGTGAAGTAGTCGAACGTCCCTGAATCTGCGCCGGGGCCGAAGAGCTTCAGCGGCGCGTTGGGCCAGGTCGGGTTGATCTGGTTCCACCGGGTGACCTTGCCCTGCGCCCCCGGCTCCCACATTTTCTTGAGGTCGGAGACGCTGATGTTCTTGAGGAATGTATTCTTCGGGTTGATCACCACCGTGAGTGCGTCGAACGCCACCGGCAGCTCGATGTACTCGATGCCTGCCGCCCTGCAATCGGCCATCTCCTTTTTCAGGATCGGCCGGGAGGCTTCGGCAATGTCGATTTCCCCGCGACAGAATTTCTTGAAACCGCCGCCAGTGCCCGAAATCCCGACTGTCACCTTGATTGCGTTCTTCTTCGACTTCTGGAATTCCTCGGCGACCGCCTCGGTGATCGGATATACGGTGCTCGATCCGTCGACCTTCACGATCTGAGCGAACGCCGGCGCCGTTAACACCGCAACGGCCACGGAGAGCCAGACCGCCATCGACCTAATCTTCAAACTGGACATAGATTGACCTCTTCAAAGAATGCGCAAACGCACCTCAATTCCTAAGGCGGGGCCCAGTTTATGACTGCAATGTGACAGCTTCGTGACAGCGACCGGCAAACAATTCGCCGAATGTCCCGTCCGAGTTGTTTCGACCGTCTCGGGCCGATACCCCCGTTTGGGCTGCGCCCGCCACGTGACTTTTCCTGATTTCTTCTAGGGTCTTTCGGATGAGTTCCGCGGCTCTGATCCGGCTATTGCACGAGCACGACGATTTCCCGCACGATACTAATTAAGCTTGATTCATCTGGCTGTAACACGAGGCGGGAATAATTGGCGTCAGCCCCCTGTTCTCAGCGACGATGCGGGAGGCTCAAGGGAGTGGCCCGCACGCTGCCGCTCGAGGACCGGCTCCCATGCTCAAGATGAATTTTCTTCGGGGAATGATCGATGATAGCGATGAAAGAGAAGGTTCTGGCACTTGCGCTCGCCGGTGCATTGGCTCCTGCGGCGGCGTTCGCGCAAGCGAGCAACGTGCAGATCTACGGACGAGCCAATCTCGGTCTCGACAATTATTCGGCGACCGGCTCGACCGCCGGCGCCGCGGCC
>JACQTO010000034.1 GCA_016210745.1 Betaproteobacteria bacterium
TCGCCGAGGCATTGAAGCTGGTGAGCGACTATTTCACGCTGAGCTGGGAAGCCTTCCTTGCCCGCTATTTTCCCCAGCGCAAGGAAATGCTGGAGCGGGCGACCACCGAGGCGTCCTGGCACCGGATCAGCGATGGCTTGTCGCCTCTGCAAAAGCGCATCGTTACCGAGAGAAGACCACAGAATCGGCTGGTGTTGGCTGGACCGGGTTCGGGCAAAACCCGGCTCATCGTTCATCGGGTGGCTTTTCTGGTGCGGGTGATGCGGGAGCGGCCGGAAAGCATTCTGGTCGTGACCTTCAACCGCCATGCGGCGCTGGACGTGCGGCGGCGCTTGCGGCAACTGATCGACAGCGATGCCTTTGGTGTTGCGGTACACACCTATCACGGCCTGGCGGTGCGTCTTACCGGTACCTCGCTGGCCAATCGCGATCCAGAGCCCCCGCTCGATTTCGAGAAAATGCTTGCCGACGCCACCCGACTTCTCAAAGGTGAAACCGCAGCGGACTGGGAAACGCCCGACACACTGCGTGATCGACTGCTGCAGGGATATCGCTGGCTGCTGGTGGATGAATACCAGGACATCAATGGGCCGCAATACGAATTCCTCTCGTCGCTCGCCGGGCGCACGTTGCAGGACAAGGAACGCAAGCTGAACCTGCTGGCGGTTGGCGATGACGATCAGAATATTTACGAATTCAATGGTGCTCAGGTGCAATTCATCCGCCGCTTCGAGCAGGACTATGAAGCAAAGGCTGACTTTCTGGTGGAGAACTTTCGCTCTACCGCTCATATCATCGCCGCCGCCAATGCCCTGATTGACGGGCATCCCGCGCGACTCAAGCAGCAGCATCCCATTGCGATCAACGCGGGTCGGCGCAAGGAAGTGGGGGGAGGCATATGGGCGCGACGCGATGCGGCGGTAAGTGAAGGGCGGGTGCAAGTGCTCGATGCCGGGATCAGTTACCAGACGCAAGGCTGGCTTGCACTGCAGGAACTCCGTCGGCTGGCCGATCTGGATTCTGGCTGGGACTGGTCGCGTGCAGCGGTGATCGCGAAGTGGTGGAAGGTGCTGGAACCGCTGCGGGCGGGTTGCGAGTTGCTGAATATTTCTTGCCACTTCGCAGGGCAGCGCAAGAATGCGCCACCGGCTCGGCGCTTGCGCGAGGTGGCTCGCTTGCTGCGGCTGCTGGATGATCGTCGGGGCGAACTCATAACGCTGGCGGAACTGCGTTCCCTGGTTGCCGATCTGCGTGGCGATGAAGCCGATTCACCGGGCAACAGGCTGGTGATGGAATTTCTGGAGGATCTTGGTTCTGCGGTCGACGATGAGGCCCTTCCGATTGCGGTGGTACTGGATGCCGCTTATGAATTTCTGGCCGATGCGGACCGGCGGTCCGGAGAGGGCTTGTGTCTCACCACTGCCCACGGCGCCAAGGGGCTCGAATTCGATCATGTCGTGGTGCTCGATGGCGGCTGGCGTACGACGGGCGAGGAAGCCTTGGCTGAGCGGCGACTCTATTACGTGGCGATGACGCGGGCGCGCCAGACGCTGGCGCTATGTCGGATGGCCGGCGCGGGATTCGCTGATGAGCTGACTCGCTTGCCGGCAGTGCTCGTTCGTGCGCCAGCTTTGATCGATCAGCTGCCGGCGGGTTTGTCGCGACGATTCGAATTATTCGGTCTGGGCGATGTTGACATGGACTTCGCGGGGCGCGACAGAGGCCCAGCGGTCCGGCGTGCGCTGGCGGAACTGAGAAACGGCGACGAACTGGTGCTGGAACCTCTATCAGAGCAGGCGCGATGGGCTGTTCTAACTCGCACCGGCCAGATAGTTGGTCGTACGTCAACAAGTTATCAGTCGTCTGTCGGACGTATTGTGACGGCACGCGTAGCGGCGATTTGCGCCAGGCGATTGAAGGATGTTAGAGCCGAATGGCAGTCGCGGATGGCGGTTGATGCATGGGAGGTGGTATTACCGGAACTGGTGATCGAGCCGGAAGGGTGAAGCCACCCATCTCCTGGGCTCGAAAATAGGATGACGCTCGTAGGCAAAGTTGCGTGGCCAGTTCGCCAACCACGATCCGTGACGGCTCTCGGATCCGGGCCGCGTCCAAAACACGCGACTCGTACGCTCTCCGCGTTCATGTGGATAATGGAAAGGCGATAAGCGACCATGAATCTGCACAGCAAGCTGCTCAAACGTGAAGCCGAAGGTCGGCCGCTGCGCATCGGTCTGATCGGCGCGGGCAAATTCGCCGCCATGTATCTGGCGCAGGTGCCGAAGACTCCCGGGGTGCACGTGGCAGGCATAGCCGACCTGTCCCCGGAGAATGCGCGGACCAACCTCGGGCGCGTAGGTTGGGATCCGGCCCGCTACGGCGCGCAGTCCCTCGATGCGGCTCTGCGGGAGCGGCGCACCCATGTCGGCGAGGACTGGCAGGCGCTTGTTTCGCATCCGCTCATCGACATCATCGTCGAGGCGACCGGAAACCCGATCGCGGCGGTCGATCATGTACTGGCGGCCTTTGCCCACGGCAAGCATGTGCTGATGGTCACCGTCGAGGCCGATGCTCTATGCGGCCGGCTGCTCGCGCTGCGGGCTCACGAGGCAGGCCTCGTCTACAGCCTTGCCTATGGCGACCAGCCGGCGATCATCTGCGACCTGGTCGACTGGGCGCGCGCATCCGGATTCAACGTGGTCGCCGCCGGCCGCGGACACAAGTGGCTGCCGCACTACGCGCAATCGACCCCCGACACCGTCTGGGAGTATTACGGCTTGAGTCCCGAGCAGGCGCGCCTCGGCGGACTGAATCCCAAGATGTTCAACTCGTTTCTCGATGGCTCTAAGCCCGCCATCGAGAGCACTGCGGTATGCAACGCCACGGGGTTGACGCCTGCGCCATGGGGCCTCGCGTTCCCGCCTGCGAGCATCGACCAGATTCCCTCGGTCATGCGGCCCGTTGCCGAGGGCGGCAAGTTGCATCACAAGGGACAAGTGGAAGTCGTGTCCTCGCTCGAGCCTGACGGCCGCGCCATTTCCTACGACATCCGCATGGGCGTCTGGGTCGTGTTCGAGGGCGAGACCGAGTATGTGCGCCGCTGCTTCGCCGAATACGGCCTGCGCACCGATGCCTCGGGGCGCTACGGCTGCATGTACAAGCGCTGGCACCTGATCGGCCTCGAGGCCGGAATATCCATCGCCTCGATCGGGCTGCGCGGCGAGCCGACGGGCTGCGCGACGGGGTTTCGCGCCGACGCAGTGGCGGCTGCCAAGCGCGATCTGCGCGCCGGCGAGATGCTCGACGGCGAGGGGGGCTATACGGTCTGCGGCCGGCTCATGCCGGCGGCCGATTCGCTGCGAGAGGGCGCATTGCCGCTTGCGCTTGCGCACGGGGCGAGACTCTTGAATCCGATTTCGGCCGGTGCCACCGTGCGCTGGTCCGATGTCGCAATCGACCCGGCGGCAAGCGCAGTGCGAATCCGGCGCGAAATGGAGCAGCGCTTCGCCTGCAAAGGCTAGCCAAGTATATTTGTGGAAACTTGGCTTCCGGTGTTGTTGCGCGGACGGAAAGCCGTCCGCGCGGATCGTCGATTAAGCACGGATGAAAAGCCATCCGTACTTAATCGACGATCTCATATAAGAATGCCAGGCTATTCGTGCCGTTATCCATAACCGGGTTTTCAGTACGGATGTCTCTTATCCGTGCTGAAAACCCGGTTGGCGCGCGCAGCGCGCAAGGCCGTGGCCCGAATCCAAGAAATGCGCCTTCATCGTCCCCGTCTTCCGGGGAGTGAGGAGGGCGCGCGGGCGCTACCATGCAGCGCATGGGCCATACCGAGGCGCAAGCCGTTCCCGTGGTGCATTCGGCGATTCCCGCGGCGCTGGCAGCGCAATCGGTTGGAGCGATCGCCGCCGCCGCGCTATGGGTGCTCGCGCGCGAACACCTATACGTGCCGCATGTTGCGATCGCATTGGCACAAGCCGGTATTGCCGCGCTGGCCGCATTGATATTCGGACAACCGCGCTGGTGGCTGGCGATACATTTGTCGTTTGCGCCGTGCGTACTGGCGGCGCTGGCGCTCGGACTGGACCCGCGCTGGTATCTCGCCGGTTTCGTCGCGCTGGCGCTCGTCTTCGGCGGGGTCTATCGCAGCCGCGTGCCGCTTTACTTGTCCAGCACCGCCGCCACCGACACGCTGCTTGCGGCGCTGCCAGGCGCCGCTAACCTTCGTTTCCTCGATCTCGGCTGCGGCCTCGGCAGCGTGCTCGATCGCGTCAGCCGGATGCGGCCCGACTCCGCGTGCGCCGGGGTCGAGGCTGCGCTGCTGCCGTGGTTGGTCGCGTGGCTGCGCTCGGGTCGGGGAGCGCGCTATCGCGTCAGGCGCGTGAGCTTGTGGAACACGCGTCTTTGCGGACACGATGTCGTCTATGTCTATTTGTCGCCGGCCGCGATGCCGGCTCTGTGGATCAAGGCGAAACGCGAGATGAACCCCGGATCGCTCTTGATCAGCAATAGTTTTCCCGTTCCGGGAGCGCGCGCGAACGCGATACACGCATGGGGCGCTCGCGGCGGGGACAAGCTGTTCGTCTATCGAATTTAGAACCTGTTTCATAATGAGCCACGTGTGCGAAGGATCAGGCGTTGTTCAGGTCTCGTGTTTTCGCGCAGTGGCAACTTCGCAGCTGCGCGAAAACACGAGAGCGATAATGGAAAAATCAACCTCGCTGGTTCCGGCTATGCCCGAGCGTGCGTTTGTCGGTGCAATTCCTACACGACGGTCTGCGGATTCCTCACATGCGAATCGGCGAGCTCCCCATTCAGAAAGAACGGACATCGTCGCAACATGAGCTCACGTTGCATGAAATGTTTTTTCGATCCGGAGAAGCCATGACTGCGAACACGATGTTGGAGGAGATCCGCGAAGCAAACCTCACTTACCTGATGCTGGCGCAGACCATGATCCGCGAGGACAAGCCTCAGGCGCTTTATCGGCTGGGCGTGAGCGATGAAGTGGCGGGCATCATCGAAGCGCTGTCGCCGGCGCAACTCGTGCGCGTGGCGGCGACCAACCAGCTCGTGTGCAGGTTTTCCTGTAATGACGAGATGGTGTGGGGCCTGCTGACCAGCCATGGCAAGGATCGCCAGCTCGCCGGAGTTCACGTGGCGATTCTGCGCTCGGCCGAACACGCCGAAGCCGCCTAGGCAGGCTCCGGGGCACCGACCATGCGTCACGCGAGCGTAGTGAGCGAAGCCGGCCAGATCAACGTTGCCATGTCGCTTATCCGGCTTGGCGCGCGGCTGCAGGTGCTGGAGTCCGAAACCAGCCTGTCGCGCGAGCGGCTGCTGAGGCTGTACAAGGAAATGATCGGCAAATCGCCGCCCAAAGGAATGCTGCCGTTTTCGACCGACTGGTTCATGACGTGGCAGCCCAACATTCATTCCTCGCTGTTCGTCAATGTCTACCACGAGCTGCTGAGATCGAGCGAACTCGACAGGATCCACGCCGTGATCAAGGCCTACGAGCTGTATCTTGAGCACCTGGCCGTACACAAGCTTCCCAAAGTGCTTTCGGTCACGCGCGCCTGGCGGCTGATAAAGTTCGTCGAGGCACGCATGGTGAAGACCGAGCCGTGCCGCAAGTGCGGCGGACACTTTCTCGTGCATACCGACGATCTCTACGGTGATTTTGTCTGTGGGCTGTGCCACGTGCCTTCGCGCGCAGGCAAGACCAAGGCGCCGAAGATTCTTTTCAGCACGCACTAGGCACTGACAGGTGTGTTGACAGAGTTGGCGAGAATTTGGTCTTTAATTTCGTCTCCCCTTTTCGTTCAGTTGCGCGCAACTGAACGAAAAGGGGAGATTGATTGACGGCAAAACCAGCACCGATCATTCCGGCTCGTCCGGCTAAGGCATTGCCGTAGGCAGCCCGGCTGCGCGTGCTATCCCTCTGATCGGCTAAGAAGTTTTCTTCGCGCCAAGCGGCTTTTCGCTCAAGAAAAGCCACGATCTGCCGAAATACCGTCAGACCTGGCGCACAGCCCCGGCAAGACCTACTTGGCCCCGGTGGCGGGCCCTGTGCGGGGACGTACAGCGAGGAAAAGCTACGGAGGCGCGAGAAGTGTCCTGTCCCGCAAGTTCCGACGATAAAGGAGCGAGCGTATTTGGCCGGCAGGCAAGGCGCAAGGCCGAGACAGTAGTGGGGACTACGGCGAGGCCGAAAATTGGGGTCAGAGTAACTTTTCCCCAACCGTGATTCCGCAATGTAAGGATTCATTGTGAAAAGTTACTCTGACCCCAATTTTTCTAAGGCGCCGCGAACTATCGAGCGAATTTGCGGGGCAGGACACTAAATGGGCGTGATCGTCGGCTATGCCGTAATCCTGGCATCCGTATTCGGCGGTTTTGCGCTCGCCGGCGGTCACGTAGGGGCCTTATTCCAGCCGGTGGAATTGCTGATCATCTTCGGCGCAGGGGCCGGCGCGTTTGTGGTCGCCAATCCGATGAAGACGCTCAAGGCGACGTTCAAGGCGCTGCCGACGGTGCTCAAGGGTTCGCACTACACGAAGGAACTGTACATGGAGCTGATGGGCCTGCTCTACACGGTGCTCGCCAAGGTCCGAAAAGAGGGCTTGATGTCGATCGAGGGCGACATCGAAACCCCCGAGTCGAGTCCTTTGTTCGCTAAATTTCCGCTGGTTGCTGCCGATCATCACTTGGTGGAATTCATCACCGACTACATGCGCTTGATGGTAAGCGGAAACCTGAACCCGATCGAGATCGAAAATCTGATGGATAACGAGATCGAGGCCCATCACGAAGAGGGAGAAATTCCCGTGCATGCGGTGGCGAAGATGGGGGACGGATTTCCGGCGTTCGGCATCGTCGCCGCGGTGATGGGGGTGGTGCACACGATGGCCTCTGCGGGCCTTCCCCCCTCGGAGCTGGGAATGCTCATCGCCGCGGCGCTGGTCGGCACCTTCCTCGGCATCCTGCTCTCCTATGGCTTTGTCACCCCGCTGGCGCATTTGCTGGAGGCGAAACTTCAGGAAGCGACCAAGGTGCTGCAATGCGTGAAGGTAACGTTGCTGGCGAGTCTGAACGGCTACGCTCCGGCGCTCGCGGTCGAATTCGGCCGCAAGGTGCTGTATTCGACCGAGCGTCCGAGCTTTATCGAATTGGAGCAGTACGTGAAGCAGGCAAAGGCCAGATAGGCACTTAGGAGTCTACTGTTGGCAAATTTGGCGAAGATTTGGTTTCTAAATTCGTCTCCCCTTTTCGTGCAGTTGCGTGCAACTGCACGAAAAGGGGAGATTGATAAACGGCAAAACCGGCTTCACTGGTTCCTGCTTGTCCAGCTTAGGGGTCTATTGAGAATTCCAGTGAAGATTCAGGCGGTGTCTGGGTCTCGTGCTTTCGCGCCGTTGCGAAGTTCGCAACGGCACGAAAACACGAGATCGATAAAAGGCAAGACCGGCCTTGTTTGGTCAGGCTGGTCCGACTTGGAAAATTGCAGATGAACGACGAGAAGCGGCCACTGATCATCATCAAGCGAGTCAAACGCGGCTCCGGCGGGCACGTGGGGGGCGCCTGGAAGATCGCCTACGCGGACTTTGTCACCGCGATGATGGCTTTCTTCCTGCTCATGTGGCTGCTCGGTTCGACCGCCAAGGGCGATCTGCAGGGTATCGCCGACTACTTCAACAATCCGATGACGGTGTCGATGTCCGGCGGTTCGGGCGCGGGCGACGCATCGAGCGTGATCCAGGGCGGCGGCACCGATCTCTCGCGCAAGGCCGGCCAAGTGATGCGCGGCGACATCGAAGCGAAGAAGAAGGCGATCAACATCAAGGCCGCGCAGGCCGAGCACGCGCGCGTGGAAGGCATGAAGCTGCGCGAGCTCAAATCCCGTCTCGAAGCGGTGGTCGAAGCTTCGGCGGGGCTGCAGCCGTTCAAGGATCAACTGAAGCTGGATATCACCGATGAGGGGCTGCGGATCCAGATCCTCGACGAGCGCAACCGGCCGATGTTCGATTCCGGGGGGGCGCGGCTCAAAGACTACACCCGCGTGATCCTGCACGAGATAGGCAAGGTCCTGAACGGCGTCGAATACAAGACCACGCTTTCCGGGCACACCGACGCGACCCCCTATGTATCGGGCGAGCGCGCCTACAGCAACTGGGAATTGTCGGCCGACCGCGCCAACGCCTCGCGCCGCGAACTGATCGCCGGAGGCATGGACGAGAAGAAGATCCTCCGTGTTGTCGGGCTGTCTTCGGCGGTGCCGTTCAAGGCCGAGGATCCGTTCGATCCGTCCAATCGGCGCATCAGCATCATCGTCGTCAACAGGAAGACCGAGGAATTGATCCGCGGCAACGGCGCCAGCGCCGAGGTGGGCAGTGCGGGCGAGGCGAAAGCAGCCATCGCGCCTGGCGCGCCGCCGAAATAAGAGGCTCAGGCGCGATGCCAAGAACGGACGTCCTGGCGCGGCACATCGAATCACGGCAACCTTGAAGCATTGAAGGAGCAATTATGGACGCAAAAAACATGAAATTTCTCGTCGTCGACGACTTTGCCACGATGCGGCGGATCGTCCGCAATCTCCTCAAGGAGGCGGGAATCACCAATGTGGAAGAGGCCGAGGACGGCGCCGTGGCGCTCAGTATGCTCAAAGGAAGCAAGTTCGATTTCGTCATAAGCGACATCAACATGCCCAACGTGAACGGCTTCGAAATGCTGCGCCAGATCCGCGCCGAACCGCAGTTCAAGAGCCTTCCGGTGCTGATGGTGACGGCGGAGGCGAAAAAGGAAGACATCATCAATGCCGCGCAAATCGGCGCAAGCGGCTACATCGTGAAGCCCTTTACCAAGGCAATTCTGGAAGAGAAGCTCGGCAAGATTCTGAGCAAGCTGCAGCTCCAATGAGCGGAGATATGATGGGCGCACAGATGCAGGAAATGACAATCGGTCCGGACGATCTCGATGCGTTGTTCGAGCAGGCCGCCGAGCGGCGCGCTTGCGAGCCGAAACCCGCTGCGGTTCCCTTGCGGCCGAGCAGCAACGACCCGGTTGCCGTGATTTCCGGAGCGGCACCGGCCGCAGGGGAGACCGAGGATGTGTATCAGAGGATCGGCCAGCTGACGCGCGTCCTGCACGACGCATTGTGCGAGCTCGGATACGACAAGACCATGAACAAGGTCATACGCGGGCTGCCCGACGCGCGTGACCGCCTCAACTATATCGCCCAGCTTACCGGCCAGGCCGCCGAGAAGGCGCTCAACTGCGTCGACCGGGGTCAGGAGCTGCAGGCCAAGCTCGGCGATGACGCCAAGGCGCTCGCGGACGATTGGGGCCGAGTATTCGCCAAGCAGATGGCCATAGCGGAAATCCAGGCCGCGGCACGGCGCACGAGCGAGTGTCTGAATGAGGACGGGGACTTGCACATGGTGAGCGATCTCGCCCAGCGCACGCGCGAATTTCTGGATGATATTCCGCACCGCACCGGCGAATTGAGCACGGTGCTCCTGGACATCATGATGGCACAGGATTTTCACGATCTGACCGGACAGGTGATCAAGAAGATCGTCGAACTTGCCCGCTTTACCGAGGAACAGCTGATCGCGCTGCTGGTGCATACGACCCCGCCCGATCGCCGAGCCGGAATCGACTCCGGATTATCCGGGCCGGTGGTCAACGCGGGCGGCCGCGCCGACGTCGTCACCGACCAGACACAGGTGGATGAGCTGCTGGAGAAGCTTGGATTCTAGGTAGGAGGCAGGATCTAGATTCTTACGCGCAAGATGTTTAACAGAACCACTTCAAGAAGATATTTTTCCTGCTATGACGGTCAGTCGGGCGACCGCGGCCTTGCGCGCTGCGCGCGCCAACCGGGTTTTCAGTACGGATAAGAAGCATCCGTACTGAAAACCCGGTTATGGATAACGGCACGGATGGCCTGGCTTTTCCATATCAGTTCGTCGATTGTGCACGGATGGTCTTTTCATCCGTGCACAATCGGCGATCCGCGCGGACGAGTCGTCCGCGCAACACCGCGGAAGCCAAATTCCAAATATATTTGGCCAGCATTTAGCTGTTAGGCACCGCGCTTCGCGCGACCGGTCTTTCCTGCATTCTGACTCCTGAATTCCGGATCCCGGCTCATCGTCTCCGAATTGGGGCCGGAAAATAGCCTTTTCTCTGCGATCGAAGCGGGGGTGCGCGCCGCACACTGGCGGCACAACAGGCGCCCTCCGCACATGGCAGAAGAGTCCGATTCCCCTCGCACCGAACCCGCATCGCCGCGAAGGCTGGAGCAGGCACGCGAAGAAGGCCAGATCGCCCGCTCGCGGGAGCTTACGACCAGCCTGCTGCTGCTTGCCGCGGGCGCGTTGTTTCTTCTTGCCGGCCCGCACATCGTCGAGGCGTTTTTGCGCATTCTGCGGCGCGGATTGTCGCTGTCCAGCGCCGATGCGTTCGACCAGGCAAGCATTCTTTCGCGCCTTGCAAGCCTTTCGACAGACGGCCTGATCGCGCTCGCGCCGGCGCTCGCGCTGCTCGTCCTGGTAAGCCTGATCGGACCGGCGTTGATCGGGGGATGGATCTTCGCATCCAAAGCAATTCAGCCCGATTTTTCCCGCCTGAGCCCCTTGCGCGGCATCAAGCTCATGTTTTCCTGGCACGCCGCCGGCGAATTGGCAAAAGCGATCGCCAAGGCGCTGCTCGTCGCGGTGGCGGCATCCGCCGCGATATGGGCCATCAAAGGCGAGCTGCTCGGCTTGGCGCTGGTACCCGTGGAGCAGGGGCCCGTGGCCGCGGGCGGGATCTTGGCGCGCTTGTTCCTGGTCGTGTCGGCGAGTCTCGCTTTGGTCGCAGCGTTCGACGTTCCGTTCCAGATCTGGCGCCACCGGCGCGGCCTGCGCATGACGCGCGAAGAGGTGCGCAAAGACCTGCGCGAAAGCGAGGGCGATCCGCAGTTGAAGGGCCGGATACGCAATGAGCAGCGCGCGATGGCGCGCCGACGCATGATGCAGGAAGTGCCCAAGGCCGACGTCATCGTCACCAACCCGACGCATTACGCCGTGGCGCTGGCCTATAGGGATTCCGGAATGCGGGCGCCGACGGTCGTGGCCAAAGGCGCGGCGCTGGTTGCCGCGCGCATTCGCGCCATCGGCGAAGAGCACCGAGTGCCGGTGTTCGAGGCCCCGCCCCTGGCGCGTGCGCTGTATTTCAGCACCGAGATCGGCGCGGAAATCCCGGGGCCGCTGTACAACGCCGTGGCGCAGGTGCTCGCCTACGTCTATCAGTTGCGCCGCTGGCAGGCAGGGGGGGGCGGTGCCGGCCGCGCGGCTGCGCCGGTCGTCCCGCAGGATCTGCCGGTGCCGCCTGAGCTGGACCCGCAGCAAGCTAAGGCATGAGCACGAGCGCCGCCACTGCTCTCGCGCGTCCGTCGGCGCTCGCCCTGGCCGGCCCGCTGCTGATCGTCATGATCCTCGGCATGATGATCTTGCCGCTGCCGCCGTTGCTGCTCGATCTTCTGTTCACGTTCAACATCGCGCTGGCGATGATCGTGCTGCTGGTCAGTCTGTATACGGTCAAGCCGCTCGATTTCGGCGTGTTTCCGACGGTATTGCTGTTGACCACGCTGTTGCGCTTGTCGCTCAACGTCGCCTCTACGCGGGTGGTGCTGCTGCAGGGCCACACGGGGCCGGCGGCGGCCGGCAAGGTCATCGAAGCGTTCGGCCATTTTCTGGTCGGCGGAAATTTCGCCGTCGGGCTGGTCGTATTCGCGATCCTGGTGGTGATCAATTTCGTCGTCATCACCAAGGGCGCCGGGCGCATCGCCGAGGTGAGCGCGCGCTTCACTCTGGACGCGATGCCGGGCAAGCAGATGGCGATCGACGCCGACCTGAACGCTGGGCTGATAGCCGAAGACGAGGCCCGGCGCCGGCGCTCCGAAATTGCGCACGAGGCCGAGTTCTACGGTTCGATGGATGGCGCGAGCAAATTCGTTCGCGGCGACGCCGTCGCCGGAATACTGATCCTGTTCATCAACGTGATCGGCGGCTTGGCGATCGGCGTCATACAGCACGGCATGAGTTTCTCCGCGGCCACCAGCAATTACGTTCTGCTCGCCGTCGGCGACGGATTGGTGGCGCAAATTCCTGCGCTGGTGATATCGACCGCCGCCGGCCTGGTAGTGAGCCGCGTCGGCACCGGCGGGGACATCGGTCAGCAGATCCTCGCGCAGTTATTCAGCCAAGCGCGGCCCCTCTATCTCACCGCCGGCGTGATCGGTGCCTTGGGCCTGATCCCGGGCATGCCGCATCTGGCGTTCCTGGTGCTCGCGCTCGCGTTGGGCGCGGCCGCCCGGACCATCGAGCAGCGCCAGGCATCGCCCGCGGAACCGGTGTCGCCGGAGCCTGCGCCGCCGGTGGCGCAGGAAGCCACCGAAGCGAGCTGGGAAGACCTGCTGCCGGTGGACGTGCTCGGCCTGGAGGTCGGCTACCGCGTGATTCCGCTGGTCGACAACAGCCAGGGCGGCGAATTGCTCGCTCGCATTCGCAGCTTGCGGCGCAAGTTCGCTCAGGACATAGGTTTTCTGCCGCCCTCGGTGCACATTCGCGACAACCTCGAACTGAAACCGGCTGCCTACCGGATCACGCTGAAGGGCGTCACCATCGGTCAGGGCGAGGTGGTGAGCGGCCAGTTCCTCGCCATCGATCCGGGTCGCGTCACGGGCACCCTTGCGGGTACGCAGACCAAGGATCCCGCGTTCGGACTTCCCGCGGTCTGGATCGACGGCGCTGCGCGCGAACACGCGCAACTGCAGGGCTACACCGTGGTCGACGCGAGCACCGTGGTTGCCACGCATTTGTCCAATCTGATTCACGTGCATGCCGCGGCGCTGCTCGGCAGGCAGGAGACGCAGAGCCTGCTCGATCATTATGCCAAGCAGGCGCCCAAACTCGTCGAAGACCTGGTGCCCAAGGTTCTCTCGCTCGGCAGCTTGCAGCGCGTGCTGCAGTATTTGCTCGAGGAAGGCGTGCCGATTCGCGATCTGCGCACCATTCTCGAGACCCTGGCCGAGCACGGCGCTCGCACGCAGGACGCGGCCGAGCTCACCGCGGCGGTGCGTGTCGCGCTCGGTCGCGCCATCGCGCAGCAGGTCTTCGGCGATGCGAGCGAGATCGACGTGATGAGCCTCGATGCCGACCTCGAGCGCGTGCTGCAGCAGGGTCTGTTCGCGGGCGGGGATTCGGCCGGACTGGAGCCCGGCTTGACCGACGAAATTCTGCGCCAGTGCCGCGCGAGCACCGAGCGCCAGGAATTGCTTGGCCGGCCCGCCGCGCTGCTGGTACCCGATCGCCTGCGCATGCCGCTCGCGCGCCTTGCCCGCCGCAGCGTTCCCAGTCTTCGCGTGCTTGCGCTGTCTGAAATCCCCGAATCCAGGATGGTCCGCGTCAGCAATGTCGTAGGAGGTAGATCTTGAACGTCAGAAAATTCGTCGCCGCCACCTCGCGCGAGGCGCTGCAGATGGTGAAGCAGGCGCTCGGCGCCGATGCGCTGATCCTCTCCAACCGCGCAGTGCCCGCAGGCGTTGAAATCGCAGCGCTCCCGCCGCAGGACATGCCGCAGAGCGCACGCGCTCCGGCCCCGCGCGAACAGGCCGAACGCAGCTTCGCGGCCGCTGCGCCGCCCGCACCTGCGGCCGGCAGTGCCCGCGTGCAGGCATTCCGTCCCCCGCACGTCGCTGCGGAAAATGTGATCCGCGGTCCGCGGCCGAAGGAATCCGGAGCCGACCGGCTCCGCGGGGAAGCGGCAGACCCACGGCCCCAGGGTGGGCGGCGTGATCAGGCGAGCGCGGCGGAGCCGGCTGCCGGCGAGACCGCGGTGATGTCCGAATTGAAGGCGATGCGCGGTCTTTTCGAATCGCATCTGGCCGCCCTCGCATGGAGCGAGAGCGTGCGGCGAAGTCCCTTGCGCATGAAGTTCACGCGCCTGGCGCTCGGCGCCGGTTTCAGCCCGGCGCTCGTGCGCCGGGTGCTCGCGAAAATGCCCGATGACTACGGCGAGGAGCGGGGCTGGACATGGCTGGCCGATGTGCTTGCGCGCAACGTTCCGGTGGTGTCGCACGAGGACAACTTGGTCAGCCGGGGCGGCGTCTACGCGATCGTCGGTCCGACCGGGGTCGGCAAGACCACGACCACGGCCAAGCTCGCGGCGAGATGCGTGGTGCGCTTCGGCGCAAGCAAGCTTGCGCTGCTCACCACGGACGGCTACCGAATCGGCGCCCAGGATCAACTGCGCACCTACGGGCGCATTCTGGGGGTGCCGGTCCACGTGATTCAGGATGAGGCGAGTCTGGCCGGTGCGATCGCGTCGCTGCGGGACAAGCATCTGGTGCTGATCGATACGGTCGGCATGGGACAGCGCGATCTGCGCGTCATCGAGCAGGTGAGCATGCTGGCCAATGCCGGTGCCGCTCGGGTGCTGGTGTTGAATTCGACCGCGCACGGGGAAACGATAGAGGACGTGATCCAGGCCTTCCGCACCAAGGACCTGTGCGGTTGCATCCTGTCGAAATCCGACGAGGCCTTGCGCATGGGCATTGCGCTCGATGCGGTCCTGCGCCACCGCTTGCCGGTCCACTTCGTCGCCAACGGCCAGCGCGTGCCCGAAGACCTGCACGAGCCCAATGCGAAATACCTGGTGCACCGCGCGCTGAAAGCGCCGGCGCCCGCCGAGCCCTTCCGTCTGGCCGACGATGAGTTTCCCCTCGTCATGGCGCCGGTGGACATGCCTGGCCCGCTTGGAGAGAGCGCGAATGCGCGATGACCAGGCCGCGGGATTGCGCCGGCTGTTCGCACCGCCCGCCGCGCGCGTGCTCCTGGTCGCCTGGGACGACTGGCCGCAACGCGGATGGCTGGCGCTCAATCTGGCCGCTGCGCTCTCGCGTGCGGGCGAGCAGGTGATGGTTCTGGACGCCGAGCGCGAGAGCCTCGCCCTCCTATGGGGATCTCGCAGCCGCTACGATCTGGCGCATGTGATTCGGGGCGACCGGCGCCTGCCTCAAGTGCAGGTTCAAGGGCCGGAGACGAGCCTCATCGTGCCGATGCGCAGGGCGGGCGCGACGCTGGCGAGTACGCCGGCCGCGGGCCAAGGCGTACTCGCCGAGGCCCTCAGCGCCCCGATAGAAGACAGCGCCATCCTGGTGGTGCCGCTCGCTCGGCACAGCCTGGCCTCGCCGCTGTGGCGCTTTGCCGGGGGCGAACAGCTCGTGTGCGCCGGAACGGGCAGGGCGGCGATCACCGGAGCCTATGCGGCGATCAAGTCCTCGCTGATACAGCAGGCCTCGGTGCGCGTGGCGCTTGCAGCCGATGGCGAGGACATCCAGGCGCAGGCCGGCGAACGCTTCGCTCACCTGGCCAGGGTAACGCGCCGATTTCTCGGCGTCTCGATTCGCTTCGGCGGCGGCATTCCTGCAGCGGCGCTGCGCGGCGGAACCCCCGGGCTCACGCTGTTCGACGAGCGCGCCGCAACCGCCGCCGCGGTGGAGGCGCTCGCCGCGTCGGCCTGCAGCTGGAAGTTGCCGCGCCTCGATCGAGCGCCGAGGCATTCGCAAGCCGTTCGGGAAGCGGCGCTCAGCGCCTAGGAGATCAACGATGTACAAACCATCGGGTATTGTCGACACCAACGCCGCCATCGAGAAATTCTCGCCCCTGGTCAAGCGCATGGCGCACCACATGCTCGCCAAGCTGCCCGCATCGGTGCAGATCGACGACATGATCCAAGCCGGTTTGATAGGCCTCATGGATGCGCTCAATCGCTACGAGGAGAGTCAGGGCACCCAATTCGAAACCTACGCGAGCCAGCGCATACGCGGGGCCATGCTCGATGAGTTGCGGGCCGGCGACTGGCTGCCGCGCGGCTTGCGACGCTCCCTGCGCGAGATCGAATCCGCAGCGGCCAAATTGGAGCAGCGCCTGGGCCGACCGCCCTCGGAACGCGAAATGGCGAAGGAAATGGACGTATCGCTCACGCAATATCAGCAGCAGCTCCAGGAGGCTCGCGGCTATCAATTGTTTCATCTGGAAGACTTCTCTTCAGGCGAGCACGATGAATTCCTCGACCGCAACTGCCCCGACGAGTCGCGCGAGCCCTTCGGGAGCCTTCAGGACGAGCGTTTTCGCGCCGCGTTGATCGATGCGATCGAACTCTTGCCCGGACGCGAAAAGCTGCTCATGGGCCTGTATTACGAGCAGGAGCTCAACTTCCGCGAAATCGCCGCCATACTCGAAGTGAGCGAGTCGCGCGTCTGCCAGTTGCACAGCCAGGCCGTAGCGCGGCTTAGAGGCAAGCTCAAGGACTGGATCTAGCAGCGCGGCTGAGGGTGCGCGCGACCCCGCTCTTATAGAGCCCAGCCTTCCCCCCCCTCGCCCCGCTTGCGGGGAGAGCGTAGGGGTGAGGGGCGAGCTTGCCACTGCTTTGGGGCATGGAATACATTGCTCGCCAATCGAGCGATAATCCGCACTGGATTTTCCTGTCCTTTACTCTTTATTCGAGCCCCCAACATGAGCAATTTGGAATCCGGCAGACCCAGGGGGCAACTCCTGGCGATCATTTTCGTTTTTCTAATTATTATCATCGGACTTCTGGGCGGTGCGTACTACCTGGCGCCGCGCTTCGAATGGGAAGCGCCGCAAATCAAGCTTACGCCGGACTCGGACGTGCTTGGCCTGGCGCCCATGGAGATCGGTGTCGCCGATCAAGGCGCTGGTTTGAAGTCGGTTACCGCGACGCTCTCGGCAGGCGGTTCAGAACACACGCTGGTCTCCGAGCAGTACGTCCAGCGGGTGACCGAGAAGAAAATCACTGTCGCTTTGTCGTCGAAACTTACCGGCGTCAAAGAAGGACCGGCCGTCCTGCGCGTCAGCGCGCGCGATGGCTCGCTGTGGAATCTTTTCCGCGGCAACGAGACTGTGATGCAAAGAAATCTCACCATCGACATCACCCCACCCACTCTCGAACTCATCGCCGATGACCGCTACGTCAACTTCGGCGGCGTCGGCGCGATCGTCTACAAGCCGTCGGCGGATATGGCAACGAGCGGGGTCAGGATCGGCGGTTATTTCTTTCCGGGCTTCAAAGGCCAAATAAAAGACCATCCGGATCACTTCATCGCTCTCTTTGCGCATCCTTACAACGTACCGGCGGACGCAAAGGCGGTGCTCGTCGCAACCGACAAAGCCGGCAATACGAAGGAGATGTCGCTTGTCTACGAGCTCAAGAACGTAAAATACAAGAAGAGCACGATCGCCATTTCCGATAACTTTCTTCAGAACAAGATTACGCCGTTGTTGAAGGATGTCGGCGCGCGCCAGGGCGCTCCGAAAGATGTCTTTGTCGCGGTCAACAAGGGCCTCAGAAAGGAGAATGAAGACCGGATCGCCGCGATCACGAAGAAATCCACCCCGTCGATGCTTTGGAAAGGCGCCTTCAGCCAGCTGAGCAACTCCAAAGTCGAAGCCAACTTCGCGGATGAGCGAACCTACACCTACAACAATGAAACGATCGACACCGCCTATCACCTCGGCTACGACCTGTCCGTCACCAAGCATTATGCGGTCGAAGCCGCCAACAGCGGCACTGTCGCCTTCGTCGGCGACTTGGGCATTTACGGCAATACCGTCGTCCTGGATCACGGCCTTGGGCTGTTTACGCTCTACGGCCATATGAGTTCCTTCGACGCCAAAGTGGGCGATTCGATCAAGGAGCGGCAGATCATCGGCAAGACCGGCGAGACCGGTTTGGCCGCCGGCGATCATCTGCACTATGGGGTCTATTTGCACGGAGTCGCCGTCTTGCCGGTGGAGTGGTGGGATCCGAAGTGGATCAACGACAATATCAGTCCCAAGCTCGAAGGTCGGAGCGGCGAAGCGATCGCTGAATCGCAGCAGCCGAAGGTGCCGCGCAAAGCAGCGCACAAGCGCCGCCGCTGACCCTGCGGGCCGGTTGCCCAATCTTTGACATTGGACAAGCCGGGCGGCCGCTAGCGGGCAATAATCTTCGCCATTACGCAGCGCTTTCTCAACAACTGCTTCGGGGGACTTATGGAAGTGAAGAAGATCGGAATTATCGGCGCGGGTACCATGGGCAACGGCATCGCGCAGACTTTCGCGGTCTGCGGCTACGACGTGACGATGACCGACATTTCCGAGGCCGCTCTCCAGCGGGGTCTGAAGACCGTCGACGGCAGCCTGGATCGCCTGGTCAAGAAGGAGAAGCTGACTGCGGAAGCCAAGGCGGCGGCACTGGCGCGCATCAGGACGGCGGCGGATCTGAGTGCGGTGCGCGGCAGCGATCTCATCATCGAGGCGGCCACCGAGGATCTCGATCTCAAGCTGAAAATCTTCGCGCAGCTGGCAGACCTCGCCGGCGACCAGACCGTTCTCGCCACGAACACCTCCTCCATTTCCATCACGCGCCTCGCGGCATCGACCAAGCTTGCCGACCGAGTGATCGGGCTGCATTTCTTCAATCCGGTGCCGGTGATGCAGCTGGTCGAGCTGATCCGCGGCCTGCTGACCTCCGATGCCACGTATTCGGCGGCGGAGGCGGTGGTGAAGAAGATCGGCAAGGCTCCGGTCAAGGTTCGCAACAGCCCCGGCTTCGTGGTCAATCGCTTGCTCTGTCCGATGATCAACGAGGCGGTATTTGCGCTGGCCGAAGGATTGGCGAGCGCGGAGGAGATCGACAACGCGATGAAGCTGGGCGCCAACCACCCGATCGGGCCGCTCGCGCTTTGCGACCTGATCGGTCTGGACGTCGAGCTTGCGGTGATGAACGTGTTGTTCGAGGGGTTCAAGGACCCGAAATACCGCCCGGCGCCCTTGCTGGTCGAGATGGTCGAGGCGGGCTACCTCGGACGCAAGGCCGGCCGCGGATTCTTCAGCTACTCGAAATAAAAGCGCAGCCGCGGCTTGCCTGCGAAAGCCGCTATTTCGCTCGCTACGGCTGCGCGTCGGTCGCGTTCCTGACGCTTGTGATAGGTTGTACCATTCATCATCCTCATTCATTGAGATCGCAACCGCATTCATTGTTCGAGGTTTTGCGATGCAAGCCGTGACTCCCTTCAAGGCCCCGGTGGTCGACGAATTGTCGGTGCGTGTCGTGGTCGATTCGCACTACGAGCGCTTCCTGCCCAAGGCGTCCCATCCGCACGCTCGCATCGAGCACGTGGGGCGGATTCCCGGGCGCCAGATGACGACCATTGCCGCCGAGTGGGGCTTGTCGCTGCACCTCAGCTCGGTGCAGGGTGGCGCAAAGGCGCAGTACCTCCTCGACTTCGGCTACACGCCGGAGATTCTCAACCGGAACTTCGACCTGCTCGACATCGATCCGGCGGTGATCAACGGCCTGATCCTCAGTCACGGCCATCGAGATCACTTCGGCGGCCTGGACGGCTTCGTCGTACAACACCGCAGCCGAATGCGCGGCGACTTGGCGCTCTATGCCGGCGGCGAGACCGCATTCCGCGAAAAATGGCTCAAGGACAAGGATAGCGAGGCGCAGCCGTGGGGCGCTGTCAACCGGAGCTCGCTGCGGGCGCAGAACGTCGCCACGGTCTGCTGCCAGACGCCACGCGCGCTCGACGGCGCCTTCACCTCCGGCTACATCGAGCGGCAGTCGTTCGAGGAGGTCACCGGCGGCACCCTCGTGGAGGGCGACGACCACTACAGCGAGGCCGAGCGTAGGGGCGAATTGGTGCGCGACCAGCACCCGGACGAGCATGCCACCTGCTACATCGTCAAGGGCCGCGGCCTGGTGGTCATCTCGTCCTGCGGTCACGCCGGCATCATCAACACCGTCAGGAGCGCGATGTCTGCGGCCAATGTCGACAGAGTCCACGCCGTGCTCGGCGGTTTCCACCTCGGTCTCGCCAAGCCGGAGTACCTGCAGCACAGCCTGCGCGAGCTCGAAGCTTTGAATCCTGACGTGATAATCCCGATGCACTGCACCGGCGCGCCATTCATCGAGATGATGCGCGCCCGTATGCCCGGCAAGCTTGTCTATTCCAACGTCGGCAGCCGCTTCACTTTCGGTGTCTGAAGCGCCTCGCCTTCCTGCCGGTCCGGAGGGCCATCGGCCCTTCTGACCGCGCCGGGTTGCATGGACATCCGGGTTAGGACCTCATCGATGGCGTGCGCTGCGCGTGAGCGTTGCCGATATCCGGCGGCTGAACTATATAAATAGGGGGCCGGCGATGCTCGGACCCGTGGCGCCGCAGCTGCGAGCCGCCGATCCAAAGGAGGATGTGCCGATGAAGAATGAATTGCCGGTTGATCCGGTCGCCCTGCGCGAGGAGGTCAAGATCAAGTACCGGGACGTGGCCCGCAATCCGAACGGGGAGCACCACTTCCACACCGGCCGGCCGCTCGCCCGACGCCTCGGGTACGACCCAGCCCTGGTCGACTCGATGCCCGAGGCGGCCGTCGAGTCCTTCGCCGGGGTGGCGAACCCGTTCTCGCTCCGCGCCCTCGAGCCCGGGGAAAAGGTGGTCGACGCCGGATCGGGCGGGGGCTTCGACAGTTTCGTCGCCGCCCACCAGGTGGGCCCACGGGGCAAAGTCGTCGGCGTGGACATGCTTCGGGAAATGCTGGAAAAGTCGCGCAAGGCGGCCCGGCTCATGGGGCTCGTTCAGGTCGAGTTTCGCGAGGGACTTCTGGAAGAGATCCCGGTGGCCGATGGCTGGGCCGATGTGGTCATCAGCAATGGCGTCGTCAATCTCTGCGCCGACAAGAAACAGACTTTCTCGGAGCTGTGGCGGGTCCTGCGTCCCGGCGGAAGGCTGCAGTTCGGCGACATCGCCAACGGAAAGCCGGTGCCGCCGGACGCGTTGCGCGATATCGACCTGTGGACGGGATGAATTGCCGGTGGCCTTCCGTGCGAAGGCTGGCGAGCGATGCTGGCGGAAATCGGCTTTGTCGACATCCAGACCAGTCGGCCTTATGACACCTTCGGGGAAGCCCGGGGCGAAAAGAAGGCGAGGCTCTTCGGGGTGTTCGGATATACGTTCCTGGCGCGCAAACCCGATATCACTTAACCAGGTGCCGGGCGTGCGCTAACGCTGCGCTGGGATTCCCGGGAAAAGGCTGTGGCTTTTTCTCGGGGCGTCCGCGGGAGAAGCTCTCGAACCGGGGGCAGCGCATCGCCTCCAATCTGCTGCCGGCGCAGATTGGCTGCTTACGTACCCAATATGTGCGCCTACCGGGCCTGCGCTTCTTCGCATACACCAGCGCACTGCAACGCGCTAGCCCAAACCTGCCTGGTCAATTGACCTTTATGCCCAGGGTCTTTATTAGCTTCTGGTTGCGTTCGTATTCGGTGCGGACCAGGTCAGCCAAGGCCTGCGGCGTGCTGGTGAGTGCGTCGGTTCCCCTCAACGCCAGGCCGTCCTTATAGGACTTGCTGAGCGTGACTTTATTGATGTCCTTGCTGATTTTTTCCACGAGGGCCGGAGGCGTTCCTCTCGACGTGAAAACAGCCAACCAGGTGCTCACGTCGAAATCCGGGAAACCCGACTCTGCCACGGTCGGCAGGTCCGGCATTAAAGGCAAGCGCTCCCGGCCGCCGGACGCCAGCACTACCAGCCTGCCGTCCTTGATAAAGGGAAACGCAGTGGCTACGGCGGTGAATATCATCGAGACCCGACCCGCGAGCACTTCCTGCAATGCGGCAGCAGCACCCTTGAATGGTATGTGATTGAGAGCTATGCCCGCCTCGCGCTGCAATTGCTCCCATGCAAGGTGGTGCGTTCCACCGACGCCATTGGTTGCGTAATCGATGCGGCCCGGACTCGCCCGGGCCGCATCGATAAATTCGGGCAGCGTCTTGACCTTAAGCGCCGAGCTTGCACACAGGACGTATTGGAAGGTACCGACCAGCGCGACGGGCACCAGATCGGTCAGGGTGTCGTACCGCATCTTTTCCTGAAAGAACGGCACGGTCACGATCGGTCCATTGGTCGACAGCAACAGCGTGTATCCGTCGCCCGGTGCTTTGGCGAGTATCTCGTTCGCGATCAGCCCGCTTGCACCCGGCTTGTTGTCGACCACTACCGGCTTGCCCCAGAGGTCGGTCAATTCCTTGGCCAGGACACGAGCGGCGATGTCGACCGAGCCGGGGGGGTACTGCACCAGCAGCCGTACCGTCCGCTCGGGAAAACTCGACGGACTCTGAGCGTAACTCGGTAAATGGACCGATACGAGTGCAACGGCTAGCAATGCCGCCGCACACACCCGCCAACCGCTGAAAACACTTCCGGAAAATTTCATATACCCTCCTCAGCGTTAATCTTCGACGCATCTCCAATTACGTGGACCGCTCTTGATTGTCGGCTTGCAAATTTCCCGTGTCATCCGAAAAGCACGCGCCCCCATTTCTGCCTCACCTGCTGCATGACTTCCGGAGCAGTCTTGGTTGCCTTTGGAAATTGATCCCGCCATGCCCAGGGCCTGCACGCATCGATTATCGCCGTCGACGTCGTCAAGTCCCCAAGCTTTCTCTTTTCGGGTTCGAGCCTTGGATCGGAAGGCATCGTCAATCGGTTGGTAAGAAAATCAATCTGCGTCTTGGGATCGCACCGGGTACCCATGGCCCACAGGACTTCGGCCATGTTGGTGGGGTCTATGTCATCGTCCACAATTACGATGAACCGGCCCACGAACGTCGCGCCGGTGTACACCCCTGCCGTAATCAGCGCAGCTTGTTTGACGTGTCCCGGATACATCTGCTTGAGCGACACCACTGTCATGGGTCGTCTTCTGGCTTCGTATGTGAAGGACACGCCCTTTACCCCGGCGATCTGTCGATCCAATTCGGCCCACAGCTGCGCGGAAGAATCTACTGCCATGATCATATTGTCGTCGTGCGTGCCTACCAACATGGGCACACCCAATTGGATCGGGTCGTTCCGATGCAGGATTGCCTTGATCTTGACCACGGGGTGGGCAGTCCTACCGCCAGCGTAATAGCCCTCCCATTCGCCAAAGGGCCCTTCGTCCGCCGTTTCAATTTCCGGAGATGGCATTTCGCCTTCGAGAACGATTTCCGCCGTTGCCGGAATGGGTAGATCGACGGTCTCTCCTTTGACAACTTCGACCGCTTTGCCTCGCAACCCTCCCGCCCACGCATATTCGCTGACTTCGATGGGGACTGGAGACACGGTGGCAATCCA
>JACQTO010000035.1 GCA_016210745.1 Betaproteobacteria bacterium
GTGGCAGCCACGGAGCGGATTACGCGGACGGTTCGCGTACCGGTGACAGCCGACATCGAGGGCGGCTATGGGGAAACGCCCGACCAGGTAGCCAGGAACGTGGCGGACATAATTCGGGCCGGTGCGGTGGGGATCAACCTGGAAGATGGCACCCACGCCCAGACGCCGATCCGCCGTATCGAGGATGCGGTCGCGCGCATCCGCGCCGCGCGAGAGGCCGCAACGGAAGAGGGGGTACCGTTAGTGATCAATGCGCGAATCGATCTGTATCTCAAGCACATCGGCGATGATGAGACCCGCTTTGCCGAGACCGTGCAGCGGAGCAAGGCCTATCTAGCGGCCGGGGCCGATTGTATTTTTCCGTTCGGCTTGACCGACCTTAAGGTCATTGCCGATCTTGTGACGGCACTGAAGGCCCCGATCAACGTTGTGGGGCGAGCCGGCATGCCCGATGTGTCTCAGCTCCAACGATTGGGCGTCGCCCGCGTCAGCACAGCTTCCGGGCCTTCGCTCGTAGCCATGTCTGTGACGCGGCAGATCGCCGAGGAGTTGCGCGCGAAAGGCCAATTCAACGCACTTGAATCCTCAATGAAGCGCGCCGATGCTCAGCAACTGTTCGCGGTTAGGGCGGGTTGAAACCCACTTGAAAAGGGGATCGTCATGAAAGCTCGAATGGATTTCAGGAAAGCCTCGCCGCCAGGCGCCAAGGCGATGGCTGAACTGCACGCCTTCGTGCACAAATGTGGGCTTGAGCAAACGCTCCTCGAACTCGTGAAGCTGCGGGCTTCGCAGATCAACGGTTGCGCCCATTGCATCGACATGCACACCAAGGAACTCAGAGCCGACGGCGAGAGCGAACAGCGGCTTTATCTGCTTGATGCCTGGCGTGAGTCGCCCTTCTACAGCGATCGTGAGCGCGCGGCCCTCGCCTGGACCGAGGCTCTCACGCTCGTAACCGAGAGCCATGTGCCGGATGAGGTTTATGACGAGGCCCACGCTCAGTTCAGTGACGAGGAATTGGCAAACTTGTCGCTAGCAATCGTGGCAATCAACGGCGCGAATCGCCTCAACATCGCTTTCCGCACGATTCCCGGCTCTTATCGCCCGCGGGCGCGGCACGCGGCCGAGTGATCGCAGTCCGTTCCGCACGGGTGAGCATTTTAGTGGCGTGCTTTGTCATGTCGTAGGCTTGCCCGCAGTGGCCACTGGCCGACCGTTGATTTGACAATGTCGCTCAGGTTCCGTCTTGAGCGGCTCTGCCTCGCTTTTTCAGAATGAATGGAACAACGCCGGCGGTTAGCGTCAGGATCGAGCCGGTCAACACCGTGGCAACCATGGGAATCGGGGTCCCATTGGCGAGCAGGCTGTAGATCTGTGCGAAAACAACCATGCGGTTTTCCAACGACCATGATCCGCTGCCGCTGCTCGAGCAGTTACATGCGCGCTACGGCAAGAAGCTGGAGATCCGCTATGTCAAGCGCGAACCGGGTGAGATCGTCATCGATTTCGTCAGGACGCAGGCGCAATAGGTCACGTGGGAATGTTCGCGCCTGCCGATGCTCAACGAGCGCTTTCATTGACTGCTTCGCGGAATCGGTCGCCCTGACGCATTACTGTGCGGCTACACTGCCGTGCAGTTGAGGGATAACATTAACCCGATAGGCATTTTCGGTCCGCAGGAGTCATTAGTCCGCAGCTCATCGTCCTGCCCCGCGTGGTGTAACGAACCTGAGGAAATAATCGATCGCGCTGTTCATCTTGTTGCTGTTGAGTGCCTGGGCGGGGTCCACACTTTTCGGACACACCACCGAACAGTAACCGACTGCGGTGCATCCCCAGAATCCTTCTTCCGAGTGGCCTAACTTCATGCGCTCGGCGCGCCCGGCATCGCGCGAATCGGCATTGTATCGATGTAACAAAGACAGGATACCTGGACCGTAAAAATGTGAATCCAGCCCGTACTGCGGGCAGGCTGAATAGCAGAGCATGCAGTTGATGCAGGTGCTGTACTGCCTGAAGTGCTCCAGTTGCGCCGGCGTCTGCAGGTACTCGCCTTCTTCGAGTTTGCGCGGCTTCTTCGGGATGATGTAGGGCTTGACGCTCTCCAGCTTTCTGATGAAGTCCTCGACCCGGACCACCAGATCGCGCTCGATCGGGAAGTGCTCAAGGGGCCCGACGCGCAACTTTTTCGGATGGTAATGGCGCAGGAACGTCCTGCAAGCCAACTTGGGAACGCCCTGGATCATCATTCCGCAGCTGCCACAAATGGCCATCCGGCACGACCAGCGAAAGCTCAGCGTGCTGTCGAGGTTGTCCTTGATGTACTGCAGCCCCTGCAGGACCGACATTTCGTCGGTGAATGGGACCTTGTAGCTCTGCGAGAAAGTCCCTTTGTCCTGCTCGGGGCGGTAGCGCAGGACTTCGATCTCGATCGTTTTCTCGCCGTCAGTCATCGATCACTTGCTTCTTCCTGTCCGGCTCCGTCGTCGCCTCCAGGCAATCTATCCTCGAGACTTGGTAGAGCCGGATCCCGCAGTAACGGCAATTTGACGTTGCAACGCCGCGTAACGCTGCTCAACGCGTTGTCCGAACAATGGATCCTTTTCGGTGGGGACCGTTTTTTCGACAGCCGCCCAGTCGCTTGGTTTCAATACATGTTCCATGCTAAGAAACAAATCGGCTTCTTCCCTGGCCATGTGCCGGCGATAGAATGCCGCATAAGTGGCCGCTGGTCCTTCAACCGCGACTCTGGGCAACATTGCCCCTCCGACCACCCCCTCCAACTGTGCGAGCAGCACATTACCGCTCTCGGCAATCACCTTGTGCTCGAACGTGAGCTCGGAGGCCAGCCATCGACTCCCGGGTTCGCGTTCAAGCAGTCTTGCTATTGCGGCATCCTCCTTTGGGTGATGGAAATGATCCGGGTAGTGAATCAGATAATAGACCACGTCCAGCATCAGGTCGTAATTTGGCTGTCGGCCTTGGTGAAATATCCGAATCTCGGCGTCAAGCAAATCCAGCAGGCGAAGGAAATTGATGTGCTCGGCCTTCCAAGTGGAAATTTGTTTCACCACGATCATGTCTCCCGATCAGTTGTAGAACGCATTCCTCAATTCGGGGTATCCGCCACGGCGGGACTGGCAGCCTTCACTACCGCCAGGGCGGGGTTATCGGCCTCCTCGATCAGGATCTGCTCGACCCGTGCCTGCCATTCGACGCCGAATTCGCGCTGTTCCTCGGCGCTCAAGCCGAGAGTACCGAGCTTGCCGGCCAGCACTTTCAACCGTGCCGAACCCGGGACAAGATCCGCGCGGTACGCTACGGTCACTGCCGAAGCCGAGTCGATGCGCTCGAAGTGAATGTCGGCGTCGATGCAGGCGTCGAAGAACAGCAAGTCGCGCCGGTCAAACCGGCCGGCGATGCCCCTGAAGCCGTTTGTCTGCGTCGCCCCGGTGATGAGTCCCACCACGTTCGCGATCACTCCCGTGACCCCGAACTCCATGTCGCCGCGCAAGCGCACGCGCACTGCACCGCGTTCGGGCGTCGCAGCGGGATAGAGGGCCTGCAGTGCTTTCATCGTCATCAGGTAAGCGCCCGCCACCGTCGGGCAAGAGTGACCGGCGAGCTTGACGGCGTCGAGATAGGTGTACTCGACCCTCCCGTTCGTCGCGGCACCGAGAAACTCGGCCAGCGGATCGTAAAGGACGATCGGCTGTACTTTGTCAAAAAATGCGGGGTACTGCATCGACATGCTCGATACCTCTTTTCATGGCTGCGCCGTCACTTCCTCGATGTGTATCACCATCGAGCCCCGCGCCAAACTCCCCGTCGTTTCCGCCTCCCAGAATGTTGACCGGCAGAAGGCCGCCCGCATGGGCGATCTCTTCGGGAAATAGACGGGAAGTGCCCGATGGCGCCGCTGAAGCCCTCGGGCAACGAATCCTTGGCGGGAACGCTGTTATCGCGGGCGAACGCATGGCATTGTTCCAGCATTTCGGTAAGCTCGGCCTCCTTTTCCGGTGCGACGCCTGCTAGCACGGTAAGTCTCTTCTCTCTCTGGCATACACGCACTATAATGCATTAATATATCATTAGCATGCATTATATAACATATTCCTGGAAAAAAGAGGTATGCAAGATGAATCTTTTAAAGGTTTGATATAGATCGATAGCAGAGGAACCACGCCAAACGATCCCGTGCTTGGCACGCGAGCTGGATCAAAGGGAAATTTGCCCCGAGTCGTGTATCTATACTTAGACGGGCATTTTTGTCATAATAAGCATATTGGATACATGTTTTACGGTGCCCAAGGTCCAGTCCATGCGTCTCACCACGTTTTCCGACTACACATTGCGGGTGCTGATCTACCTTGGCGTGCACGATCGGCAGCAGGTGACCATCGAGCAAATCGCCGATGCTTACGGCATCTCCAGGAATCATCTGATGAAAGTGGTGCAGTATCTCGCCCAAGGGCGATATATCGAGACCACGCGCGGCAAGGGCGGCGGTATGCGCCTCGGGCGTGCACCGGAAAAAATCAACATCGGAGAGGTGGTGCGAGCCACCGAGGATAACCACAAGCTGGTGGAGTGTTTCGACCGCGAATTCTCTGACTGCCGGATCGAATCGGCCTGCATTCTTCGCGACATGCTTGGTCAGGCGCTCGAAGCGTTCTTTCAGGCGCTCGATCACCACACGCTCGCCGACCTGCTTGCAACCAAGTCGAAGCTGGCCAGCATCCTGGTAGTCGCTGACCAGCGCGCGAAGCAAGCCTGATCGTGGTGCGCAAACCAGACACAGCCGCTGGGCTGAGTTGGGTGACGGCGGCGCCGCACCGGCTGTTCTTTTTCCTCGGGATCGTGCACTTGGTCTTTGCATCGGCGTGGTGGACTTACGTTGTCGCAGCGCGCGCCTTTGCCTGGCCGCAGCCGCAGGAGAGCGTTCCGCTATTCGTGCATGCGGCGGCGATGATCTACGGCTTCCTGCCGTTTTTCATGTTCGGTTTTCTGTTTACCGCGGGACCGCTCTGGCTAAAGGCGGAACCGCTGCCCGCGCGGGCATTGGCGCCCGCCGCGTGGTCCGCCACAGCCGGCTCGTTCGGAATAGTGGTTGCATCGTGGCTTTCCCCGGAAGTCTCGGGCATGTCGGCGCTGGTATTCGCAGCGGCCTGGGGCGTGCTCCTGGCGCGCTTTTTTGGCGTGATCCGGCGTAGCCCCGTCGCCGACCGACTGCATGCCAAGCTAATCCTGGTCTTCATGCTGATCGGCTTGGCGGGCCTGGTTTCATATTCGGGATTGATGCTGAGCGGACGCTCGGAGCTGCACACCGTGACCGTGGGCCTGGGCCTGTGGGGATTCGCGCTGCCGGTATTTCTGACCGTGATGCACCGCATGTTGCCATTTTTCACTTCGAGCGCGTTGCCATTTGTCGTCCCCTGGAGGCCGAACTGGGTTCTGTCCTGCCTGTTGGCGGGGGTTCTGGCCCATGGTGCACTCGAGCTCGCGGGGCTGGGCCGATTCACCTGGCTGGCCGATGCGCCCTCGGCCGCGTGGGTTCTGTGGCTTTCGATCCGCTGGGGACTGTTACAGAGTCTGAAAATCAGGCTGCTGGCGATGCTGCACCTGGGGTTTGCCTGGCTTGGTATTGGCTATCTGCTTTTTGCCGCCGACGCGCTGCTGCGCGCCGCGGATGCGGGCGGCCTAGGCTATGCGCCTTTGCACGCCCTGACCATGGGGTTCGCCGGATCCCTGCTCTTTGCCATGGCGACCCGCGTGAGCGTTGGCCACTCGGGGGGCACGCTGGTAGCCGATGACGCGACCTGGCGCTTGTTCCTCGCCTGTCAGGCTGCGGTGCTGCTGCGGCTTGCGGCCGACGCGCTGCCTGCATATCAATCGTATCTGATGGTCGGCGCGGCCCTTGCCTGGCTCAGCGTATTCACGGTTTGGACGCAGAGGTACCTTCCGCTCTATCTGCGGCCCCGCGCCGACGGCCATCCCGGATGAGCCCGCTCGCGCATCAAAGGTTTGCGTGTTTTCTCGCCGGGGCGATCGGCGCTTGCTCATCTCGCCCCCGGGGCCGTTCGGTTAAGGAAACGCTTGCGATCGAACTTGTCATCATCGGAAAAAAGGAGCTACACCATGAAAGCTACTGAGATTCTCAAGCAGGAACACCTCCTGATTCAGGATGTGCTGAATTCGCTGGAGCGCGGCGCGCAAAAACTGGCTGCCGGATCGTCCGTGCCGGCGGATTTTTTCGTCGATGCCGCCGATTTTATCCGCGGTTTCGCCGACGACACCCACCACAAGAAGGAGGAAGGTGTGCTGTTCAAAGCGATGGTGAGCCATGGATTTCCACAGGAAGGCGGCCCTCTCGCTGTCATGTTGGCCGAGCACGACGAGGCGCGCCGCTTCACTCGGGCATTGAGCGAGTCGACGGAAAAGCTGAGCCGGGGGGAAAAAGGCGCCGGCGAAGAGGTCATCATGTACGGCATGGCCTACGTCAAGTTGCTGCGGCAGCACATCATGAAAGAAAACAACATCTTGTTCGATATGGCCGACGGCGTCATACCCAGGGCCGAGCATGCGCAGATCGAGGCCGATTTCGAAAGAGTCGAGAGGGACGAGATCGGTCCCGGGGTGCACGAAAAATACGCGGCGATTGCAAACAAACTCAGAGAGCAAATGGCCTGACTCCGGCCGAGGCGGATTCGGGCCTCCTCGTCGCCCAGTGCCTTGTTACGATACCAACCCTGACTTTTCCTCCCTATGGCCAAGCAAATCATCGAATTCACCACCGACAAACGCTTCGTGCGACGCGCGCGCGCGCTCAAGACCATCCAGACCATGGTGGGTATGTACTGCCGCGGACACGGCCACCAAGGCCGCTCGCCGCTTTGCGCCGAATGCGCCGAGCTGCTCGAATATTCGAAGCGGCGGCTGGAGCGCTGCGTGTTTGGCGATGCCAAACCCAATTGCGCGAACTGCGTTGTCCATTGCTATAGCGCCGACATGCGCGAGCAGATCCGGGTCGTAATGCGCTGGGCCGGCCCGCGCATGATGCTTCGCCACCCGATCATGGGCATCGCCCACCTGATCGATGAGCATCGGCCCGTGCCGACGCTGCCCGCCAAGCCGGCGAGAAAATCTAGAGCGGATAACGCTCCCTGATCGCCCGCGAATTCAACAGCAGGCCTGCTAGCAGCGTGACCAGGGCGACCGCCCCCAGGATAGTCGCGGCAAGGGTCCACGACTGCCCCGATTGCTGGCGCAGCTGAATAAGACGCAACGCCAGCACCACCCAACTCGCGGCCGCCCCATAGGCTAGGAGCTGCAACCCGATCAGCGTCCAGCGTTTCCGATGCAGAAACAGCAACGGTGCGCAAAGGCATAGCACCACGGGGGCGATATTGCCTTGCCTCAGAAAATGGGCCGCGAGCACCACTGCGGCGAGTATGTATATGCCTATGCGGAGGGCCATGGGTGAAAAGCAGGATTCAGGATCTAGGATTCTTACACGTGTACTGTTGACAGATTTGGCGAAGATTTGGTTTCCAAATTCGTCTCCCCTTTTCATGCAGTTGCACGCAACTGCATGAAAAGGGGAGATTGATAAAC
>JACQTO010000030.1 GCA_016210745.1 Betaproteobacteria bacterium
GGCAACTGCGCCTACATCACGGCCTACAACCGCGAGGTGGCGGAGCACCCGGACCAGAAGAAGGTCTCGGTGAGGGACAAGACCTGCCTGTGCACCGCAATGCGCAATTTCGAATGCTGGACTTGCGGGCATTACACCTACCGGCTCAAGGACACCACGCAACGCCTGCCCGACGGCAGCTACCGGCTCCTGGATGCCGAGCATGTATTCCGCGATTACCAGTACAGTGTCGAGCACAAGATCGCCTTGCCCTCGGAGACGAAATGACTTCGGTGCGCCCCGTGATCATGACCCATTAATCAACTGGCGCCTAATTTCAGCGCCGGTTTCCAAGAAAGTTAACCCTCACTCACAGGAGCGCAATTGGCCAAACCTAATTACGAGTTCGAGAAGCGCCAGCGAGATCTGGCAAAGAAGAAGAAGCAGGAAGAAAAACGCCAGCGCAAGCTCGGCAAGAAGGAGGGTGCCGCTGACCCAGCCGCCGATCCCAATCAGCCGCCCGCCGCGGACACGAGCCTCGACAAATGACCGGCGGGTGAATTCGCGCAAATCCCGCATTTGCGGGTTGGCTCGGCAGAGGGAACGCGAACGATGCTGAGAATATCGGGGGCGGTGATTGTCCCCGCGGACGAGATCGAGGTCAGCGCGGTGCGCTCCCAAGGGGCGGGGGGCCAGAACGTCAACAAGGTCGCAAGCGCCATTCATCTGCGTTTCGACATCTGCGCCTCCTCGCTGCCGGGTCTGTACAAAGAGCGGCTGCTGAAATTGAGCGACCAGCGCATTACCAAGGATGGCGTCGTCGTAATCAAGGCGCAGCAGTACAGAAGCCGGGAAAAGAACCTCGAAGAGGCGCTGAGAAGGCTGCAGGTACTCCTCCAAAGCGCGGCAGCGTCGCCGCGCAAACGCATACCAACCAGGCCGACCGCCGGTTCGCGGAGAAAACGCCTCGATAGCAAGGTCAAACGCGGGAGGACCAAAGCCATGCGGGCAAAGGTCGTCGAGTGATTGGACGCTATTTCAACAATATTCCGCGCGGATGTTATTGAGGTAGGTTCTAATCAGATCGGAGGGAATCAGATCGGAGGGCGCGCACATGCCGTCGAATCATGCCAAATCGGACAGCGACAAACTGGATAGGATCGTCGCCGAGGCCCGGCGCAACCGCGAACTGCGGGAGAAGACCTATCGCGAGCAGGCGCTGAAAATCCACCCGTGGATCTGCGCTCGTTGCACGCGCGAGTTCACGCGGGCAAGTGTCCATCTGCTCACGGTGCACCACAAGGACCACAATCACGACAACAATCCGCCCGATGGCAGCAATTGGGAGCTGTTGTGCAATTATTGCCACGAAAACGAGCATTCCCGCTATTTGGACAATGACGGGCGTGTCGAGACCGGCTCCGGCGCCGAACGGGGCCCGCAAGCATCCTACAAGCCATTTGCCGCCCTCAAGGACTTGTTGAAGGGAAAACAGTAATCGGGCCCTTAGTGCGACAGAAACTTCGATCGAGAATCCCGGCAACTTGGCGAAGCTCTGGTTTCCAAATTCGTCTCCCTTTTTCATGCAGTTGCACGCAACTGCATGAAAAAGGGAGATTGATAAACGGCAAAACCACCTTCACTGACTGTTCCGGCTCGTCCGGCTCAGGGAGAAGCAGCGCATGCTGGAGCGGCTGATCGAGATAGCGAAGCAGGCCGGTGCGGCACTGGCGGGGATTCAGGGCAGCGACCTTGAGGCCAGGGAAAAGTCGCGCGGACAACTTGTTACCCGGGCCGATGAAGCCTCGCACGCGCTGATCGAGGCGCAGCTCGAACGATCGTTTAGCGGCATACCGCGGGTCATGGAGGAGCAGGCCAACAAAGGATTGCCCTCCAGGCCGTATTTCGTGGTCGATGAGCTGGACGGCACCATACCCTTCGCGCGCGGCATGCGCGAGTGGGCGGTGATGCTCGCCTACGTCGAGGACCGGCCGACTGCCGGCGTCATTTTCCTGCCGGCCTGGGAGATCCTGATCGCCGCTGAAAAAGGCAGGGGTTGCCGGCTTAACGGCAAGCAGGTGCGCCTGGGCACTGCACGCGGCCTCGCCGACGCGGTGGTCGGACTGGAGCTGAATTTGTACCTGAGCGCCGAGCACCGCCGGCGCTTCATCGGCCGGCTGTCCGAGCGCGCGCTTTCCATCCGGAGCTTGGCCTGTGCCGGGGCAGCCGTTGCCGAATTGCTTCTCGGGCGCACGGATCTGTACGTGAATTGCCGCGGCGGAAAGGTCTGGGACTTCGCCTCGGGTGCACTCGCTGTCGAGGAAGCCGGCGGCGTGGCCACGCGCATCGACGGGACGCCGATCGCGTGGGATGAATTGGAAATGGACGTGCTGCTGGCGGCAAATGCGCAGATTGCCGATGAAGCGTTGAATATCGCTCTGAGTTAGAGGCAATTCCGCTAAGCGCGCGCGGGGATTTAGTGATCCCTGTCACAAAAATCACAGCCCCGGCTCATTCCAGCGGTCAGAATAGCGCCCCTGTGTAATCGGGCAGCGAAGCAGATCGCCGGCCGGTGATTCGATATCCTGCGAGAGAGGCCATGCAGATCCTGGAGCTGAAGAATTTTTCCCAAGCCGGCGCCGCCGAAGCGAACGAGCCGCCTATCGTGGGCAATCGGGTGGAGCTCCAACTTCTCACCACGCTGCGCTGCAATCTCAAGTGCACCTACTGTTCGCTCGGCGTGGGTGAAGTGCTCGGTTCGCAGCGCAACGTCACCTATACGATGGCCGAACTCGACGCTTTTATCGCCAAGCATCTGGCCGGCTACGAGACTTACGTGACCTTCTATGGGGGCGAACCGACCCTCAATCTCGAGTTCATGGCCCAGGTGATGGAGCGCTATCCGGCGTTTCGCTTCCAGTTGCAGACCAATGGCACGCTGCTCGATCGGCTGCCTGGGTCGATCCTCTCCAATCTGTCGAATATCCTGGTGTCGATCGACGGCGGCGAAGGCACGACCGATACCCACCGCGGCCGCGGAATCTATCGCCAGGTGATGAAGCATCTCGATGCGATCCGCGGGCGGCTGGGCGGGGTGGCCACCGCGCGCGTCACCTGGAGCAGCGAGGACACGTCGTTCGAAGAGATCGACGGCCTCACCCGGCATTTCGACTACGTGTATTTCCAGTTCGCGCAGAAGGACGATATCTACCATCCGGAGGCGCTCGCCAAGAAACGCGGCGTGCTGACACAACTGGTGGAGAAGTTCTTTGCCAGCGAGAGGCTGTATCCGGTGATTCCGCTCATGGGAGTGGTGCGCAACAAGGTGCTGCCCTCGCGCGCTCAGGAGCTCTACGCGGGGCTGTCGCAGTGCCGTGTCTCCACGCATATTCTGAATGTCATGCCCGACGGCAAGATCTACCCGTGTCCGGACATGCTGTATCTGCCGCAGATGCAGCAAGGCGACGTGGTGGGAAACTGGCTCAGGCGCAGTCCGCTGCAGCCTCACCCCGACATGCCCTGCCAGAGCTGCGACGCATTCGCTTTCTGCCGGCGCAACTGCATGAAGAACCTGTACCGTGCCTACGTGCAAGGCGACGAGGCCTACCGGCGCCAAGTCGTGGAGCCGGTGTGCGACTTGGTGAGATTCCTGGGCGAGGAGGTCGATCGGCACGACCCGCACCGCTGGTACGCCCGCGCGCCGCTCGCGCTTCGCAAGGCGCTGGCCGATTGCGAGGTCTACGAGTACGTCGAAATCATGCCCTGAGGGGCGTGACCGGCTTGCGCATCGACCCGGCAATGATGCGGTATTCGTACAGGCGGCACTCGAGCGGGCCGTTATAGAGCGGCGTGCGGCGCGTCGCCTTCAGGTGGATGAGCCGCGGCAGCTGCGGGTCGGCGGAGAAGATGTAGCAGCGCCAGCCGGCAAAGCGCTGCTTCAGCGCATCGCCCAGCTTGGGGTAGAACTCCGCCAAATCCGCGTCTTCGCCCAGGCGCACCCCATAAGGCGGATTGGCGACCAGCACGCCTTGCGGGGCGGGGGGCAGCACGTCGAGCACGTTTGCCTTGCTCAGTTTGATCGCATGCTCCAGTCCCGCGCCGGCAATGTTCCTGTGCGCCATCGTCAACTCCCGGCCGGAGATGTCGCTCGCGTGGATGCAGGGGGCGCGCGCGCCTTCCTCCCTGTCGCGCGCCGCCCCGAGCAGCCGCTGCCACAGCCGCGCGTCGTGGCACGATAGTTTTTCGAAGCCGAAATTGCGTCGCGCACCCGGCGCGATGCCAAGCGCGATCAGCGCCGCCTCCATGACGAGGGTGCCGCTGCCGCACATGGGATCGAGGAGCGGTTCTTCTGGCTGCCAGCCGGCGAGCGCGAGGATCCCCGCGGCGAGGTTTTCCTTCAGCGGCGCTTCACCGGCGTCGCTGCGATAGCCGCGTTTGTAGAGCGGGTCGCCGGAGCTATCGAGATAGAGCGTCACCTCGCGCGCATCCAGGAATGCGGCGATGCGCACCTCCGGTGAGCGGGTATCGACATCGGGTCGGCGGCCGCTTTCTGCGCGGAAGCGGTCGCACACGGCATCCTTGATCTTCAGGGTAATGAAATCGAGACTCCTGAGCGGTGAGCGGATCGCGGTGACGTCGACGCGGATCGATTGCGAAGGCGCGAACCAGTCCTGCCAGCGCACACGGTGGGCCGCCTCGTACACCTCTTGCTCGCTGCGATAACGCGCACGTGCCACCCGCAGCAGCACGCGCGTGGCGACGCGCGATTCGAGATTGGCGCGGTAGCACGCCCCGAGATCTCCCTCGAATGCGACGCCGCCCGATACCGGTTCGATCTTGCGCGCCCCGCAGCTCTGGAGCTCGCTCGCAAGCACGGCTTCCAGTCCCCGCGGACAGGTGGCAAAGAATGCATACGTGCTCAATCGTTTTTCCCCATCATCGACCCGGCCGAGACTATAGCAGGCCATAGCGGGCTGACGACGAAATTGGCGTGGCGAACCTGCGCCGAGCGTGCGGGCCATCGGCGCTCGAGTTTAGACTGGCGGCCGAAGCGAAGTGCGAATAAGATGGCGGCCAAGTCCGCGTAACAGGGCAGCAGAGGAGAGCAAGCATGAACAGATATCAATGGATCACGATCGCGGTGGCGGTCGTGAACCTTCTGCTTGTCGGACTGTTCCCGCCCTACGACTACGTGCCGGCGACACGCGGCATTGCGCCGTCATTCGACGGTTTTTACTGGGCCTACGGCGATCACGGGTCACGCGTCATCAACAGCGGATTCCTGCAGCTGGAAATCTTCGTCGTGTGTGCAAACGCCGCCATCGCCTGGCTGTTGCTGCGGACCAATCCGAACAAGGACGAGGGCCGCAGGGTGGACTGGCAACGCGTGGTGCTGTTCGGCGTCGGACTCAACCTCGTGCTCGTGCTGCTCTTTCCCCCGATGCAGAATATCGTTGCCGTCACGCGCGCGCTGCTGCCCTCCTTCGATGGCTTCTACTTTATTTTCGGTGAGCACGGTAAGCGCGCCATCGTCACCACGATCCTGTACCTGGAGGTGATCTTCATACTCGTCAACGGCGCGCTGCTGTACTTGCTGTTCAACAAGGCAAAGACCGTTGATCTCTCGCGAGAAGAGCGCGCTGCATTGGTCGAGGAATTGAAGCGCGCCGCCAGCCGGCGCTGACGCTCACCGCCGACCTGCGCCCGATCCCTCAGCTCTTCCCTGCGTATTTCCCCCGTATCCGCACGACGCGCTCCAGCGCATCCATGGCCTCGAGCAGCTTGAGGCGCAGGTCGCGCTCGAGATTCGCCGACTCGAGAAAGCGCTGCGCCAGGCGCAGCGAGTCGATTCCGGTCTGGCCGCCGAGAAATGCGGCGAGCCATTCGTTGACGAAGAAGATGCGCCGTACGCGCTTGAGTTCGGGCAACGCAGCCAAGGCGCGCGGCAAAAACGGCGCGGTGAGCCTCGCGTGCTCTACCGCGTTGAACGGCGCGAGGCTCTCCGCGATCCAGGACTCCGCCAGCGAGGCGTCGCCGAGAAAGCGCTCGAAGTAGCGCTCTTTGGCCGCCTGATCGGCCGATGCCGCGGCGGCGGCAAAGGCGTAGCGGCGGCCGTCGTCGCTTGGATCGGAGGCCGCCTGGGCCGAGAGCAGCGCGGCGGCCTCCGGATCGCCGCGCGCGAGCAAGGTGCCCACGATGTGAAACCTGTCGCGCGATCCCAGGGGTACGCCCTGGACTGTGATGCGCCCAGCTAGCAGCGCTTTGAGCCGCGTGCGCGCCTCTTGCGTCCAGCCCGAGCCCATGAAGGCGCGCAGGAACGCGATGCGTCTGCTTGGGCCCGTGGCCAGCTCTCCGGTCGTGGTCATGCCATCGAAATAGAGTTGCTCGAGCAGGGGCGCGATCTCTCTTAATTGCTCCTCCGAAAGATAGCGCGTGGCGGCATAGTGGCTGCGCGCAAGCAGCGCGGCGAGCGTCACCTCGTCGGTCTCTTGGCGCGCGACGCGCAGCACCAGTCCGATGAACTCGCGCGGAGCGAGCTCGGCCTCGCGCGTCGATTCCCAGAGCGAATCGAAGACAAGCGTGCGCCGCAGTGCACCGCGCACGATTTCGGGCCGCTCGAGCACTGCGGCGCGGCTTGCCTCGTCGAGAAGGAACTGGCCATAGCCGTAGTCGCCCTCATTGGCGTACAAGAACTGCGGCGCCGGCGCGCCGGCGAACCCCACTACTTCCGTGCGGCGGCCTCGCAGGCTGACCTCGACCGTGCGTTCGTCATCGAGTGCGGCGAGCAGGCGGATGCGCATCGGCCACACTGCGCGCGATCCGAGCACGTCTTCCTGCGCGATTGCGATCGCGCGCATGCGGCCGTGCCGGTCCTCCCGCCTCTCCAGGCGCAGCCTCGGCATGCCGCGCCGGTTTACCCAGGCGGTTGCCCAGCCGCCGAGGCTGCGGCCCGAGGCGCGCTCCAGCGTGCGCACCAGGTCGTTCCAGTCGGCGCTCTTGAGCGCGTAGCGGCGCACAAGATCGCGCACGCCCTGACGGAACGCCGTCTCGCCGATATAGAACTCGGCTTGGCGCAGAATCGCTGGGGCCTTGCCGTAGACGATGTTGCCGTAGGCCGATTTGGCGTCGGCCAGATTCTCCAGCGGCTGGCGGATCGCAGTGGTGCCGAGCGTTGCGTCGGTGCGATAGGCCGAGGTCTTCAGGGCGTGAAAAGCGTTCCAAACATCGTGCTGCGGCAGCAGGACTTCGGCCGCCTTGGTGGCCATGAAATTGGCGAACCCTTCTTTGAGCCAAAGATCGTCGAACCAGCGCATGGTGACCAGGTTGCCGAACCACTGATGCGAGGCCTCGTGCAGCAGCAGTTGCGCGCGCCGGAGCCGATCGTTTGCGCTCGGTTCCGAGGGAAAGAGGATCGACTCCTCGCGCAGGAACGTCGCTCCGGCATGCTCCATGCCGCCATAGGCGAATTCCGGGATCAGCACCAGGTCGTACTTGGGGAACGGAAAGTCCCGTGCAAAATAGTCTTCCAGATAACCGATGCCCTCGCGGTTGAGGCGCAGCACCTCGCCCGACTCGCGCCGGGCGCGCTCGGCCCGCGTGGCGCGCACGTACATCCTGGTCGCGAGCGCGGAGGAGGGATCGCTGATCGCCTCGAAGGGACCGGCGGCAAAGGCGAAGAGATACGTGCTGATGGGGCCGGTTTCCCGAAAGCGGTGGCGCTGCGCGCCGGTCTCTGCCGTGCTTTGTTCCAGCGGCGCGTTGGCGATCACTTTCCAGTTTGGCGGCGCAGCGACATCGAGCCGGAAGCGCGCCTTCAGGTCGGGCTGATCGAAGCAAGGAAACAGCGTGCTCGCCTCCGAGGGCACGAGCAGGGTGTAGAGGTACTCCGACCCGTCCTCGCGATCGCGGTAGCGCGTGAGCGCGGCCCCGCTCGCCGATATGGCTGCGGCAAACGACAGTTGCACGAGATTCTCGCCGCGCACAAGGAGCCGGCGCGGAATGACCAGGTGTTCATGCTCGCGACGAATTCCGATTGCAGCGTTGCCGTTGACGCGGATCTCAGAAACCTGCGCCAAAGGGCCGCTCGGGCGCCAGTCCAACACCAGATCGACTGTCTTGGGCAGCCTGACGCGGGCCTCGAGCTTTCCGCTGATCGTCTCGGCACCGGCGGTCAGATCCAGGGAAAGCGCGTAGCGCACGTCGCGGTAATTGGCCGCTCGCCAGCGCGCCAAGTCGCGCGATACGCCAGGTTCGAGCATCCCGGCCGGCCGCACGAGACTCTGGCCTACGGCAGCCTCGGTGGTCGATACGCCAAGCACCTGGGCCAACAGTGCCAGAGCGATGGCCACTGCCGTATGCACGTACCGATCAGCCCTTGGAGGGCATCGACCAGCGCGGCAGCTCGATATTCGCCCTGCGCAGCGTGCGCGACATGCGGAGCGCCGTCTCACGGCCCCGGTAGTAGCCGGGGATTTGCGCGGCGTCGGTGAACCCGAGCGTCTGGTAGAAGCGGCGCGCGCCGGCGTTTGCCGCGCGCAATTCGAGCGTTACCGTGGCAATACCTGCGGTCAGCGCCGACTCGATCAGCCAATTCACCATGCGCTTGCCGATGCCGCGCCGCTGGTGCGAGGTCCGCACCGCGAGCAGATTCAGATGGGCATGCTCATCGCCAAAGTACATGATCGCGAACGCCGCGACGCGCATGCGATCGCAGGCGACGAGCACCGCCGTGTCGCGCGAGCGAATGGCGCGCGAGACCCGCTCGCTGTCCCAGGACCAGCCCAGCCCGGTCTCGATCAGGTCGCGCGACATAGCCGCGATCACCGGCGCCTCGTTGAGGCGCGCCAGCCTCAGGGTGATGTTTTCGTCTGCCATGATGGTTTCACCCGCCGCCGAAGCCGGTCACGGTGAAGGCGAAGTGGAGCGCATGCGGGGGAGCCACGGGATCAATGGGCACACAGACGCCCCGACGATAACGGTGGAACAGGGATTTCACCGCGTGCACCAGCGAGAGATGAACGACAACCATGACAGCGAGTACGAAATAGAAATCAGGTCGCGGCCCGACAAAGCCAAAGTATGACGCGAATGGCGACCAGGGTACAAGAGCCGCAGCGAGCGCGGCGGCGAGCGAGGCCGGGCGAGCAGAGGGGCGCTCACCCCGAGCACCGAGCCCCGGCTCTTCTCAGTTGAGCAGCCGCCGGCGGAAGCTCACCAGGGCCGCGTAGAAGGCAGCGGCGGCGTAGGCGGCGAGGACCAGCACGTGCAGCCCGATTTCGGTCGGCACGCTCCCCAACAGCAGCGGCCGCACCAGCGCAGTGGCGTGGGTGAGCGGGAGCAGATTCGCCGCGACCTGAAAAGCGGCCGGCAATTGTTCGGTGGGGAAGAACACGCCGCAGAGCATGGTCATCGGCGTGATCACCAGGGTGAAGTAGTACATGAAAAAGTCGTAACTCGTGGCGAACGCGGTGATCGCCAGCCCGATGGCGCCGAAACACAGGCCGATGAGGGGGATGATCGCCAGCACCCAAAGCGAGAGCGGCGAGCTCGACAACCCGAGCAGCCAGACAACGACCAGGATCGCCAGGCCCGAGAGGAAGCTCTTGCTCGCCGCCCAGATGAGCTCGGCGAGCACCACGTCGTCGAGATCGAGCGGGGCGTTCAGGATGGCATCCCAGGTCTTCTGCACATGCATGCGCGAGAAGGCCGAGTAAAGCGCCTCGAAAGTGGCGCTGTTCATGGTCGAAAAGCACACCGTCCCGGCAGCCAGAAACGCGATGTAGGGCACACCGCCCACCTCCGGCAACATGGCGCCCAGGCCGTAGCCCAGGCCCAGCATGTAGATCATCGGGTCGGCGAGGTTGCCGAGGATCGAGGGCACGGCAAGCTTTTTCCAGACCAGAAAGTTGCGCCGCCATACCGGAACGAAGCGCAGGCTGGGCTGCGGGGCCCGAAGCAGCGAGCGGCGCGCGAGCTCAATCACGCAACTCCCTCCCGGTGAGTTTCAGAAACACGTCTTCCAGGTTCGCCGGCCGGTGCAGGTAGCGCAGGCCGTGCTCGGACTCCAGAGCGGCGAGCAAGGGGCGAGGATCCATTGCGTAACAGAACACGGTTTCGCCGGTTCGTTCCATGCGCGAGGCGAGGCCGTTGGAGCGCGCGGCCCAATCGCCGACGCCGTCGCCATAGACTTCGACCACCTCGGGCTCGATGTTGCTGGCGATCAATTCACGCGGGCTGCCTTCGGAGATGAAGCGGCCGTGGTCCATGACCACGAGCCGGCCGCACAGCCGCTCGGCCTCTTCCATGAAATGCGTGGTGAGGAGAATGGTCTTTCGTTGCGCCAGCAGCTCCCGCAGGCGCTCCCAGATGAGGTGGCGCGCTTGCGGATCCAGGCCGGTGGTGGGCTCATCCATGAAAATGATGTCCGGATCGTTCACCAGTGCGCGCGCCAGCGTGAGCCGCCGCTTCATGCCGCCGGAGAGCGTTTGGATGCGCGATTGCGCGCGCCCGGCCAAGCCCGCGAACTCGAGCAAGGCCGGAATGCGCTCCCGGATCGCACGCTCTTGCAGGCCGAAATAGCGCCCGTAGACGAGCAGATTCTCCTCGACGGTGAAATCCGGGTCGAGATTGTCCATTTGCGGCACCACGCCTACGCGCAGCCTTGCCTCGCGCGCCCGCTTCGGAATAGGAGCTCCGCCCAGACTGATGCGTCCGCTGTCGGGTTCGATGAGTCCGAGACACAGCCGCAGCGTGGTGGTCTTGCCCGCGCCATTGGGTCCGAGCAGGCCGAAGCATTCCCCGGCGCGGATCGAAAATGAAATACCGCAGACGACCTCGTTCGCCCCATAGGACTTGCGCAGTTCGGATGCGGTTAGGACTTCCACATGCCCCTGATGATCGATTTGATGAGATGCAGCCGGCGGTGAAAAAAATGGTCGGCATCCGGGACCAGCACGACCGGGATGTCCAGGGGCCGCACCCAGTCGAGCACGTTGGCAAGCGGCACGGTCTGGTCGTGCTCGCCGTGAATGACGATGGTGTCGGGCGGCACGGGCTCGGCCCTGTAGCTGCGCCCGCCCGCCACGAATCCCGAGGCCGGTGCGACCAGCACTACCCGCTCGGGGGCCAGGCGATTGGCGACATGCGTCTGCACGTAGGCGCCGAAAGAAAAGCCCGCGAGCACGACTGGCAGTTCGCCGAAACGCTCTTGCGCCTGGCCTGCGATTTCCACCAGGTCGCCGGTCTCGCCCTCGCCGTGGTCGTGGCCGCCCTCGGATTGGCCGACGCCGCGGAAGTTGGGTCGCACGGCGAGGTAGCCCAGCTCGACGAATACCTTGGCAAGTGTCTGCACGACCTTGTTGTCCAGCGTGCCGCCGAACAGGGGATGCGGGTGGGCGATGAGCGCGATGCCGCGCGCCGCACCCGGCGGTGAGTCGATCACCGCCTCGATTCTGCCTGCGCCACCGCGAAAGAAGGCCCGCTCGCTGGAGCGGGTCATATTTTCAGCCGCTCCACGATGCGGCCGTTGACCAGATGCTCGTCGATGATCTCGTCGATGTCGGTCTTGTCGACGTAGGTATACCAGACCGCTTCCGGGTACACGACGACGCACGGACCTTCCTCGCAGCGGTCGAAGCACCCGGCCTTGTTGACGCGCATCTTGCCCTTGCCGGCGAGGCCGAGCGCCTTAACGCGCTGTTTGGCGTAATCGCGCATGGCGCTCGCCCCGTTGTTGTTGCAACAGGTCTCGCCCTGGGCGCGCTGGTTGCAGCAGAAAAAGATGTGTCGCTGGTAGAAGCTCATGGTGGAATAAGCGGGTTGATTGCGCCGCAGTTGCGGCTATAGCACCGGCCGGCGCCGCCGGCACGGTTCGCGCGCGGCGCGAAAAGGATTATAAGTGGCGCGTGCTAAAGTTGCTCGGCCATGCGCCCCTACAGGCTGTCGGACTATCACGAACGGAGTAAGCACCGGCTCAATCGTTACGCCCCGGGCCCCGGGTGGCTCGATTGGGCCAACCAGCCCGAAGCGTTTCGCAGCTTCGAAGGCGCCGCGCGCATCGAGCTTCCGCTCGGGGCGGATCTGCTCGCGGCGCGCTACAACGATCTTCGCCGCGGGACGCTGCAGCCGCCGCAACCGATCGGCCTCGATTCGATCGCGATCCTGTTGGAGCTCTCGCTGGGCGTTTCGGCGTGGAAGTCCTATGGCGGGGCTTCGTGGGCCCTGCGCTGCAATCCCTCCAGCGGCAATCTGCATCCGACCGAGGGCTACCTTGTCGCTGGGCAGATGCCCGGCATCGATGCCGGGATCTACCATTATCACAGCCGCGATCACGCACTGGAGCGCCGCGGCGCCTGGCTCGCGTCGGCGTCGCGCAGCGGGCTGGACCGAGGATTTCTGGTCGGGCTAACGAGCATTCACTGGCGCGAAGCGTGGAAGTACGGCATGCGCGCCTTTCGCTATTGCCAGCACGATTGCGGCCACGCGATCGCCGCCGTGGCCTACGCGGCGGCGGCGCTGGGCTGGCGCGCACGCGTCTTGGTTTGGCCCGCGGATGCCGAAATCGCCGCCCTGCTCGGTCTGAATCGGGACGAGGATTTTGCCGGTGCAGAGCGCGAGGCGCCCGAGTGCCTTATCTGGATCGGCTCGCCCGGCGCCGAGCCCGCAATCCCCGCGCCGCCCGAGCACTGGTCGGGCGCTGCGAACCGGCTTTCTTCCAAACACGTCGGCTGGGAAGATATCGAGCGCGTGGCGCAGTGCACCGAAAAACCCGGTACCGAAGCCATCGCGGCGCGCAGCATTGCACCCCCGGCATCGGAGCAACTGGTCGCCGGACCGCGACTCGATCTGTCCGCCGCGCGCGTCATCCGCCAGCGGCGCAGCGCGCAGGCCTTCGACGGCGAAACGAGCATCGGCGATGAAGCGTTCTACGCCATGCTGGAAGCAACCCTCGTGCGCGATGGCACCCCGCCATGGTGCGCCTGGCCGTACGCGATCGAGGCCCATCCGATGTTGTTCGTTCATCGCGTCGAGGGGCTCGAGCCGGGACTGTACGCATTCGTTCGCGATCCGCAAGCCCTCGAGCCGCTGCGCGCGGCCCTTCGCAGCGACTGGCTATGGCAGAGGGTCGGCCCCGATGGCCTGCCGCTCTACCTGCTCCTCGCCTACGACTTGCGCGATGCCGCGCGCGCGATCTGCTGCCATCAGGACATCGCCGCCGATTCGTGCTTTGCCCTCGGGATGCTCGCGCGCTTCGAGCGCGCGCGCGCCGAGCCTTGGCGCTACCGCGCGCTTCATTGGGAATGCGGCATACTGGGTCAGGTGCTCTATCTCGAAGCCGAGGCAGCCGGGATCCGCGGCACCGGCATCGGCTGTTTCTTCGACGACGAAATGCATGCGCTACTCGGCCTGCAGGGGAACGCGTGGCAGAGCCTGTACCACTTCACCGCCGGCAACGCGCTCGAGGACGTTCGTCTGACGAGCTTGCCTGCCTATGCGTTCGAGCGTCCCCGCTCGCCGGCGAGGAACATCAGGTAGCCCAGCGCGGCGAAGGGCCAGATCCAGGAGACAATGCGCGTCAAGCCGTTGAAGTTGAGAAAATGGCCTTGGCGCCAAACCGCAAGCGAGGCGGCGAGATAGGGGTTCTCCGGCGCGATATTGACCAGCACCGTGGCGCTCATCAGCGCCAGGCCGGCGAAGGCGAGCCGCCACGGGCGCGGCAGCGCTACCAAAACGACGGCAAGCAGCGCGCCAACGGCGACGCCCAACAGCGCGCCGGGGGTGACCCAGAGCAGCATTTCCTGCGGGCTGAAGAGCAGGGCAAACGCCAGCGTGCGCAGCACGAGCGCTGCGGCAATCAGCGCCACGATCACCAGGCGCACCGGCTGATGGTGCACGACCAGGCAGGAGGCGAAGAGCCCCAGCGCAACAGCGTTGGCTCCGGCCACGGCGGCCTCGGCGCGGATGAACAGGTCGGGCGGATAGTGAACGCCGCTCGAGCCGGCAAGCAGCACGCGCAGGTCGCCGTTGCCGAACAGCAGCGTTTCGGGATTGAGTTGGGAGACCAGCCAGAGCCCGAGCAGGACCAGTCCCAGGTCGATCCCGCCGCCGGGGGCGAAAATCCGGTGGCGCAGAGCGTGCAAACCGGCGCCGTGCGTGAGGCGCTTGGAAAGTGCCGCGCCGGCGAGCGCACCGAGCAATCCGCCCGCGGCATTGGCCGCGAGGTCCAGATTCGAGGCGATGCGGCTTGGAAGAAAAGTCTGGATCGCTTCGAGCGCGAAGCTCAGGCTTAACCCAGCCAGTGCTGCCAATACCACGGCCGCAGCGGGGCGCCGCAACGGTTGCTGCGCGAGCAGCGCCAGATAGCCAAGCGGCGCGTAGGCAAGCACATTGGCGGCGATATCGAACGTGGTGATGTAGCGCGGCAGCGGCGCGAACAGAAAGGCGAGCGCGCCGACGCCCTGGTCGCGCCATCCGCCGAAGGGGTAGAGGCTGGCATCGACGATGAGCAGCGCGTAGGCGAGCAGCAGGTAGCGTGCAAGCGGAGACGATCGCAGCATGCGCGGATTCTCCCACAGCAGGCGCCGGCGTGATTCGCAGTGCGCGGCGAGGCGTGAACCCGCCCCGCCGTCTCCCTATTCACCCAGGAGCAATCGGTAGATCGCGAGCGCTCCGGCATCAAAGAGCGCGAAAGTCACCTGATCGATGACCGGATTGGCCGCGGTGAACGAGCGGCAAGTGCGCACGGCGATCTCCGCCGCCTGGTGCATGGGATAACCGTACACCCCGCAACTGATGGCCGGAAACGCGATGCTGCGAATGCCGTGCCCGGCCGCAAGCTCGAGACTCCTCTGGTAGCAGGACGCAAGCAGCACGGGCTCGCCCGATCCTCCCCCGTGCCACACCGGGCCGACCGTGTGGATCACGTGCTTGGCCGGGAGGCGGTAGCCGCGCGTGATTTTCGCCTCGCCCGTGGCGCACCCGCCCAGGGTTCGGCACTCGGCGAGCAGCTCAGGCCCCGCGGCGCGGTGAATCGCCCCGTCCACCCCGCCGCCGCCCAGCAAGGTGGTGTTCGCGGCGTTGACGATTGCGTCTACCGCGAGCTTGGTGATGTCGGCCTGAATCGCCGTTAGCGTGGGGCTCATGAGGCGTAATCTTAACCGGGGTCTGCGCCGCGCGGCTTAACTCAGAGCGCCTGGACATCGTGCTTTTTCGACACCATCATTGCAGGATGGTCTAATGGCATGAACCTCCCTTTTACGCCAGAGCAGTTCCTTTCGGTGTTCGCACGCTACAACGAACGCGTCTGGCCGATGCAGTTGGGGTTGAACCTCATGGCACTGGTGTGCATCGGCCTGCTATTCCACCGTGGCGTGTGGGCCAGCCGCGGCATCTGCATGATTCTGTCGCTGTTGTGGGCGTGGATGGCGATCGCGTACCACTTTGCTTTCTTCAGCGATATCAACCCGGCTGCGTGGGCTTTTGGTGCGGTCTTTCTGCTCGAAAGCATGGCGCTCGCCCGGTTTGGCGTTGTGAGAACCGACGTTCTGCTTAGGCCTGTGCCTGGCGTCCGCGCCTGGGTGGGCGCTGCATTGATTGTCTTTGCGCTGGTCCTTTATCCGCTCATCGGCTATTCCGTCGGTCATCGCTATTCCTATGCTCCGACCTTTGGGCTTCCCTGTCCCACGACGATCTTCACATTGGGTCTGCTGCTCTTTTCAGTACGGCCTGTTTCCGGATGGGTATTCGTCATCCCGCTGCTTTGGGCTGTGGTGGGCTCATCGGCCGCGTTTCAACTCGGGATGGTCGAGGATCTCGGCCTGCTGGCCGCGGGTGTCGCGACCCTTGCCGTCATGCTGTTTTCACCGGCCACGTCCTATCGGGGCACTGCAGGCGATGGAGCGGCGCGGGGCTGAACCGGGGGCGGGTCGTCAGACTCCGATGCAATCGCCTTCACCGTCCTCGTCGAAGATGTGGAAATACTTGGTCGCTTGGTTCGTGATGCTGCTGGTTGCCGTGGCCAATGGGGCTGCTCGAGATTTCACCTACGGCAAATACGTGGATGAATTGACGGCCCACCAGATCTCCACGGTCAGTGGTGTTCTATTGCTGGGCGTCGTCATTTGGGGCTTCGTGCGCCGGTATCCGCCATCTTCCGGCAAAGAGGCGGTCTTTATCGGTCTGCTGTGGATGGCGCTCACCGTGGCATTCGAGTTTCTGTTCTTCCATTACGTCGGCGGCCATTCATGGCCGGAATTGCTCGCCAACTACGACGTCTTGAAGGGCCGCGTGTGGGTCTTTGTTTTGGCCTGGGTTGCCATCGCCCCGTATGCATTTTTTCGTCTCAAGCGCCCAGCCTAAGCAGCGCGAACACGGGAGCGGTACTCGAATACACGGTTGTGGCAGGCGTTTCGGTTCGTCCCCCCGCTTGATTGCATTACATGTTAATGTAGCTACACTAACTCAATGTGCATCGGCTACACACCGCGTGGCACGGACCGCCACGTCTTCAGCATGAGGAAGGCCAATGACCGTGAGAAGAACCGCCTCGCGTCGTACTTTGAAGTCGAACCTGAAAAAGGTTGACGCACACGTCATTCAACCAAGTGAGTACGAGGAACTTCCGGAACTCACGGATGACATGCTATCCCGTGCCGTCGTCAATAAGGGTGGCCGTCCACGGACGGAGAACCCTCGCAAGCTCATCACGCTTCGGCTGCCTGCGGACGTCATCGAACGGTGGCGCGCTACTGGCCCTGGCTGGCAAACGCGCATGGCTGAGCGGCTCAGCCGCAAACCGTCGGGCTCAACGAAGGGCCGCGCAAGCTAGTATGGCTGATGTATCCGTAACCTTTCTGGGCAGTGGCGACGCATTCGGGAGCGGGGGACGGTTCCAGACCTGCATCCTGGTCGAGTGTCCCACGACGCGGTTCCTCATGGACTGTGGCGCCTCGTCCCTGGTCGCGATGAAGAAACAGGGAGTCTCTCCCGCCACTATTGGCACCATCTTGGTGACACATATCCACGGCGACCACTTCGCCGGGATCCCATTTTTCATTCTCGATGCGCAGTTTTCCAGGCGTGAAGCGCCGCTTATTATCGCCGGCCCACCCGGCATCGAGGCACGTGTACGCGACACCCTGGAGGTGCTGTTCCCGAAGTCCTCCGAGATCGCACAAAGGTTTCCCATCACCTATGTCGAATTGGTACCCTCGACCCCTTCGCAGATCGGATCTGTCTGCGTTACCGCCGAGCCCGTCGTTCACTTCTGCGGCGCGCCGGCTTATTCGCTGCGGGTCGAGTGCGCCGGGCGAACGATCGCCTACTCGGGCGATACCGAGTGGACCGACGCGCTGATCAAGGTTGCTGCTGGGGCCGACCTCTTCATCTGCGAGGCGTATTTCTTCGAAAAGAAGATCAGGTTTCACCTCGACTACCGATCTTTGGTCAAGAAAAAAGCGAGTCTCAACTGCAAGAGGATGGTTCTCACCCATATGAGCGACGACATGCTCGGGCGGCTCCCTCAGATAGAAACCGAGTGGGCCGAAGATGGGGAAACTATTACCCTATGAGCATGACCTCTCGGGGGAGAGAGGCGACAAAACGGCGGCGTACCGCACCTCGCAGCACTCAGCCGTGGGCCCCGTGATGCGGCGTCTCGTGATGCGGCACCGCGTGGTGCGGGTGGCCCGGGGCGCGCATGGCGATGGAGCCGAAGAGCATGCCGAAGACCGAAAACAGCAGACCGACCAGTTGCGGCGGCATGGCCGCATTGGGCGACAGGAACTCCATCGCCAGCCACGAACCCAGACCTAGAATCACGGAGAGCGTCGCGCCCTGCACATTGGCGCGCTTCCAGTACAGCCCGAAGGCGAGCGGCACGATGCAGGAAACCAGGGTCACCTTGTAGGCGTTTTGCACCATCTCGTACATGGTGCTCCTGGAGTTGAGCGCGAACAGCAGCGCGGCAAGCGCGAAAGTCACCAGCACGGTGCGCAGCAGCAGCATGAATTGCCGGTCGCTCATGTGCGGATAAAAGGGCCGAAGCACGTTTTCCGTGCAAATCGCCGTCGGCGCGAGCAGCGCCCCGCTCGCCGTGGAGAGGATGGCCGAGAGCAGCGCGCCGAAGAAGAGCGCCTGCGCCCACAGCGGCGTGCGCTCCAGGATCAGCTCGGGTAGGATGCGCTGTATTTCGCGTCCGTCCTCGGAGGCGAACAGCTTCGACATCTCCGGGTCGATGACCAGCGCGGCGTAGGCGATGAAGATGGGCACGAAGGCAAACGCGAAGTACAGCAGCGCCCCGAGCAGCGTGCCGCGCACCGCGGTCTTCTCGTTCTTGGCCGAGGTCACGCGCTGAAACACGTCCTGCTGCGGGATCGACCCCAGCGCCATAGTCATCCAGGCGGCGAAAAACGCCAGCCACTCCCTGGATCCGCCCCTGGGCCAGAATTCGAACTTGCCCGCCTCGGCTGCGGCCGCAACCACTTTGCCCGCGCCGCCTGCCATGTCGCCCACCAGCCACGCGATCATGATGAGCCCGGCGATGATGACAATCGACTGAAACAGGTCGGTGAGCGCGACCGACCACATCCCGCCCCAGATGGTGTAGCCGAGCACGATCGCGGCGCCGATGATGATGCCGCTGTTGAGCGAGATCGCGCCCCCTGAGAGCACCGAGAACACCAATCCGAGCGCGGTCATCTGCGCCGAAGTCCACCCCAGGTAGGACAGCGTGATGGCGACGCCGGTGATGATCTCCACCGGCTTGCTGTAGCGCTTGCGGTAGAAGTCGCCGATCGTGAGCAGGTCCATGCGGTAGAAGGCGCGGGCAAAAAAAAGCGCGACGAACACCAGGCAGAAGGACGAACCGAACGGGTCGGCCACGATGCCGCCCAGGCCGTCCTTGGCAAAAGTCGCCGATACCGAGAGCACCGTCTCCGCGCCGAACCAGGTGGCAAATACCGTGGCCGTATTGATGTACAGCGGCAGGCTGCGTCCGGCGATCAGGTAGTCCTTGGAGTTGTGCACGCGCTGCGCGGCCCACAGTCCGATGCCGATCGAAACGAGCAGATACAAAATGACGAAGGCAATGAGCATGGCTGGCGCTGTGGATTTTCGCGGGTTAGGCGGCGAGCCGAATTATAACGGCAGCCCAGTGCGGCTATTTCGCACCTGCCGACAAGGGATGCCACGCGTGAGCCCGCGGCGATGGCTAGCGGCGCATGCCGGTGCTGCTCGATTAGGCGAGGACCCGCATGAGCAGGCGGGCAGTGCATCCCCCGGGCGGGCGGGACTCCGCTGTTAAGCTCGCCGGCGCCACACCTGCCAGCGCTCCCTGCCGGCAAAAGCGGGAATCGAGTCTTCGGCGGGCTCGTCCTCGATGAGTTCGAAATTGGGCGTGAGCAGCGCATCGAGCTCGGCCGCGCCGATACCAAAGGGCGGGCCCTTGGCATTGTCGTCGAAGAAGAACAGGCCGAACAGCAGTCCGCCCGGGCGCAGGAGCGCCGCCGTACGCCCGCCCCATTCGCCCCATACGCGCCGCGGCAGCGCGCACAGGAAAGCGCGCTCGTAGACGGCATCAAAAGGCGTTTGGTCGCCCTCGAAAGCAAAAAAATCGGCCTGCCGCACCAGATGCGCGAGCGGGCCCAGTTCGCCTTTGGCCGCCTCGAGTGCCGCCTCGCTGAAGTCGATCGCGGTGACGTCGAAACCCGCCTGCGCCAGATAACGCACTTCATAGCCGGTGCCGCAGCCCGGAACCAGCACGCGGCCGCGCTCAGGGTGGCGCGCGACAAAGCGCGCGAGCGGCGCGGGCACGCGTCCCGCGTCCCAGGGCATGAATTTCTCCCGGAAACGCTTGTCCCAAAAATCCGCTTTGCTGCTGTCTTGTGCCATCGTTTGCGCCTAAATCTGCCAGAACCCCGATAGCTGCAGCGCCACCATCGTGCCCAGCAGCAGCACGAGCAGCACCAACAACCGTGTCTGATGCCGCTGCTCCGCTAGCAGCTCCTCGATCCTTTCTTCGAGAGGCGCGACCGGATTGACCGACAGCGCCCGGTGCACCATGCGCGGCAGCGCCGGGAGCATGCCGGCCCACTGCGGCGCCTCGTTTTTCAGGTTGCGGATCATCCCGCGCATGCCCACCTGTTCGCTCATCCAGCGCTCGAGAAACGGTTTGGCCGTTGCCCAGAGGTCCAGCGCCGGATAAAGCTGGCGGCCCAGCCCCTCGATATTGAGCAGCGTCTTCTGCAGCATCACGAGCTGCGGCTGGATTTCGACGTTGAATCGGCGCGATTCCTGGAACAGGCGCAGCAGGAACCTGCCGAAGGAGATTTCCGAAATGGGCCGGTCGAATACCGGCTCGCACACCGCGCGGATGGCGCCCTCGAGTTCGTCCACGCGCGTCCCGGGCGGCACCCAGCCCGCGTCGAGATGCGCCTGCGCAACACGCTTGTAGTCGCGCTTGAAAAAGGCGAGGAAATTCTGCGCCAGGTAATTCTTGTCGGCGTCGCTCAGCGTTCCCATGATGCCGAAGTCGAGCGCGATGTACTGGCCGCGCGTCTCCGGTTCGGTCGAAATGAAGATATTGCCCGGATGCATATCGGCGTGGAAAAAACCGTACTGGAACACCTGGGTGAAAAATATCTCGACGCCGGCGTTGGCCAGTCTGGGGATATCCACGCCCTGCGCGCGCAATTGGTCCACCTGGGTGATGGGCGTGCCGTGCATGCGCTGCATGGTCATCACTGTGGTCCGGCACCAGTCCCAGTAGACTTCGGGCACGGCGAGCAAGGGCGAATCTTGAAAATGGCGGCGCAATTGCGAGCAGTTGGCCGCCTCGCGCATCAGATCGAGTTCTTCATGGAGATGCTTGGCGAACTCGGCCACCACCTGGCGCGGTTTCAGGCGCCTGCCGTCGGCAAACAGGCGCTCGGTGAGGATCGCGGCGGTGTCGAGCAGCGCCAGATCGCGCTCGATAATCGGCTGCATGCCCGGACGCAGGATTTTCACCGCCACTTCGGTGTCCGCGTATAGGCTGTCGCCCGGGGGCAATACCGCAAAATGCACTTGAGCGACCGAGGCGCTCGCCACCGGTTCAGCTCCAAAGCTTGCGTACACTTCACCGATCGGCCGGCCGAAGGCGCGCTCGATTTCGGCGATGGCGAGTTCGGCGGCAAACGGGGGTACCTGATCCTGGAGTTTGGCCAGCTCCTCGGCGATATCCTCCGGCAGAATGTCGCGCCGGGTCGAGAGCACCTGGCCGAACTTGACGAAAATGGGTCCGAGTGCCTCGAGCGCGAGTCTGAGTCTGACGGCGCGCGGCTTGGACAGGTCGCGATAAAACAGCATCGCCTTGAACGCTCGGCCTAAGCGCCCGCTGCTATCGGCCGCGAATACGAACTCGTCCAGGCCGAAGCCGATCCCGATCCAGAAAATCTTTGCGAGGCGAAAGAGGCGCAGCACGGTGTGGTCTGGCGATGGGTGTAAGGGGAGAATTTACCAGATTTGCCTGTGTCGCCCCGCTTGCCGCCCTGAAATAGCGGCCCGCGGCACGTTGCATGCACCAAGGTCAGGCGATGTCCAATACCGGCATCGCCGGAACCGATGAGGCGGATTTTGCCTCTATCGAGCTCGTGTTTTCGCGCCGTTGCGGTTTTGCAACGGCGCGAAAACACGAAACCTATGCGGCGCCGGAGTCATCGCCGGGATCGTCAACAGTCGACTCGCAAGTGCCTAATCAGCCGCTTGCGCTGCGGCTAGCGACGGCGCGAAGCTTCGAGTTGCGCTATTCGCTGCTCGAGCGCCGCGCACTGCTCGCGTACGCTCTCGACCTCGCTCACGAAGGCCTTCATGTCGGCGGGCCGCGCGAGCACCGGTTTCTCCTCGGTCCAGTATTCGGTGATGTTTTGCGCCAGGCGCAGGCCGGCTTCCTTCGGCCACTCAGCCAGTTCCCGACCGGCGGCGGCCATGCGGTGCGCGAGCACGTCGCCAAAGACGTGGGAGAGATCCTCCTCGATGTCCCACTCGAGCTGCCGGTAAAGGTCCTGCACCACGACGGCCAACTCGGCCGGACCGGCGAAATCGACCTCGTAGATAGCCTTTTCCTCGCGCAGGAGCAATCGGGGCCATATGGCCGGCCTGACGCTAGCGGTCAGGTCGGCGCTGGCCGCACGCGAGACTTCGACCAGACCCGAGCCGAGAATCTCCAGGCGAAGGGACGGAAGCGGGCCGGAACGCAGTTCGACGGTCTTCCCGGCAAACGGCCGCAGGCGCTCCAGCGCCCAGTGCTGCTGCAAGAGCACGTGGTTCAGTGCCGCAACGGTGCCTAACCCGATCATGCCGCTATTTCACCATTTTCAGCGCCGACAAAAAAGGCCGCCCGAGAGCGGCCCTTCCCCCGCGCAAGGCCGTGCTTTCAGGAAACTTGCTGAATACCGGCCAGCAACCAGCCTGTCTCCCCGCTCAGGGGTTTGCGCAGGTTCCATACTTCCTCGAACGTTTCGGGAGCGGCCCGAGGCGACTCGCGCAGACTGCCGGAAAAGCGCACGCTGGCCCAGTGCGCATCGGCTTCGGTCACCACTTCCAGCAGCGAGGCGTTGAGCATGATGATCTCGGTTTGCTGCTGGCGCGCCCCGCGCGTCGCAATTTCGTCCTTCAGTGCCTCGAACATCTCGTCGGTCGTCACTTCGCGCAGCTGGGCCAGATCGGCGCGGTCGTTTGCTTCCTGCAACTGCACGAAATTGCGCTTGCTCTGTTTGAGAAAGCCCTCGACATCGAAGCCGGCCGGAATCCGCAGCTGCACTGGCGCGCCGGCGCTCGGCTGCGGCTGGGGATCGGTCAGCGGGAGTTGAGAAGGCGGTGGTGCGGCGTCGGTCTCAGCACCTACGCGGGCGTACTGCATCGACCCGCCGGGCTGTTCAGCGCCACGCCGTCGGGCGAACGCGCGCATCAGCATCATCACGGCAAAGCCCACGACGAGCGCCATCAGCAGGGCGCCCATCATGCCCCCCAACCCGCCTTGACTGAGCAGCCAGCCGAGGCCAAGACCTGCGGCGAGGCCGGTCAGCGGGCCTAACCAGCGGTTGCCCGCCGGCTGCGTCGCAGGCGCTCCCTGCTGTGACTGCTGCGGTGCGGCAGCCGGGGGCGTCGCCTGCCGCTGCATCGGCGCGGCCCGTTGCGCTCCCATGCTCCTGCCGCCACCGATCCGCGCCGCCTCGGCGCTCTCGGGCGCCAGGGCCGCGACCAAAGTCAGCGCGAACAATGCTGCGAATAAACCTTTCATTGTCTTCTTTCCTCAGTATTTGTGACCGCAATGCAGGGCGACGACCCCAGCGGCCAGATTAAAGTATTCGACGTCTTCCAGGCCGGCGCGTTCCATCATCGACTTCAGCGCCTCCTGCTCCGGGTGTACACGGATCGACTCGGCCAGATAGCGGTAGCTCGCCTCGTCGCCGGTGACCTTCTTTCCAATCCAGGGTATCACACTAAAGGAATACCAGTCGTACAGGCCGCTCAGGGGCCGCCAAATGCGCGAGAACTCCAGCACCAGAAGCCGCCCGCCGGGCCGCAGCACGCGCTGCATCTCGGCCAGTGCCGCTTCCTTGTGGGTCATGTTACGCAGGCCGAAGGCGACGGACACGCAATGGAAATAATCGGCGGGAAACGGCAGCCGCTCGGCGTCGCACTGGGCGATGGGCAGCACCAGACCATGATCGAACAGCCGGTCTCGGCCCACTTCAAGCATCGAGCGGTTGATATCGGTAAGCCAGACCTCGCCCGAACTGCCGGCGCGCCGCGCGAACTCGCGCGCGAGGTCGCCCGAGCCGCCGGCGATGTCGAGCACGCGCGAGCCTTCGCGCACGCCGCTCTGCGCAATCGTGAACGCCTTCCACAGCCGATGCATCCCCCCCGACATGAGATCGTTCATCAGGTCGTATTTTTCGGCGACCGAACTGAAGACGCCGGCGACCTTCTTCGCCTTTTCTTCCTCGGCGACGGTCTGGAATCCGAAATGGGTATTCATGGCGAGGCTATCGTCGTTGGATTCATCCTGGCGTGCAACGTTCATCGCGCGCCGCAACCGCAGCCGTGCGCCGCGCAATGGTCCTCATCGCGGCTTTCGCCGGCCTGCTGCAGTTGTTCCAAATAGCGCTGCCACATCGCGTCGCGGTTCTCGCCAAGTTCGTAGAGATAGTCCCAGGTGTAGAGTCCGCTGTCGTGGCCATCGGAGAATGATGGCCGAATGGCATAGTTTCCGACTGGCTCGATTGCACCGATGTGGACGTGCAGCTTGCCGGTCTGCAGTACTTCTTGGCCGGGCCCGTGCCCGATCACTTCCGCTGAAGGCGAATGCACGCGCAAGAACTCGTGCGGCAGCTCAAAGCGCGTGCCGTCGGCGTAACTGATCTCCAGCAAGCGTGATTTCTGGTGCAGCTTGATCTCGGTCGGAATGGGACATTGGGTTGAGTTCATGAGTGCGGCATTTGGTTATCCACGACTGATAATGATAGCCGCAAAGCCGCCCCCGGGCACAGCCGGTAACGGGCGTGATCAAAACCAGGTTTTGGAGAGAGTTCTTGCCTTAGCGGTCAGGCGTCGGGGGAAAACCCCGCATGGTCGTAGTCGTAACCGCGTCCGAGCATCGAATCGAGCCGGATGCGAACAGACTCGCCCTCGAGCTTCAGCAACAGCGGGCGCCCGTTCAGATACCAGCCAGCCGGCAACAGGATGGTTCGCGATTGCTCGGCCGCGCTTTGAAGCACAAACGCTTGAACAAAGGGTTCACGCCGCAACGGGTCGTTGGACGCCGCGCTCACTTCCACTGCTTGCGCCAGTCCTGGAATCGCTTTGGTGCCGATCACGAGCGCGCCTTCGGTGGTTTGCATCAGCCAGCGCACTTCGCACAGGATAAACTGATGCGCCGCGTGCGGGCGCACTGCGACCAGTTGGCGATGCGCCACGCGTGCCCCGATTCCGCTCCGGCGCAGCCTGAAGCCGTTCGCGGACTCATCGAGCGTCTCCCAGCCTTCGATTGCGGGCTGCGCAAGCTCCTTGGCAGTGGTCTGCAAGGTTCGCTGAAAGACGTGCATCCGCTCGTGGTCGTGCCGGCTATAGTCCCAGGGGCTCATTTCTTCCGGTTTTACGCCGCCGGAAAGCGTAACGTGTATGTCCGCCACGCCGGAAACCACTTGGCAGTTGAAGGCGCCGGGGCGGCGCGGAAAAGTGGGCTGGCGCGGCGCTTGCCCCCAGGCGGCGAACAAAGTCTGCAGCAGCTCGCCGGTGGCGGGCTGGACGCAGTCACGGCCCAGACCCAGCTCGGCCGGGGCAGTGCCGTCCGCGAGTCGTTTCAGCCTCGATTTCAACGAGCGCAGCACTTCTTTCGTATCGAGGAATCGCAGCGAAGCGCCCCCGGCGTCGGCCGCCGTCCATTGCGCGCCGGAGTTTCCGACCAGATCAGCGGCAAATCCACCGGGGTCCGCCGCGTTCGTGGTCAAGCGCACCTTGTGCGACCAGCGATGCGCCCAGCGCCGCGTCAACGTGACTTCGCGCTGCGTCAGCCCGTAGGGATTGGCAAGCTCCAGCAAGAGCGGCCGTACGTAAGCCGCCACACACGTCGATCCCCCGGGGAGGCGGGCGCGCGCCTCGGCCACCGGCACTTCCGCCAGTCCCCGCGCCTCGGCGAATCCGTAGGTCTCGTGCAGTCCTTGCCAGAGCCAGTCGCCTATTTCGTGCCGGGCAACCAGATGAGTGCTGATCAGCTCGCCCGTGTATTCCGTGGCGCGCTGCAGGAGCAGCGGCAGGGACTCCGCGATCTCGCCGCCCCCGTGCTTGAGCACAGAGCGCAGCAAACGCCGGTAGGCGCGCAATAGCGCGAGCCACAAATCGCAGGATTGCACAAACGCGGTGCTGTCCACGTGCCCGAGGGGCAAGGGCTTGGAAACGAATTTCTTTGCCTGCTCTTCCTGCGCGATCAGCAGCGGCTCTCGCAGCCGCTCGAGGATTTGCAGGAATTGCGTTTGTCGCGGCGGAGCGTCCTCGAGTTCCTGGAGCAAGGTGATCAGGGACTGGCAAGCCTGGCGCGCGTCGCTCAGGGTCGCGCGAGACAGCCACTCGTCGCAGCTGCGTACATCCCAAAGCAGCGGGCGCGATGCCGGTACAAAATCGCTGTGTGTCATTTCGCTCTCCTTTGTCACGCCAGAGGTGCCCGGGCGGGCGATTGAGCGCGCCGCGCCGGCTTTGGTTCGCCGGCGGCGCTTGCCGTCAAGCGTTCCCGAGCAGGGCCTTCAGCCGCCGCGAAAGCTTGCGCCGATCCGGCAGCGCACGCCTGCGCGGTGAGCGCACCGGCTGCGCCCAGATCGGGCGCGGAAAGTGACCATCGTCGAGATAGCGCGGGATGACGTGCCAATGCAAGTGCGGCACGACATTGCCCAGGCTCGCAAGGTTGATCTTGTCCGGGCGTGCCACCACGCGCAACGCCGACTCGGTCGCAAACACGACTTTCATCAGCCGGGAGCGCTCGCGCGGAGTCAGATCGGTCATTTCTCCCACATGCCGATTGAGAATCACCCGGCACATCCCGGGGTAATCGGCATCACCGACGTACGCCACGCGGCAGAAACTGTCCTGCCAAAGCACCCCTACCGGGCCAGAATCGCACAACTCACAGCCCTTCACTGTGAATTTCGTCACGCGCTTGCGTGTTCGCACGGTCGCAAACGGCATTTCTTCACGCCATTGTCATAATTTCCCGGGCTCACAGCAGCACCCGTTCGATCCCGCCGCTTCTGGCGCGCTCGATGTAGTTCGCCATCCACCCGGGCCCGAGAAGCTGGCGCGCCATTTCCACCACGACGTAATCGGCTTCGACCCCGGTGTCGACGGCGTAACGCGCAAGACCTTGCAGACACGATGGACAGGTGGTGAGAATTCTCGACCGGGCGTTGGTGGCCCCGGACGTGCGCAGGGCGGCGGCGCCCTTTCTCATTTCCTCTTCCTTGCGAAACCGCACCTGGGTCGAGACGTCCGGGCGTGTCACGGCGAGCGTGCCCGATTCGCCGCAACAACGCTCATTCAGCCGCACGCCGGCCCCGACTAGCTGTCGGATGACCTTGAGCGGCGCATCGGTCTTGATCGGCGTGTGGCAGGGATCGTGATACAGGTAGCCTAGGCCCTGGGCGCCAAGGCCGTCCAGCTTTACGCCCTTTTCCAGCAGGTATTCGTGGATATCGAGCAGCCGGCAGCCGGGAAAGATCTTGTCGAACTCATACTTTTCCAATTGGTCGATGCAGGTGCCGCAGGACACGATTACCGTCTTGATATCGAGATAGTTGAGCGTATTGGCAACGCGGTGGAAAAGCACGCGGTTGTCGGTGGTGATACGCCGGCCGCTGTCCTCGTCGCCCGCGGCCGACTGCGGATAGCCGCAGCAGAGGTACCCCGGCGGCAACACCACAATCGAGCCGATCTCGTAGAGCATCGCCTGGGTTGCCAGGCCCACCTGGCTGAACAGGCGCTCCGAGCCGCATCCCGGAAAATAGAAGACCGCCTCCGATTCCTCGCTCGCCTTGGCCGGATCGCGGATGACGGGAATGATGTTGCGGTCTTCGATCTCGAGCAGCGCGCGCGAGGTGCGCTTGGGCAGCCCGGCAGGCATCGGCTTATTGAAGAAGTGAACGATCTGCGAGCGCGCAATGGGAGAGATGAGCGGCGGCCTGCCCACCGTGGCGGGCGGTCTTTGCGTCTGTTGGGTGGCGGCTCCGAGCGCACGGGCGATGCGGTAGCCCAGGCGTTGCGCCCGGTAGCCCCAGTCGATCATCAGTTTGCGGGCGATCCTGATGCTGCGCGGATCGGTGGCCGAAAGGAACGCCATGGCCGCCGCCTTGCCCGGGTTGAACTGTTTCTGGCCGTGCCGGCGCAAGAAGTTGAGCATCGCGATCGATACGTCGCCGAAATCGATGTCGACCGGGCAAGGGTTGACGCACTTGTGGCACACCGTGCAATGGTCGGCAATGTCCGAGAACTCGTCGAAGTGGCGCAGCGACACGCCGCGTCGCGTTTGCTCCTCGTAGAGAAACGCCTCGGCGAGGAGCGAGGCGGCCAGGATCTTGTTGCGCGGGGAATAGAGAAGGTTCGCGCGCGGCACGTGGGTCGCGCACGCCGGCTTGCACTTGCCGCAGCGCAGGCAGTCCTTGATGGAATCGGAGATCTTGCACAGATCGGACTGCTCCATGATCAGACTCTCGGTCCCGATCAGGTTGAACGAGGGCGTATAGGCGTTGGTCAGGTCGGCGCCGGGCAACAGCTTGCCCCGATTGAACCGGCCCTCGGGGTCGATTCGCTGCTTGTAGGACTGGAATTGCTCGATTTCCTCGGCCCCGAGGAATTCCAGTTTGGTGATGCCGATGCCGTGCTCCCCCGAAATCACGCCGCCCAGCGATCTTGCCAGGGCCATGATGCGCGCAACCGCCTGCTTGGCCTGCTGCAGCATCGCGTAGTTGTCCGAGTTCACCGGTATGTTGGTGTGCACGTTGCCGTCGCCGGCGTGCATGTGCAGCGCAACGAACACGCGCGCGGCCAGCACCTGCCGGTGAACGCCGTCGAGCCCCTCGATGATGCGCCGGAACACCAGGCCGTCGAATATCGCCGCAAGTTCGGGGCGCAACTCCTGTTTCCAGGACACGCGCAGCGTGTGGTCCTGCAGCAGCCGAAATACGGTCGTGCCGGCGGCGGCGACCGGCGCGTTCGCCGCGATAATCTCGGGCTCGGCCTCGGCTAGCGAGCAGTCCAAATGCTCCAGCAGGTAGCGCCAGCGCCGGCGCACGCGCGCAATAAGCGCGCGCGCGCGGGCGCGGCGGTCGGCGAGCAGTTCCGGCGAGGGCAGCTTGTCCTCGTGGTGAAACAGCGGCAGCTCGCCCGCGACATAATCGTCCAACGCATCCAGGAGCGCGAGTTTGTTGGCGATCGACAGCTCGATGTTGATGCGCTCGATGCCGTCGGAATAATCGCCGAGCCGCTCCAAGGGGATTACCACATCCTCGTTGATCTTGAAGGCATTGGTGTGCCTGGCGATGGCGGCGGTGCGGGCGCGGTCGAGCCAGAACGTGCGCCGCGCCTCCGGACTCACCGCGATGAAGCCTTCGCCGCCGCGGACCGCGGCAATTTCAACGACCCGCGCGCCAGCCTGCGCGACCGCCTCGTCATCATCGCCGACGATGTCGCCGATCAGCACCATTTTCGGCCGGCCGGCGCCGCTTTTCCGGGCCGATGCCTTGGTGGCGTAACCGACGGCCTTGAGGTAGCGCTCGTCCATATGTTCCAGGCCGGCAAGCAAGACCGGGGCGCGCGCGCCCGCACCGCCGGACTGGCCCTGGAGGGTGTCGAGATAGCGCTTGATCTCGACAATCGCCGGCACCGAATCGCGCACCTGGCCGAAGAACTCCAGGCAGAACGTGCGGATCGACTTGGGCATGCGGTGCACGATGAAGCGCGCCGAGGTGATGATGCCGTCGCAGCCCTCTTTTTGTATTCCGGGCAGTCCGGCGAGAAACTTATCGGTGACGTCTTTTCCGAGCCCGGTCTTGCGAAAGCGGCTTCCCGGGATCTCGATGATCTCCGGCGCCGAGCGCGGCGTAACGGCGTCGATCTGCAAGCGCTGCACCGAAAACCGCACCCGATCGACATCGTGAATCCTGCCCAGATTGTGGTCGAGCCGCGTCACTTCGAGGAAACACCCGCTCGGGTCGATCATGCGCCAGGAAGCGAGGTTATCCACGGCGGTGCCCCAGAGCACCGCCTTCTTGCCGCCTGCGTTCATGGCGATATTGCCGCCGATGCAGGAAGCGTCCGCCGAGGTCGGATCCACGGCAAATACGTAGCCTGCCGCCTCCGCCGCATCCATCACTCGCCGCGTGACGACCCCGGCGCCGCAGTGCACCGTCGGTGCCTCGCGATCCAGCCCGGGAAGACGCAAGGATTCGATTGGAGACAGGAAGTCGAGTTTTTCGGTGTTGATGACTGCCGCGTGGCGGGTGAGCGGAATGGCGCCTCCGGTGTAGCCGGTGCCGCCGCCGCGCGGAATGAGCGTGAGACCGAGCCGAATGCACTCGCGCACCACCGCCGCGACTTCGTCCTCGGTGTCGGGGTGTATGACCACAAACGGATACTCGACGCGCCAGTCGGTGGCGTCGGTGACGTGCGAGACCCGATCCAGCCCGTCGAAGCGGATGTTGTCGCGGCGCGTACACCGGGCGAGACTGCGAAGGACGCGCCGGCGCAGCTCCAACGTCTGCTCGAATTCGGCTTCGAACGTATCGACTGCCTGACGCGCGCGCTCGAGCAGCAAGCCGACTTTTTCGCTGCGCGCCGTGGTCTGCGGATCGGCATTGTTGCCGCGTTCGGCATCGTAGCCCTGTCTGCGTTTCTCGATCTCCGCCAGGCGGTGACGCAGCGCCTCGACCAGCAGCGCGCGCCGCCGCGCGTTCTCCAGCAGGTCGTCCTGCAGATAAGGATTGCGCGTCACCACCCAGATGTCGCCAAGCACTTCGTAGAGCATGCGCGCCGAGCGGCCGGTGCGGCGTTCGGTGCGCAATTCGAGCAGCGTCTGCCAGGCCGGCTCCCCGAGCAGCCGAATTACGATTTCGCGGTCGGCAAACGAGGTGTAGTTGTACGGAATCTCGCGCAGTCGCGTGGTCACTGAAACCTCAATTCACCGGCACGAGGGGTTCCGCGGCCCCGGGATGGCTCGGAAATAGGTCCCGGTAACCGGCATAGAAGCTGCCGAAAATTACCGGCATGATGGCTATTGAAATCAGAAATGCGCTTAGCCGCAAGACGTCGCCGGGCACGATCTTGGCGACCGTCAGAAGGCCGACCACGCCGATCATCACCGAGATGCCTATCCCGATCAGCATCAGAATTGCGCCGTAAAGCAGGAACGCTCGCCAGTTGCGCCAAGCAGCGAAGAAGCTGAAAAACAGCGCCTTGACTGCGCCCATCTCGTGCCACGCGGTGAGCACCGGCGCGAACCAGAATGCCATCATCACCGGGGTGCCGAACCCGGCGGCGAGCAGCAGCGCGCTCGAAAGGCTGCCGTCGCGCATCGCCGCGGCGGGGGGCGCCTTGCCGCTGATCACCCACTGCCACAACACGCCGTTATCGGCGACTGCCGAAATTCCGAGCACGACCACGATCGAGGCCAAGTACAACCCGCCCAAGGTGATGAGCGGCGCGAGCCGCGTGCGAAAGCCCGCAAACAGCGTCGTCACGCCTATCGCATGGTGATGCGCGAGCTGGTCGCACATGACCATGAAGCTGACCGAAAACGCCGGCAGCAGCATCGTGGCGATCAGGGCGCCGACGACCGGGATCTGGTTCAGGAGCGCAATCATCAACCAGTAGACGAGCACGATCAGGAGCCATTTCGCCGGGCTGCGGCGGAATAGGTCGACGCCCTGCACGAGCCAGAACCAGCCGTTCTTTGCCGGGACGGTTGTCATACCGGGATGTCAGCAGATTTCTGTGCTGCAGTGAAGCGGCATTCAATACTATCCATTGTGGCGAATATCTTAAACCGGCACAGTAGGTTGGTCTTGCCGTTTATCAATCCCGTGTTTTCGTGGCGGTGCGACGCAAAAGCCCGAAAAAACCGGAACCAAAAAACCACCCCCCGCA
>JACQTO010000041.1 GCA_016210745.1 Betaproteobacteria bacterium
CATCCACGACGCCGGCGCGCACGGCTTTGCGATGGGCTTTCAATACAACGGCAAGCTGCGTTGCGCCGAACTGTTGCTGCGTGAAGACAGCTCCGTCACGCAGATTCGGCGCGCGGAAACGCTGGACGATTATTTTGCAACCTTGGACTTTTCCGAACTTTAGGCCTGGAAATAGCCGAATCAATCAGGCTCTGAAGCCTGAACCGCTTGGCGGCGAGCCGAAATCCGGTGGGAGAATGCGCGCCGACCGCTCACATACGTCGAATATTGAACTCGCGCCTCTGCGCGGTTCCGCGGAGGCCTGCGCTTGGTGCCAAAACCAAATGGCGTGGCGGATGGGATTCGAACTCATAACAACTGGAATCACAAGCAACGCCCGTAGAAGCTAGGGTCTTATCTATCAATAACCTGGAACGCCCGCCATTGGTCTTGTGAAGCCAGAAATAGTGTAAAAGTAATTAACCATAGCTGAGAACAGCTACGTTTCTGCTTCGGCTAACGGCGATGAAAAGGAATCGGCGTGGATGGGGTCCGCAAGTCCGACCGCACGGGTAAACTGTATCCCGAGGGCTGTTCTACCCATTATCCCATCTGCGTGGGTGACCTTCACCGTCTCGCTCTCATGTGCAGAGCGAAGCCGCAGGTACTCCGGCCTTTCTTCCACCCAATCGTAGTTCGATTTGCCTTCGGTGGGTAGGAGGTGAGTCTGGTAGTCCACCTGCACTAACCCAAGCCTTACCCAGTTGTCTACCATCGCTGGGAACCGTGGGTTTTCGACCGGAGCATTCGTCTTGTTATCTCGCAGAGGCGCTAAGTGGCGATACAGGTCCGTCCAACCGGGCTGTCCAGAAGTGGATTTTCGGATCTCGGCTAAGGCCGTCTGGCCCTCAGATTTCAGCACTTGCTCAAGCAGCCTCGCTTCCTGAGATGTCAGCTGTTTGATGATCTCGACGAATGCGGGATGTGCTTCTGCGGCTATACGGCCGTCCATCGCTGTGGCGAGCAAGCTCAAGTACATGTCCTTGAGATTTGGTTCTTCATGAGTAAATGCGAGACCTTGGAGTGCTGGTCCTGCGATTGAAGCCTTAGGTTCAATCACTTGCTCGGGAGGAATTGAAGACGCCTTCACGGATAGATCTTGGGTGAACTTTTCGGCGAAATATTTTCGTGCTTTGTCGAAGGCAAAGTTAACCGCGGCCAGCGGGAGCAGCGCGTTATTGATGGTCTTAGTGATGGTGAGCGCGGTCTGGCCAAGATTCGCGCCTGCCTCCTTGACGTTGGGATTGTCGCCCGCTGCCTTGATGATCTCGCTTATCAAAACGATACCATCCTTCGCGCTCTTAATCGGTTCTTCCATCCGACTCCCCCTTGCGGAGGGTATCCCGGTTGTGGTGACACGGGAGCCTCCGAATACCGGAAACGTAGCACAAATCCAGAGGTGAGACTCGCAGGCGGCCCCGCTAATGCCAAGACGGCGAGCCTCACCTGATGCATGTGTTGTAGGAGTTGAGCGGCTGGCGCTCCTCGGAAATGGTGCGGCGCTACGCGCCCCTCTCGAGCGATCATCTGACCGAATACTTGGACCGGTTCTCCGGAGGCCCGCGCGCAGTGCCAGAAGTTGAGCAAAAAGCTACGTTTTGGCTACGTGGGAGCAATTGAACGGATCGCCCTGAGGCAACCCATTGAATCAAATGGGGTGGCGGATGGGATTCGAACCCACAACAACTGGAATCACAATCCAGGACTCTACCATTGAGCTACCGCCACCACTGATTCACGCCCGTTCCCCTGGCTGATGCTGGCGTGCCCGGCGGGAATCGAACCCACAACCCCCAGCTTAGAAGGCTGGTGCTCTATCCGATTGAGCTACGGGCACTCAGTCCGCTTGGCACAGGCACCCCGAGGTCCGGCACAGCCATGATACTGGTCGGGGTGGAGAGATTTGAACTCCCGACATCTTGCTCCCAAAGCAAGCGCGCTACCAGGCTGCGCTACACCCCGAGGGGCAGCCATTTTACCCTCGGGGGGCGGCGACATCAATGCGGCGGCGATCGCGTATCCTAGGCGAATCATCGCCAAGCGAGTTATCGCTTGCCGCGGACCCCGATTTCTGGTATCAAGTCGCCTTTCTTTTTGTCCCATTGGAGCATTGAATTTGGTACTGCTGAACAAGACCTCTGCGCCCTACACGCCCAAGAAGGGTGAGAAGTATATGAACCCGAAGCAGAGGGCACACTTCAAGAGCGTGCTGGAAGCGCTGAAGGAGGAACTCTCTCAGGACATCGACAGGACCGTGCAGACGATGCAGGACGAGGCGACCGTGTTCGCCGATCCGAACGACCGCGCCAGTCAGGAATCGGACATCGCGCTGGAACTGCGCAACCGCGACAGGGAACGCAAACTGATCAAGAAGATCGAGGAAACGATTGCCAGGATAGACGCGGATGAGTATGGCTTTTGCAACAATTGCGGCGTCGAGATCGGACTCAAGCGGCTCGAAGCCCGTCCCACCGCGACACTGTGCATCGACTGCAAGACCCTCGACGAACTGCGGGAGCGTCAGACTGCAGGCTGACCGCGATCGAGAAGTAAAGGGATGACGAAAAAGGGCGCTCGCGGGCGCCCTTAGTCATTGAAACACGCGACAACGAGGCGGCATCGTGGGAATGTGCCGCAAGCATCGTTTTGCATGCGCTGCGGCCTTACTTCCCACGTTTCGGTTAATATTTCTGCTTCGCAACACTTGCATCCTGATCGCGCGCGGCGGCAAGCGTCGAAAAAGATACGATGAAAGTGCGCTCGAAGTTCGAAAACAAGGTCCTTGTCTCGTTCGCCGCCGCAATAGTGATGGTTCTGGCGATCGCCGGCAATATGTGGAAGGCGTCGCACGACGCGCTCGACGCGGGGCGCTGGGTGTCGCAGACTTTCCAGACTCTCGATGCCCTCGCGGACGCCAGGGCAGATCTGTTCCGTATCGAGTCGAGCGTGCGCGGATACCTCGTTTCGGAGAACGCAGCGCGGCTCGCCGAACGCGACGCGGCGATTTCGTCGCTGGAAACAGCGCTGCCACGGATCAAGGCGTTGGTTGATGACAACTCCCGACAGACCGAAAGCTGGAAACAGCTGCGCGCCGCGGTAGATGCGCGCCTTGCGACCCACGCCCACACAGTGATGTTGCGCAAGAACCAGGGGCTCGATGCGGCCCGTGAGTACATCGCAGACACACCACAACGCGAGGTGCTGCGGCAGAGTTCAATCGAGATTCTGCAGGAGATGGAGGCAGAGGAGTGGCGGCAGCTCCAGAACCGCGACCTCGAGGAGAAGCGACTGCGCAAAATTGCCGTCGCAGCCGCCCTCGGAGTCACGCTCGTGATCGTGGCCCTGCTCGCGCTCACCTACGTGCTGATCCGCCGACAGTTCGCATATTCGCGCGCTGCGCGCGAGCGCAGCGAGGAGGCGGCGCGTGCGCGCAAGGCGCTGCTGGACGCCGCGGACGTGGCTATCATCTCGACCGACGCCGAGGGCGTGATCCGGAGCTTCAATCCGGCCGCCGAGCGGATGCTCGGCTACGCGGCTGCGGAACTTGTCGGCTCGCAGACGCCGGCGGTGGCTCACGACCCCGCCGAGATCGTCGCGCGCGCGCGACAATTCTCCGAGGAACTGGGCGAGACCATTGCGCCCGGCTTCGAGGTCTTCGTCGCAAAAACGCGCCGCAACCTGCCCAACGCGCATGAATGGACCTACGTTCGCAAAGACGGCGCACGGCTGCAGGTGCTGCTGTCGGTGTCCGCCATGCGCGACGGCGCGGGCTCGGTCATCGGGTTTCTCGGCGTGGCAACCGATATCACAAAACGCAAGGCGGCCGAGCAGGCACTGGCGCAAGAGAGAAATCGCCTCGATCTGGCGCTCACGGCCACGGGCCTTTCGATGTGGGACGCCGATGTGTGCAGCGGCCAGGTGTCCCTCGACCAGCGCTGGGCAGCGATGATCGGCAAGGAGCCGCAGCCTTGCGTGACCACGACCGACGACCTGCTGAAGCTGGCGCCCCCTTCCGATCGGGATCGGCTGCGCGCGGCCGCCGCCGACGCGGCGAGCGGGCGCACCTCCGAGTACCGGGTCGAGCACCAGGTGCGCGCCAAGAACCGCGAGTGGCGCTGGATCGAAAGCTACGGCAAGGTGGTGGAGCGGGACGCGCAGGGGCGGGCGCTGCGGGTGATCGGCATCAATGCCGACATCACCGAACGCAAGCGCGCGCAGCTCGCGCTCGCCGCCAACGAAGCCCAGTTGCGGCTCATCACCGATAACGTCCCGGCGATGATCGGGCATTACGACGAGAACGAAATCTGCCGCTTCGCCAACTCGGCCTACGCGGCGCTGTACGGCCAAACGGTGCCCGGTATCCGCGGCCGCCACTTGCACTTGATTGCCGGTGGCGAGACCTACCGGGCCATCGAGCCGTTTATAAGAGCGGCCCTGGCGGGTGAAACGGTCCAGTATGAGCGAACGCACCGAAGCGAAGCCGAGCCCGAGCGTGCTCTGGCGGTGAGCCTGGTGCCCCAGCCGAATGCATCGGGCCGGCCTGCCGGCTTTTATGTCATGATAATTGACGTCACCGAACGCAAGCAGGCCGAGCAGGCCCTGCTCGCCGCCAAGAACGCGGCGGAACTGGCCAACCGCGCCAAGGATTCCTTCCTCGCCACCATGAGCCACGAAATTCGCACGCCCCTCAACGGCATGCTCGGGATGCTGGAACTGCTCGGTTTCTCGCGGCTCGACGGCGAGCAACGCGAGGCGCTGGAGGCCGCGCGGGATTCTGGGCGCAGCCTGGTGCGGATCATCGATGATGTGCTCGACCACGCCAGGATCGAGGCGGGAAAGCTCGAAATCCGGACGGAACGAGTGTCGATCGCGCAAATTCTGCGCCGTGTGGTGAATACGTATTCGGCGGTGGCAAGCACCAAGGGGCTCATGCTGCGGCAGATTTCGGACCCGCGCATCAGCCCCGCGCTGCTCGCGGACCCGCTGCGCCTGATGCAGATCCTCGGCAATTTCGTGAGCAACGCGGTCAAGTTCACGGCCCAGGGCTATGTGGAAGTCCGCGCTGAACTCATCGCGCGGGAAGACCGCGCCGACACCGTGCGCCTTTCGGTCAAGGACACCGGCATCGGCATCGCGCCGGAAGCGCTGCAGCGCCTGTTTCGGCCCTTCGAGCAGGCGACAACGGATACCGCGCGCCTGTATGGCGGAACCGGCCTTGGGCTGTCGATCAGCCGCCGCCTGGCAGAGATGATGGGCGGTACTATCGACGTGGAAAGCAAGCCGGGCGAAGGCACTACCATGAGCGTGTCGTTCGCGCTGCCGATCTTGGACGCCGCGTCGGCCGAAGACGCCGGCAAGGCCGCGGCCCTCGCCACCGCCGTTGCCACAGCGCAAACAGCGCGAGCCGCGCCTGGAGAAGGCGCGCTGGTGCTCGCGGTGGACGACCACCCGATCAATCGCAATCTGCTGACCCGTCAGCTCGCCGCGCTGGGCCTACGGGCGCAGACGGCGGCGGATGGACAAGAGGCGCTCGCCCTGTGGCAAGGCGGGGAATTCGCTTCGGTCATCGTGGACTGCAACATGCCGGTAATGGACGGCTATGCTTTTTCGCGCGCTGTGCGCGCTATCGAAGCGAGGGAAGGCCGACCCCGGACGCCGATCATCGCCTGGACCGCCAATGTGCTCCCCGACGCGGCGGCGCAGTGCCGCGCCGCCGGCATGGACGACGTCCTGACCAAGCCGGTCGAGCTGACCGCCCTGAAGGAGGCGCTGGCGAAATGGATGCCGGCTGCGACTGCGAGTTTCCCAAGGCCAGTGCTTGCCGGGAGCGAGCCGGACGGCACCGCGCAAGGAACGCCGATCGACTATGGGGAACTGGACAAGATCGCCGTGAACGCGGCCGACAGAATGGACATCCTGCAGGATTTCATGGAGCAAACCCGATCCGACCTCGCGCAGCTGGAGGCGGCGCTGAAGGACAAGGACCTTGCGGCATGCGGGCGGATCGCTCATCGAATGAAGGGCGCAAGCCGGATGGTGGGTGCGCGCGAGCTTGCGGCCGAGTCCGAAGCGTTCGAAAAGACCGCGCGGCAGGGCGGGCCAAACAATGCGGATGCGGTGAAGGCGGCGCTGCAACGGCTCGCGGCACATCTTGCCGAAGCGCAGGGCACGAACAAGGAGAAATTATGACAGTAGGTGAAGGCCTGGTCGCGCTGGTGGTCGAAGACCACGACTTTCAGCGCCGCACGATGGCGCGCATGCTGCGCTCCCTGGGTGCACGGGAGGTGCTGGAGGCCAGCGATGGCAGTCAGGCGCTGGTACTGATTCGCGACGCGGCGCCCGCGCCCGTGGACCTCGTGATATGCGATCTGGATATGCCGGAAATGGACGGGATGGAGCTTCTCCGGCATCTGGGACAGGAAAACAGCCCTGCCTCCGTGATCATCAACAGCGGGAAGGAGCGAGCGCTACTGAACTCCGTGCACAAGATGGCACGGGCCTACGGCGTGCACCTCCTGGGTGTGATCGAGAAGCCCGTGACGCGCGTTGGGCTAGAAGAACTGATTGCACGGCACCAGAGGCCGAATTCCAATTTGGCGCGTCCCTCCGCCAGTAACCCGAGCTTCAGTCTCGAACAGATCCTGAACGGCGTGGAAGAACAGCAGTTCGAGACGTTTTTCCAGCCCAAGGTGGAACTGAACTCGGGCCGGATTGCCGGCGCGGAAGCGCTGGCCCGTTGGCGTCATCCCGAGCACGGTCTCGTCGGCCCGCATGCGTTCATCGCCCTGCTCGAGCAGGGTGAGAAAATCGACGAGCTCACGTTCCAGATGCTGGGAAAGGCCGCGGAAGCGTGCCGGAACTGGATCGAGCGCGGGCTGGAGCTGACGGTGTCGGTGAACCTCTCGCTTGTCTCGCTATCCGACACGACGCTGGCGGACCGGGTCACGCAAGCGGTGCGGTCCGCCGGGCTCGATCCGCGGCATATGATTCTCGAAATCACGGAATCCGCAGCCATGACCGAGGTTGCACCCGCTCTGGAAAATCTTGCCCGTCTGCGGATGCGGGGTTTCGGCCTCTCGGTGGACGACTACGGTACGGGTTTTTCCAGCCTGCGACAGTTGACGCGCGTGCCCTTCACCGAACTCAAGATCGACCAAGGTTTCGTGGCGGGCTGCGCGGCGAACGATTCGTTGCGCACTATCGTCGAGTCGAGCGTGCAAATGGCGCGCCGGCTGGGTATCAAGAGCGTCGCCGAAGGCGTGGAAACGCAGGCGGATTGGGATGCGCTGAAGGCCGCGGCTTGCGAGCTGGCGCAGGGGTATTTCATTGCCAAGCCCATGGAGGGGAGTTTGTTCGTTGAGTTCTGCGCGACGCACAAGCCGCGTTAGGAACAAACGAAGATAACGGCTCGCCTACCGAGCTTGGCGCTTAAGCGATGGCCGTCTCCGGAAACTGTCGCAGGTTGATTCCAAGGCAAACCGAGAGTGCAGCGCGGATAAGCCCGCCGTGGGCGACCACGGCAGCGCTCACTCAGTCTGACGCTGCCGGCGGGGACTCTTTCACCGCCTTCATGCTCAGCCGGATGCGGCCCTTCTCGTCGGCCTCCAGCACCTTGACCTTGACCACCTGACCCTCCTTCAAGTGGTCGGTGACCAGGTTGACCCGCTCCTGGCTTATTTGCGATATGTGCAGCAGTCCGTCCTTGCCGGGCAGCACCTGCACGATGGCGCCGAAGTCGAGCAGCTTGAGCACCGTGCCGTCGTAGACCCGGCCGATCTCGACGTCGGCGGTGATGTCCTCGATGCGCCGCTTGGCCGCCGCGCCGCCCTCGGAACTCACACAGGCGATGGAAATCGTGCCGTCGTCGGAAATCTCGATGGTCGTCCCGGTTTCCTCTTGCAGTCCGCGGATAACCACACCGCCCTTGCCGATAACATCGCGGATCTTCTCCGGGTTGATTTTCATCTTGATGATGCGCGGGGCGTGCACGGAGATGTCGGAGCGCGAACCTTCCAGGGCATCCCTCATGATCTCGAGGATATGCAGGCGCCCCGCCTGTGCCTGCGCCAGAGCCACCTGCATGATTTCCTTGGTGATGCCTTCGATCTTGATGTCCATCTGCAGCGCGGTAACGCCATTTACCGTGCCGGCGACCTTGAAGTCCATGTCCCCCAGATGATCCTCATCGCCGAGAATGTCGGTGAGCACGGCGAAGCGGCTGCCCTCCTTGATCAGGCCCATCGCGATTCCGGCAACGTGGGTCTTGATCGGCACGCCCGCGTCCATGAGCGCGAGGCTCGCCCCGCACACGCTCGCCATGGAGGAGGAGCCGTTCGATTCGGTGATTTCGGACACCACGCGGATCGAATAGGCGAACTCCTCCGGACTCGGAAGCACCGCCAAGAGCGCGCGCTTTGCCAAGCGGCCATGCCCGATCTCGCGCCGCTTGGGCGTGCCCATGCGGCCGGTCTCGCCGGTGGCGAACGGCGGCATGTTGTAATGGAGCATGAAGCGATCCTTGTACTCGCCCATGAGCGCGTCGATGATCTGCTCGTCGCGTCCGGTGCCCAGCGTCGCCACCACCATCGCCTGCGTCTCGCCTCGCGTGAACAGCGCCGAGCCATGGGTGCGCGGCAGCACGCCGGCGCGCACGCTGATCGGCCGCACCGTGCGCGTGTCGCGGCCATCGATGCGCGGTTCACCGTCGAGTATCTGGTTGCGAACGATCTTGGATTCCAGTGCAAAGCAGATATCCTTGACCGTGTTTGCGTCGGGCCCGCCTTCGCTGCCGACGCCCACCGCTTCAAAGACGCGCGTCCAGAGTTTGTCGATCGCCTCGGACCGCGCTTGTTTCTGGCGGATGGAAAAAGCCGCCCGCAGTTCGGCTTCGGCGAGCTCGCTGATGCGATTGACGAGCTCCTCGCCCTTTGGCATTGGCTTCCAATCCCAAACCGGCTTTGCCGCCATGTCCGCGAGTTCGAGGATCGCTTGAATTGCCGTCTGCATTTGCTGGTGTCCGAACACTACGGATCCGAGCATGACTTCCTCGGACAACTCCTTCGCTTCCGACTCGACCATAAGGACCGCGTGTTCGGTGCCGGCCACGACCAGGTTGAGCGCGCTCTCGCTGAGCTGGGTCGCCGTCGGATTCAATACATACTGGCCATCGATATAGCCAACCCGCGCCGCGCCGATGGGGCCGTTGAAGGGTATGCCCGAGAGCGTCAGCGCCGCCGAGGCCCCCAGCAACGCGGCGATGTCGGGGTCAACCTCCGGGTTGACCGACATGACCGTTGCGACTACGTGCACCTCGTTGTAAAAGCCATCGGGAAACAGCGGCCGGATGGGCCGGTCGATAAGCCGCGAGGTCAGGGTTTCCTTCTCCGACGGACGTCCCTCGCGCTTGAAAAAGCCGCCGGGGATCTTTCCTGCGGCATAAGTCTTCTCGACGTAGTCGACCGTTAGCGGAAAAAAGTCCTGTCCGGGTTTGGCCCCCCTCTTGCCGACTACAGAACACAGGACGACCGTATCGTCCATGTTGACGAGCACGGCTCCATCGGCTTGGCGAGCGATTTCGCCGGTCTCCAGCGTGACCTGGTGCGCGCCATACGTGAAGGTCTTCCTGATTGGGTTCAGCGACATAGGATTCCTGAAATGAGGTTAAAAGACGCCCTGCTCGGACCCCCGCTCCCGTTCACAGCCAGAAGCACAACGCAAAAACGCCCACGGTGTGGTGGGCGTCTTTGAGGGTATCTACTTGCGCAGGCCAAGCTTGTCGATCAACTGCCGATATTTCCCCGAGTTCTTGCGCTTGAGGTAATCGAGCAGTTTGCGGCGCTGGCTCACCATCATCAACAGGCCGCGGCGTGAATGGTGATCCTTGACGTGGGCCTTGAAGTGATCCGTAAGGCCGTTAATGCGGGAGGTCAGCAGCGCGACCTGCACCTCGGGAGATCCGGTGTCGCCGGGCGCGCGCTGATGTTCACCGATGATTTGCGCCTTCTGGGCTACAGTGGCTGACATGCGAATTCTCTCTGATCCGAAAAGGCGGTAATTTTATCTTGGAATCAGCGTCTTCCACAAGCCTTTCCGACTTCTCCCGCCCTTTTCTTCGCGGACGCGCGGGGAGGAATCCGTCCCCCCGGAGCGAGGGCGTCAGTCCTGCCGCATCAGGCGCTGTGGTCGCACTATTCCCGGGGTCTCCACCGTCGCGACACCGAGGAACATCTCGCCCGGGCCATAGACGCGGACTCTGCCCGCCTGCGCCGTACCGCATTGAATCACCTGTCCGTGCGTAAACCGCAACGCAAGCGGGTCGGCAAGCGTGATCGCCGGTCGATTCCCCAAAAGTGAATCGACCGGCAGGAGCCACGCGCAGCGCTCGCCCGCGTCCGATTCTGCGAGTTCCTCGAATGTGTGCGCCTGTTCCAGTCGCAGCTGCCCGACCCCCGTTCGTACCAGTCCCGAGAGATGGGCGCCGCAACCGAGGGCCTCGCCCAGATCCTCCGCCAGTACGCGCACGTAAGTGCCCTTGCTGCAGGTCAGCTCGACAAGAGCTTCCCCTGCCTCGAACCCGCACAGTTCGATGGCGCTGATGCGAACCAGCCGCGGCTTGCGCTCGATTTCCTTGCCTTTTCTCGCGTAGTCGTACAACGGCCTGCCCTGGTGTTTGATGGCCGAGTACATCGGCGGAACTTGCTCGATGTCGCCGCGAAAACGCGTAAGCGCCTCGATCACCTGCGCGCGCGATACCCGCGCTTGCCTGCGCTCGATCACCGTCCCTTCTGCGTCTCCGGTGTCGGTCCGCTCGCCAAGGCGCACACGCGCGCGATAGCGCTTTTCGCTGTCGAGCAGCTCGGCTGCGAATTTCGTGGCTTCGCCGAAACAGATCGGAAGCAAGCCGCTTGCCATCGGATCCAGCGTCCCGGTATGCCCGGCGCGCTCTGCCGAGAACAGGCGCTTGACCTGCTGCAGCGCACCGTTGGAGCTGATACCCGCGGGCTTATGGAATAGCAGAACGCCGTCGATGCGGCGCCTGGGCAGCCGGTTTGTCATGTGAATAATTGGGGTCAGAGTAACTTTTCCTCAACCGTACTTCCGCAGATGAATAATTGGGGTCAGAGTAACTTTTCCTCAACCGTACCTCCGCAGACGAGATAGACGGGAAAAGTTACTCTGACCCCAATTATTCCTATCGCTGACGCCCGGAAACGGCGTCGTCGATCAGCTGCGACAGGTATACCCCGCGCTCTACGGAGGCGTCATGAACGAAATGCAGTTCCGGCACATTGTGGGTGCTTATGCGCTTGGCAAGCACCGAGCGAAGGAATCCCGCCGCGTGGCTCAGTCCCGACTCGGCCAGCGCCAGGGCCTGTGCATCGCCCAGCATGGTGAAAAACACTTTCGCGTGGGCAAGATCGGTGGAAACCTCGACCTCGGTAAGGGTGATCATGCCGACGCGCGGATCCTTGAGTTCCAGCCGGATGATTTCCGAGAGCTCGCGCTGAATCTGATCGGCTATTCTTCGCAGCCGCTGTGTCTGCCTGCCCATGTGTCATTTGCCAAGAAACGGGGACAGACCCCGTTCTTTCTAAACCGGTATAGCCGGAACTAAGGAAGCTGGTTTTGCCGTTTATCAATCTCCCCCTTTTCGTGCAGTTGCCTGCAACTGCACGAAAAGGGGGAGACGTACTGAAAAACCGAATCTTCGCCTGTCGACAGGAAACCTGTAAGTGCCCAAGAGCCTAAAGCGTCCGGGCCACTTCCTGAACCTCGTAGACCTCGAGCTGGTCGCCGACCTTGAGCTCGTTATAGCCCTTGAGCGACAAACCGCATTCGAAGCCTCCCTTCACTTCCCGCACGTCGTCCTTGAAGCGCTTGAGGGAATCGAATTCGCCGTCGTGGACGACGATATTGTCGCGCAGGACGCGCACGCGCGAGCCCCGGCGCACCAGGCCTTCGAGCACCATGCATCCGGCGACGGTCCCGACCTTGGAAATCCGGTAAATCTGGCGGACCTCGATCAGGCCGAGAACAGATTCTTTCTTCTCCGGCGCGAGCATTCCCGACAGCGCGGCCTTCACCTCATCGACAGCTTCGTAGATGATGTTGTAGTAGCGGATATCGACCCCGCTCGATTCGGCCAGCTTTCGCGCAGCCCCATCGGCTCGCGTGTTGAAGCCGATGATCACCGCCTTCGAGGCGAGTGCCAGGTTCACATCGGATTCAGTGATGCCGCCCACTCCCCCGTGAACCACGTTGACCTTGACCTCATCGGTGGAAAGCCGGCTCAGCGCGTGCACCAGCGCCTCTTGCGAACCCTGTACGTCCGCTTTGATCAAGAGGGGCAACATCTTGACTGCGCCCTCGCCGATCTGCTCGAACATATTTTCGAGCTTGGCCGCCTGTTTCTTGGCCAATTTGACATCGCGGAATTTGCCCTGCCGGAACAATGCGATCTCGCGCGCCTTGCGCTCGTCACTGAGCGCGATGACATCTTCACCGGCCGCAGGAACGTCGGACAAACCCTGCACTTCCACCGGGATCGAAGGGCCGGCCTCCTGGACCATCTCCCCTTTTTCGTCGGTCATGGCGCGCACCCGCCCGAAAACAGCGCCTGCCAGCACGACATCACCGCGCCTGAGCGTACCGGACTGCACCAGAATGGTTGCCACCGGCCCCCTGCCTTTGTCCAGACGTGCCTCGATCACCAAGCCCTTGGCCGGCGCATCCACGGGAGCCTTCAGTTCCATCACCTCCGCATGCAGCAGGACCTGCTCGAGCAGCTCGTCGATGCCTTTCCCGGTCTTCGCCGATACCGGAATGAACGGCGAGTCGCCGCCGTATTCTTCCGGCACCACGCCCTGCGCCACCAACTCCTGCTTGACGCGGTCCGGATTGGCCTCCGGCTTGTCGATTTTGTTGAGCGCTACGACCAACGGAACGTTCGCCGCCCTGGCGTGGTTGATTGCTTCGATCGTTTGCGGCATGACGCCGTCGTCGGCAGCGACGACCAGGATCACGATGTCGGTGACTCTCGCACCTCGGGCGCGCATGGCGCTGAACGCCTCGTGACCCGGAGTGTCGAGAAATGTCACCATGCCCCGCGGCGTCTGCACGTGATAGGCACCGATGTGCTGCGTGATGCCGCCCGCCTCTCCCGAAGCCACGCGCGTGCGGCGTATGTAGTCCAGCAGCGAAGTCTTGCCGTGGTCGACGTGGCCCATGACGGTGACGACCGGCGCGCGCGGCGTGGCCTCGCTCAAATGGTGCTCGGGCGCCTCGACAAGGTAAATCTCGGGATCGTCCAGCTTTGCTGCAACCGGCGTATGCCCTAATTCCTGCACCACGATCATCGCTGTTTCCTGGTCCAGCACTTGGTTAATGGTCACCATGCTGCCCAGTTTCATCAGCACCTTGATCAGTTCGGTCGCTTTGACCGACATCTTATGCGCCAGATCGGCGACTGAAATCGTCTCAGGCACGCGAACTTCTCGCGACACCGGCTCGGCCGGTGCGACGAACTGATTGGTCGGTTCGGGTGCCGTCACGGCGTGTCTGTGCCGCGCACCTTTGGGAGTATGCCAGCCCGACGCGCCCTGAACGTCACCGCGCGTCTTAATGGTGCGCCGCTTGGAGGCGCTCTCATCCTTCCAGACCGTGACCTCTTTCTTCTTGACCTTCTTCTCGGCCTTCTCGGCGACTTCGGTCGCCTTGGGTTTGTGCAGCGTAGTGACGCCGGCGGGTTCGGCCGCCTCCGCCGCTTTGGCCGGCTCCGTCGCCGCCTTTGCCGGCTCGGTCGCCGGCTTTGCTTGCTCCGCCTCACGTTGCTCGGCAAGACGCCTCTCGCGCTCCTGCTTCTCTGCCACCTCGGCAGCCTGGCGTGCCGCAAGCTCTTCGTCGCGCGCACGCTCCTGCTTGCGAATCTCGGTCTCGCGGGCGCCGATCCCCCCTTCGGCCGGCGCCGGCGCCGGCGCTTCGGCCGCCGGCGGCGTGGGCGCCGGCTCAGGGATATCTCGCTTCACGAAAACGCGCTTCTTCTTGACCTCCACCTGGATGACGCGCGCCTTGCCGCTCGTGTCGGACCGCTTGACGATCTCCGAGGTCTGCTTGCGCTTCAGCGTGATCTTGGCCTTGGGCTCGGCCGTGCCGTGAACCTTGCGCAGATAATCCAGGAGCATGGTCTTGTCTTGCTCCGAGAGGATGTCGCCGGCGACCTGCTTGTGGACTCCGGCCGCGCGGAGCTGCTCGAGCAGCACCTGCGGCGGCATCCTCAGTTCACCGGCAAATTGTTCAACGCTAGTCTGTGCCATCGTGTTTCCGTTACCCTTCGGCGAACCAGTGCGCACGCGCTTTCATGATAAGGCTCTTGCCGCGTTCGGCGTCGATGCCGGTAAGTTCCACCAAGTCGTCGATGGCGAGGTCCGCGAGGTCATCGCGGGTCTTTACGCCCTTCTGCGCCAGTTTGGCGATCAGGTCGCTGTCCATGCCTTCCAGTTGCACCAGGTCCGGATCGGATTTTTCGGCCTGCTCCTCGCTCGCAATCGCCTGCACCAACAGAGCGTCTCGTGCGCGGCTCCTCAGCTCATTGACGGTCGTCTCGTCGAGGCCATCGATGTTGAGCATTTCCTGGATGGGTACGTAAGCGACCTCTTCGAGAGTCGAAAAGCCCTCCTGGATAAGTATGCCCGCCACCTCCTCGTCGATATCGAGTTTCTCCATGAACAGGCTGCGCGCCGAGCCGGTCTCTTCCTCGCTCTTTTGTTTCGACTCTTCCTCGGTCATCAAGTTGATGGTCCAGCCGGTAAGCTCGGAGGCAAGCCTGACATTTTGGCCGGCTCGGCCGATGGCGATGGCGAGATTCTCCTCGTCCACCACCACGTCCATGCTGTGCGTGTCCTCATCGACGATGATGCTCGAAACCTCTGCCGGTGCCAGCGCTCCGATGACAAGCTGCGCGGGATCCGCCGACCACAACACGATATCGACGCGCTCGCCGGCCAACTCCTGGGTTACCGCTTGCACACGCGAGCCGCGCATGCCGACACAGGTGCCTATGGGATCGATGCGCTGGTCCTTGGTATGGACGGCGATCTTGGCGCGTACGCCTGGGTCGCGTGCGGCCGCTTTGATTTCCAGCAGCCCCTCTTCGATTTCGGGCACTTCGAGCCGGAACAGTTCACTGATGAACTCCGGCGCGGTCCGCGAGAGCACCAGTTGCGGTCCCCGCACGTTGCGGTCGATGCGCAACAGGAATGCGCGCACGCGGTCCCCAACCCGAAGGTTTTCCTTCGGGATCATCTGATCGCGCGGAAGTACCGCCTCTACGCGGCCTGCCTCGACGATCGCATTGCCGCGTTCGATACGCTTGATGGCGCCGGTGACGAGCTTGTCCCCGCGCGCAAGGAAATCGTTCAGAAGCTGCTCGCGTTCGGCGTCGCGGATCTTCTGCAGAATAACCTGCTTGGCCGCCTGCGCACCGATGCGGCCAAATGGGATCGGCTCGAGCGCCTCTTCGATGAAATCGCCCGGCGCGACCTCGCCGTACTGCTTTACCGCTTCGCCCAGCCCCATCTGACGCGGCGGGAACTCGACCGTCTCGTCGGGCACCACCTGCCAGCGCCGGAACGACTCGAAGTCGCCCGTGTTCCGGTCCACCGCCACCCGTATGTCAACGTCTTCGCTGAAGCGCTTCTTCGTCGCGGAGGCGATCGCCATTTCCAGAGCGCCGAACACGGTCTCTTTGTGGACATTCTTTTCGCGCGCGAGCGCGTCCACCAGCAATAACAGTTCGCGGCTCACTTTCTGCCTCCTGCCTTAACCTGCGGCACCAGGCGGGCACGCTCGAGATTCGCGAGGGCGAATACATAGCTGACGCCTTCGCTTTCGAGTTCCACCTGATCATCTTTGATTCCGCGGACGATTCCAACAAACCGTCGGCGGCCATTGAGCGGTTCGCGCAGCCTGATCTCGGCCGTCTGCCCGGCAAAACGGGCAAAATCAGCCGCTTTCTTCAGGCGGCGGTCGAGCCCGGGCGATGAGACCTCCAGCCGATCGTATCCGAAGCCCTCGACCTCGAGCACCCGGGCCAATTGACGACTGACCGCCTCGCAATCCGCCAGGGTAATCAGGCTTCGCGGCTCGGATTGTACATCATGTATTTTATCAATAAACACACGCAACATCCTGCCACGGTTAGATATTTCAAAGTCGGCCAGCTCGTAGCCGAGGCCCCGGACAGTCCGGTCAAAAACCTGTTCCAATGCGTGCATTCCTAGGCTGGATTTCAATCGCCAAAATAAAAAATGGGCCCGCAACAGCCCATTTCCAAATCAGGAAAAGTATAACAAAAAAATCTAGGCGAATCAACGCTGAGTCAAACTTGAGCTCAGCGCGAAATTCAGCCGCTGGGGCAGTCAGGGCCTAGGCCGAGCGAGATCCCAAGCCAAGGTTGGCGACAAGTCCGCGCACAGCCCGACCGGGAACCTCCTCCCATTTGCCCCTGTGAAGGCTCGGGGATAGCGTAAATGGACCAAAACGCACGCGAATCAGGCGACTGACCTTGAGACCGAGCGCCTCGAACATGCGCCGGACCTCGCGGTTCCGCCCTTCCCTCAACACAACCTGGTACCACCTGTTCAGGCCCTCCCCACCACGCGGCTCGATAAGTTCGAACCGCGCTGGTCCGTCGCGGAGCTTGATTCCGGTCTTCAGGCGCCGGATCTGGTCTTCGCTGAGTTGCCCGGCCACGCGCACGGCGTATTCGCGCTCGAACTCATTGCGCGGGTGCATGAGGTGGTTGGCGAGATCCCCGGAAGTGGTGAATACGAGCAGGCCGCTGGTGTTGAAATCCAGTCTGCCTATCGCGATCCACTGCGCACCCCGCAGCGGCGGCAAGTGATCGAAAACGCTCGGGCGCCCCTTAGGATCGTCTCGGCTGACGATTTCCCCGGCCGGTTTGTAATAGAGCAGCACGCGCGGCTCGCGATCCCGCGCCGTTTCTGTCCGAATAGGCCGTCCGTCCAGCGAAATGCGCTCCGACGCCGCCACCCGCTGACCCAAGGTCGCGGGCTTGCCGCCGATCATGACGCGGCCGGCTGCAATTGCCGCCTCCATCGTCCGGCGCGACCCCAGGCCGGCTTGCGCCAGCGTTTTTTGAAGCTTCGTGCCCTCAGACCGGCGGAGAGGACTCGGCTGCTTCGGGCGGATCGGGCTCCGGCGTTTCGGCCTGCGGATTGGCGGTCGCTGCGGGGGGCGTTTCTTCTGGGTTGAGGTCAATGGTTCGGACTATTTCTTCGAGGGGCGGCAGTTCCTGCAGCGATCTCAAGCCCAGATCGTCGAGGAAAGCCTTGGTTGTCGCATAGAGTGCGGGGCGGCCGGGCACGTCCCGATGCCCGACGATATCGATCCATCCGCGGCTCTCCAGGGCCTTGAGAGAGCCGGGAGATACGGTCACGCCGCGGATATCCTCGATGTCGCCGCGCGTCACCGGCTGGCGGTAGGCAATTATGGCCAAGGTCTCGAGGACCGCGCGTGAGTAGCGCGGCGGCCTTTCCGGACTGATACGCTCCAAGTATCTTTGGAACGCAGGGCGCGTCTGAAAACGCCAGCCGCTGGCGAGGTTCACCAGCTCCACACCACGATCCTTCCAGGTGAGGCGCAACTCGTCGAGCAGCCTGCGCACGGTATCGGCACCGATATCCTCGTCGAACAGGCGGCGCAGCTCTGCAATCGACAGCGGCGCCCTCCCCGCGAGCAGCGCCGCCTCGAGAACGGTTTTCACTTCACTTGGATTCAGCATGCTCCACTCTAACCAAATCTGTTGCGCAGCGGTGATCTCGCTTGAAAAGTACCCCGAGCCGGACAAGCCGGAACCGGCAAGGCTGGCTTTGCCGGATTCCTTCTCGTGTTTTTGTGCAGTTGCAAACTGCGCAACTGCACAAAAACACGAGACCTATATAACACCAAAAACTTCGCCGGAACCGTCAACACTGAGCCGGACGAGCCGGAACTAAGGAAGCTGGTCTTGCCGTTTTATCAATCTCCCCCTTTTCGTTCAGTTGCTTGCAACTGAACGAAAAGGGGGAGACGAAATTAAAGACCAAATTTTCGCCGTCAACAGTAGTAAGCAACAAATGGTCTGCCAACCTCTTCAACTCCCCTCATGGGCGATCTTCACATAGATGGGCGCGAACGGCTCCGATTGAGTCATCTCGATCAGAGATTCGCGTACCAGCTCCAGCACTGCGAGCAGGTTGACGATGAGCACCGGCACGCCTCGCAAGGGATCGAAGAGCAGGCTGAACTCGACGAATCCGGCACCGGCAAGGCGGCGCAATATTATGCTCATGTGCTCGCGCACCGACAGCTCCTCCCGCGTGATGCGGTGATGTCGCGTCATTTTGGCCCGCGCGAGCAACCAGCGCCAGGCAGCCTCGAGATCGTCCACGTTGACCTCGGGCAGGCGCTCGGTCAGCGTCTCTTCGATCCACACCTCGACCGCCATGTAATCGCGACCGAGCTGCGGCATTCGGTCCAGGCGGTGGGCCGCCTGCTTGATGCGCTCGTATTCGAGCAGCCGCCGGACCAGTTCCGCACGCGGGTCCTCCTCGCCCTGTCCCACCGATGGCGGGCGCGGCAACAACATCCGCGACTTGATCTCCATCAGCATCGCCGCCATGACCAGATACTCCGCGGCGAGCTCCAAGTTCTTGCGCCGCATGATCTCGACGTATTCCATGTACTGTGCGGTCAGGCTCGCCATGGGAATGTCGAGGATGTCGACGTTCGCCTTGCGGATGAGATACAGCAGCAGGTCGAGCGGTCCTTCAAAGGTGTCGAAAAACACCTCGAGCGCGTCAGGCGGAATATACAAGTCCAGCGGCAGTTCCATCATCGGCACGCCGCGAACCCGCGCCAGTTGCGCCGGCGAAGCCGTCGGGTCCGGCGTTTCGGCCTGCACTGGGACGGCGAGGCTCATGCGTAATTCAGCCCCATCGCTTCGCGCACTTCGCGCATGGTTTCGTGCGCCAGCCGGCGCGCCTTCTCGCATCCATCGGCGACAATATTGCGCACCAGGGTGGGATCATCGAGATACTTTTGCGCGCGCTCGCGCATCGGCGCCAGTTCGGAGAGCACCGCCTGAATCACCGGTTCCTTGCATTCGAGGCAGCCGATACCCGCCGAGCGGCATCCGTGATCGACCCACGCTCGCGTCTTATCGTCCGAGTAAATCAAGTGCAATTGCCAGACGGGACATTTCGCCGGATCGCCGGGGTCGTCGCGCCGGACCCGGGCAGGGTCGGTAGGCATGGTGCGCAGCTTCTTGCGCAAGCTTTCCGGGTCCTCGCGCAGCGCGATCGCATTGTCGTAGGATTTCGACATCTTCTGCCCGTCCAGTCCGGGCAGCTTCGAGGCCTCGGTCAGCATCACCTCCGGTTCCACCAGGATCATGCGTCCGCCGCCTTCGAGATAGCCGAACAGGCGCTCCCGGTCCGCCACGGAGAGGTTCTGCTGCTCTTCGAGCAGCGCCCTTGCCGATTCCAGCGCTCCGGTGTCGCCTCGCTCCTGGTAGCGGGTGCGCATCTCTGCGTAGAGTTTTGCCTTGCGGCTTCCCATTCTTTTCGCCGCAGCCTTCGCCTTTTCCTCGAATCCGGCTTCGCGGCCGTAGACGTGGTTGAAGCGCCGCGCCACCTCGCGCATGAGCTCGATGTGGGGAACCTGGTCCTCGCCGACCGGCACGTACTTGGCGCGGTAGATGAGCACGTCGGCGCTCTGCAACAGCGGATAACCGAGGAAGCCGTAAGTCGACAGATCGCGGTCGGAGAGTTTCTCCTGCTGGTCCTTGTAGGTCGGCACGCGCTCCAGCCACCCCAGGGGCGTAATCATGGACAGCAAGGTGTGAAGTTCGGCATGTTCGGGAATGCGCGACTGGATGAAAAGCACCGACTGCGACGGGTCGATGCCGGCCGCCAGCCAATCGACCACCATATCCCAGACATGCCGCTCGATGATCTCGGGTTCGTCGTAGTGCGTCGTCAGCGCGTGCCAGTCGGCGACGAAGAACAGACAGGGGTATTCACTCTGCAGGCGCACCCAGTTCTTGAGCGCACCGTGGTAGTGGCCTAAATGCAGCGCCCCCGTAGGGCGCATGCCTGAAACAACGCGTTCCTCGTACATTGCCTCTTGGCTCTTTTAGAGTCCCAGCTGAAAAACGGTATCGATCGCCATGATCGAGGCGTGCACAATCGGATTCAGCATCACCCCGAGCAGATTGGTAAACAGCAACACGAGCAGGATCGGAAAACCCAGTGGTTCCAGCCTCGCAAAATGCAGCGCCAGACGCTCGGGCAGCAGCGACACTGCAATCCTCCCGCCATCCAACGGCAGGATCGGCAGCAGGTTGAGCACCATCAGTACGACGTTGACCGCAATCCCGGCCTCGGCCATCAGGCTCGCCGGAAGGGTAAACATGTTCTGCGGCGTGGACAGCGCGATCTTGAGCACCAGTGCCCAGCCGATCGCCATTGCCAGGTTCGCGGCGGGTCCGGCAGCGGCTACCCAGAACATATCCCGCTTCGGATTGCGCAGCGCATTGAAATTCACCGGCACCGGCTTTGCCCATCCAAACAGCATCCCCGACCCTCCGAAGAAACTGCTCATCAGCAGAATGACGAGCGGAACCGCGATGGTGCCGACCAAGTCGATGTGGCGCAGGGGATTGAGGCTGATGCGTCCCAACCGGTGCGCAGTCGAATCGCCGAAATGCCTGGCGACGTAGCCATGGGCGGCCTCGTGCAGCGTAATCGCGAAGATGACCGGTAATGCATAGATCGCGATCTTCTGGACAATATTGAATTCCATGGCGGGCCAAATGTGAAGCGCGCTATTTTAGCAGAGGCAGCCGGCGCGCCCGATCATTCAGCACCGCCCAGCGCCGCGAGGTTTCCCTTGCCTTTGCGAATCACGACGGTCTGCGGGCCGGTAAGATCGATGATCGTGGTCGGCTCGACGCCGCAGGAGCCGCCGTCGAGCACAAGATCCAAACTGGAACCCAGCCGATCGCGGATTTCCTGCGCGTCCATTGCCGGCTGATCGTCTCCGGGGAGAATCGCGGTCGCCGATAGCATCGGCTCACCCAGCTCCGCGAGCAGGGCTTGCGATACCAGATGGTCAGGCACCCGCAGGCCTATGGTCTTGCGCCGCGGATGCAGAATCCTGCGCGGCAGCTCGCGCGTGGCCTCGAGTATGAACGTGTAGCTGCCGGGTGTCAGCGCTTTGAGCAGCCGGTAGCTCGTGTTATCGACGCGCGCATAGGTGCCGAGCTCCGAGAGGTCGCGGCACATCAAGGTGAGGTGGTGGCGCTCGTCGAAACCGCGCAGCCGGCGCAGCCGCTCGAGCGCGTCCTTGTCGCCGGTGTGGCAGCCGAACGCGTAGCACGAATCGGTCGGATAGGCGATGACCCCGCCGTCGCGAATTATCTTCGCCGCCTGCGCGATAAGCCGTCGCTGCGGATTCTTGGGATGGACGGTGAAGTATTGGGCCACTGGAGAGCTGAGATTCAGGATCCGGGGTTCGGGCGCTTACAAGTTTGCTGTTGACAGGCGAAGATTTGGTTTCTAAATTCGTCTCCGCCTTTTCATGCGCTTGCTTGCAACCCCACGAAAAGGCGGAGATTGATAAACGGCAAAACCGGCTTCCATGATTCCGGCTCATCCAGTTTGGGATTTGGGGTCGGGCCAATCGCGCCAGAGCGGCTTCACGTCCGCGCCGAACCGGGGCATCGTTCCCAGATCCACTCTGCTCTCACCGGGCCCGTGAAAATCCGAGCCGCGCGAGGCCAGTAGATCGAATTCGCGCGCCAGGCGGGCATATTCGCTTGCCTGCTGCGGCGAATGATTGCCCGTCAGGACTTCGATGCCGATTCCGCCGAGTGCCTTGAATTCAGCCAGCAGCGTGCGCATCTCTTCGCCGCTCAGTTTATAGCGCCCCGGATGAGCCACCACCGCCACGCCGCCGCCGGCGCGAATCCAAGTCACCGCATCGGCAAGCGTAGCCCACTGGTGCGGCACATAGCCGGGCCTGCCGCTGACCAGATAACGCTGGAAAACGCTGTGCACGTCGGGCGCGTAGCCTTTTTCGACCAGAAACCGCGCGAAGTGGGTGCGGCTGATGAGGTTGGGATTGGCCACGTAGGCAAGCGCGCCTTCGAGGCTCCCGCCAATACCGGCAGCATCGAGCGATTCGGCCATCCGGCGCGCGCGCGCGAGACGGTTGGAGCGAACGCTCGCCAGTCCCGCCATCAGCCTCGGATCGGCCGGATCTATCCCCAGCCCGACGATATGGACGGTGATTCCGCCCCAGGACACCGACACTTCGACGCCGTTGACCAGGGAGACCCCATACTCTTTGGCCGCCAGACGCGCCTCGGCCAATCCGGCAACCTCGTCATGATCGGTCAGCGCAAGCACTGCGACGCCATTCGCGCGGGCACGCGCCACCAGGTCCCGCGGCGCAAGCAGCCCATCGGACGCGGTGGAATGACAGTGCAGATCGATATTGGCGGCGTGGTTCATGGAACGGCATCGGGACGGATCGATCATAGCACGCACCTCCCGCGACACTTCCAGTCGCGGCCACGCCGCCGGAAGCGTCAACCGTTAACTCGCAAGTGACTATCTACGGCGTCTTAGTAAGTCCTGTCTCATGCCACAGCGGAGTTGCGCGCTGCGCGCGCCAACCGCGTTTTCTGCACGGATAAACGGCATCCGTGCAGAAAGCGCGGTTACGGTTAAAACCAGGACGGCTTAGGTTTTTATACGAGATCGCCGATTGCGCACGAACGGCCTCATCATCCGTGCGCAATCGGCGATCCACGCGGACGGCTTCTCGTCCGCGCAACATCGCGACAACGGGCGGCGCTATTGGGGTCTCCACGTATC
>JACQTO010000037.1 GCA_016210745.1 Betaproteobacteria bacterium
CCGGACTATGTCGAGCGCCTGCTCGAAGAGCAGGAATCGAACGGCGCTGGGGAGCTCGGAGGCGGGGAAGGAAGCGGCGAGGCCGATCCGCTCTACGATCAGGCAGTGGAGATCGTGCTGCGCACGCGCCGCGCTTCGATCTCGCTGGTGCAGAGGCACCTGCGCATCGGCTACAACCGGGCGGCGCGGCTGATCGAGCAGATGGAGCAGGCGGGCCTCGTATCGGCAATGCAGAACAACGGAAACCGCGAGATTCTGGTTCCGAACCGGGCCGAGTGACCATGCGGCTCCCGCCGACTCTTATGCTCCGATGTGCAGTAACGCTGCTTGCGGCGGTCTTCTTTCTGCCGGCGAGGGCGGCCGGATCGAGCCTTGAGCGCTTCTCCCAGTTTCTTTCGACCACCCTTTCGGCAAAGGGCGAATTCGTGCAGAGAATCGTCGATCAAAACGGCAAGGTGGTGCAGGAATCGAAAGGAACCCTCGCGTTCTCGCGCCCAAGTCGCTTCCGCTGGACCTACGTCAAACCCTACGCGCAACTTATCGTCGGAGACGGGACCAAAGTCTGGATCTATGACGAGGATCTGAAGCAGGTGACGGTGCGCCGCTTCGATCAGGCGCTTACCTCCACGCCGGCGGCCCTGCTTGCCGGCAACAACGAGGTCTTGCGGGCGTTTCGTATTTCCGATCAGGGCGAGCGCGACGGTCTGGAATGGCTGCAGGCCATTCCGAATGTCAAGGAGGGCGGATTCGAGAGCATGCGCATCGGCTTTGGCATTGCCGGACCGGAGGTCATGGAGCTGGTCGACAGCTTCGGGCAGGTGACGGTGCTGCGGTTCACGACCTTCGAGCGCAATCCCAAGCTGGATGCCAAGCTGTTCCGCTTTTCGCCCCCGCGTGGCACCGATGTCATCGGCGATACCAAATAGCGGTTGTCGCAACCACGTGCGATGACGGATCTGTTTGGCTCGCCGAAGCCCCCCGCGCCCCTTGCCGAAGCGCTGCGCCCGCGCTCGCTGGACGAAGTGGTGGGCCAGAGGCATCTGCTCGGCCCGGGCAAGCCCCTGAGGCTCGCTTTCGAATCGGGCAAGCTCCATTCGATGATTCTCTGGGGCCCGCCGGGGGTGGGCAAGACTACGCTGGCGCGGCTGATGGCAAACGCCTTCGATGCGGAGTTCATCGCCCTCTCGGCGGTATTTGCCGGCGTGAAAGACATCAGGGAGGCTGTCCAGCGGGCGCAGGAAGCGCTTGCGGTTTCAGGGCGGCGCACCATCATGTTCGTCGACGAAGTGCATCGCTTCAACAAATCGCAGCAGGATGCTTTTCTTCCCTTTGTGGAGCAGGGGCTGCTCACTTTCATCGGCGCCACGACCGAGAACCCTTCGTTCGAAGTGAACAGCGCTCTCCTTTCGCGCGCTGCGGTCTACGTGCTCAACAGTCTCGCCGAAGAGGAACTCGGCGCGCTGTTCGACCGCGCGCTGCAGACCTCGCTCCCCGGACTGGAATTCGAGGCAGCCGCTCGCACCCGCATCATCGGCCTGGCCGATGGCGATGCACGGCGCCTGCTCAACGTGCTGGAATACATTCAGACGGCTTCCGCCGCCGCCGGCAAAGCGAAAATCGATGCCGAGTTCGTGCAAGACTCGGTAGCGCGCAACCTGCGCCGCTTCGATAAGGGGGGTGAGGCTTTTTACGATCAGATTTCGGCATTGCACAAGTCGGTGCGCGGATCGGATCCGGATGCCTCGCTGTATTGGCTGGTGCGCATGCTCGATGGCGGCGCCGACCCGCTTTATCTCGGCCGGCGGATGGTGCGCATGGCAACCGAGGACATCGGGCTTGCCGATCCGCGCGCGCTGCGGCTGGCGCTCGATGCCTGCGAAACCTACGAGCGGCTCGGGAGCCCCGAGGGCGAGCTCGCCCTCGCGCAAGCCATCCTCTATCTCGCCTGTGCGGCAAAATCGAACGCGGTGTACGTCGCGTATAATTCGGCGCGCGGCTTCGTGGCTGAAGACGAGTCGCGACCGGTTCCGCTGCACCTGCGCAATGCGCCGACGCGTCTCATGAAAGAGCTTGGCTACGGAGACGGGTACCGCTATGCGCACGATGAGCCCGATGCTTTTGCCGCCGGAGAGCGCTATTTTCCCGAAGGCATGCCAGAGGTGAGCTGGTATCGGCCGACCGACCGCGGGCTGGAAGCGAAAATCGCCGAGAAGCTCGCCTATCTGAAAAGCCTCGAGCGAAAAACCAAGCCAAAAAAGTAGAGGAAAGCATGCTCGACCCCCAGTTGCTCCGAAGCGACATCGACAACGTCGCCAAACGCCTTGCTACGCGGCCTTTTCAGCTCGACACCGCAGCGTTTCAGGCGATAGAGCAGGAACGAAAAACGGTGCAGGGCCGCACGCAGGAATTGCAGGCCGCGCGCAACCAATCCGCCAAGCGTATCGGCCAGGCCAAGGCGAAGGGCGAAAATGTCGCGGCACTGATGGCGGAAGCCGCGCAGGCCAATGCCGAACTGGGGGATCTGGAGAAACGCCTCGAATCCATCCAGTCGCGCCTGCAGGATTTCCTGCTCGGCGTCCCGAATGTGCCGCATGAGTCGGTGCCTGCAGGCGCCTCGCCGGAGGACAACCCGGAGATGCGCCGCATCGGCACGCCGCGACGCTTCGAGGCGCCGGCCAAGGACCATGTCGACATCGGTGCGGAGCTGGGCATGCTCGATTTCGAGACCGCAGTGAAAATTACCGGCGCGCGCTTCGCGCTGATGAAGGGGCCGCTGGCGCGGCTGCATCGGGCAATTGCGCAGTTCATGCTCGATGTGCATACCGCGGAGCACGGTTACACCGAGGTCTATGTGCCCTACCTCGTCAACGCCGCCAGCATGCGCGGCACCGGGCAATTGCCGAAGTTCGAGGACGACCTGTTCGCTGTGCCGCGTGCAGCGAGCGAAACCAAGGCTGCCGAGAAGCTTTATCTTATCCCGACCGCGGAAGTTCCGGTGACCAACATCGTGCGCGACGAAATCGTTGCGCTGGAGCGCCTGCCGCTCAAGTTCGTCTGCCATTCACCGTGCTTCAGGAGCGAGGCCGGGTCCCACGGCAAGGATACGCGCGGCATGATCCGCCAGCACCAGTTCGACAAGGTCGAACTGGTTCAGATCAGCCATCCGCAGAAGTCCTACGAGGCCCTGGAGGCGTTGACCGGGCATGCCGAGGCCATATTGAAACGTCTCGAACTTCCCTATCGCGTGGTCACCCTGTGCACCGGCGACATGGGATTCTCCGCGGCCAAGACCTACGATATCGAAGTGTGGCTGCCCGGACAGAACACCTACCGCGAAATTTCGTCCTGCTCGAATTTCGAGGCGTTTCAGGCGCGGCGCCTGCAGGCGAGATTCAGGAACGAAAAAGGCAAGCCCGAGCTGGTCCACACCCTGAATGGCTCAGGACTCGCGGTCGGGCGCACGCTGGTGGCGGTGATGGAAAATTACCAGCGTGCCGGCGGCGGCCTTGACGTACCGGCGGCACTGCGGCCGTATATGGGCGGTCTGGAAGTCATCGAGCCGTCGTAGTAAAATTCGCATCCCCGGAGAGGTGCCAGAGCGGTTGAACGGGCCGGTCTCGAAAACCGGAATACGCGTAAGCGTATCGTGGGTTCGAATCCCACCCTCTCCGCCAGATTATGCGTGTATCCAATTGAAAACAAACATATTTCACGCATAAACTAGCCTGTACATACCACGATCAATACCACATAACGCGGCGGGTCAGTACGGTCACGTTACCGCGTTCCCAAAAGAAAAACCCCGCCGAAGCGGGGTCTATGCGAGGGGCAGCCCGGGGCCTTATTTCCACAAGATCTGCATATCCTGAAGACTCGGCACGAAGTCGAAGCCCCGATCAGTGGGGTAGCGCGCCTGCTGGTCTGCGCTGGTGTAGCGGCCGCCGCGGGGTCTTTCCAGGTCAATCAGCCGGTCCTCGTAATTGACTTGGATGGTGCAGGTTTCGCCGGTCCGCTCGATCACCGTAATATCGAACTTCCCACGGCGCAGCATGTAGGGGTCGTCGATCAGTTGATTTGAGCTGTCGAACAGTCCGAGCCAGAGCTTCCCCGGATAGCCTTGGCGCATCGAATTCAGAGCCCGGGAAATGTCGTTGGAATCGATCCCGGAGACTGTGACCGAAAACCCAACCGCCTCGACAGCGGCCAGTTCTTCGATTGGTGAAATGGCGAGCAGATCACCGCCCCCGGTCCAGGTCACTCCATTCCAATCGATCGTCCCCAGTCCGGTGAACAGCCGAACGTACCGCTCGCCCGGACTCTCACCGGCGTCGAACGTGATTACGTCCGCCCACTTCGCTTTGAGGTAATCAATCGTCTGGGTGTCGGCCGCGTCCGAGAGCCGCGCATCATAGGCGCGCAGTTCGTAAATCGTGCCGTCCAGGGGGCCAGCGTAGGCGTCTGTTGCCCCGATCGTCGAGGCGTCCGCACTCTGCGCCGCGGTCGCTGCATGTGCAACGCCGTTGGTCGCTCTTACCTGCTCGCTGGCGTTATCGCTGCGACAGCTCTTGATCTTCACCACGTCATTGGCCATCGGCACGGATTGCGCCTCGTTGCCCACGTACCAATTGCCCGCATATTGCAGATAGGCGTAAAGCGCCCCGGTGTGGCCGAGCACGAAGTCATTATTCTGTCCGGCCCGTTTCCAGCAGAGGTAATAGCTAAACGCCGTGCCACCTTGAACGAAGGGCAAGGGCGCAACGAGACCCTTGGCAACGCCGCTAGTGCTGAATACCACCGAGGTCCCGCTTTTCGTCGGCCGCCGCTCGCCGCCTGCCATCGTCGAGGCGAGCATGTGATTTTCGCGAGTGCTTTTGTCCGCCCATTGATCCACTAAAGCGCCGGTTAGGGAGAACGTCGAAGCGTCGGCGGCGTCTTGCCATTGGATCAAGTTTTCCTGCCAGGGCGAGCCCTCGGAGGCGTATTGACCCTCGTAGAAAAGAACTGGACGAACAGTACCCGCCGCGATGGCAGAAAGCATCCCTGCGGTGAGATCTCGGGAGGTCATGGGTTAGCCAGAAATATCAAACGCGGTCCGGGGGTTGCCGGCCCCGCGCTCGAAAAAGGAATGAGCGCTGGCCGGCTTCGGCGGTTGCTTTTCTGGCGCGTGAATGAGGTCACCGCGCAGGCTGCGCAAAATGCCGGCGGCATACGCGCTCATCAGGCGATCGGCTGCACCATGACGCGCAACGGCTTGCCGGCTTCGGCCGATATGAACATCGTCGCGCCGCCGACGCAGTCGAGCATAACCAAAAAAGTTCCATCTTCGGCGTAGCCGCTTGAATGGACGGACTCGATTACGGCATCGGGGATCATGCGCGATTCCAGCTTGGCAAAAAACGGCAAAAGGTCGCGCTTAAGCTGAGTTTCAGACGCGGACAGATCGGGCAATAGGTCGCTCATGCTAGTCCAATCCGAAAAGTTGATAAGCGGGGTCCAGCCGGCCCAATCGTCGATCGCGCGATAATCTCGCGGCTCGCGCTCGCACCACAGCAGGATCAAGTTGCGCACTCATGCGCGCAAGGCGTTCTCGCTGTGCGCTCGATGACAGCGACGTGCCTCGCGTGCTGGCCGATTTGATTGCGGTGATTGAGGCGTCCTGATTTGCGGGAATCACGACGCAGCTCAGCTCAAGCCATAACCATTCACTTATGAAAAATCCCCCAGAGATCGGCGTTTCTTTCAGCGTCCGGAAACCGATTGAGAGCCCGCGTACCAATTTGCTTTTGACCATGGCCCAGTAGCGATCGATTTCCTCTTTCAGTGATGCCGGTTCGGTGATTTTTGCAAATTGGCACGATACCCCGATGCCGTCCGCGCGCGGCTCTGCCCTTGTTACCCAGCCGACTGGCGTGCTGCTGTTGTGCATCCAGAGTAGGGGGATCGGCAGCGAGACTTTTCCGCCGAGCGGATCGATTTTGTCTCCCTGCAAATCTGTGCTCGGCGTGCTCGCGATTCCGGAAAATTCGCGCAGTTCGTCATTGAGACTTTTGATTTGAAAACGCGACCATGCGCGGGTTGCACTCATTTTTTCTCCGACGATTGAGATTGAATATGCAGGCGCCTATTGATTGCCGCCTGCAATGTTGCGACAAAATCTTCCTCGCCGATGGCGCCGATGACTGTGCAGGCCGGCGGGTTGTAATCGCGCAGCGCAGCCTCGAACGCGTCAGCGGATGGCAGCATGAAGGGCTTTTTGCTGCAGCCCGCGGTACCGAGTACGGCGCCCATGAACGGCGCCGCGAGCGGGCGACCGAATTCCTGTTCGATGAACGCCGCAGTTATGATTAAAAGGTCAGTGATCCGACCCCCACTGTCGAGCGCGCCCGGTTGGATATTCATCTGGTAGCCTTTCCGCGGAGCGTCGAATATGCGCGCTCAAGCCGTTCGAGGTGCGCGTGCGCAATGCGCAACTCAAGGCGCGTTTCGCTTAGTTCGTTACGGAGCGCCGAGATTGCGCCCACTATCATCGCGGAAAAAAGCTTTACTCCCGTCTGATCGTAAGCAGTTCTTAGCGTCCGTGCGGTGTGCGCCACGCTCGCGGACTGCGAGAGTGCAATGCGGCGCGGATTTTTCACGATGTCGCGCGCGGGGCCGACCTTCAAGTCGCGCACGGCCTCGGTGAATCCACGATTAGCCGCGTCGAGTTCAGCGCGATCGGCAGACGGAATCGCGGGTACGTCCGGCGGCTGGAAAATCGAATTCAGTTGTTGCATGGTCAGCGCTGGCGCGGCCCTCGGTGCAGGTGCCGTGCTCTCGACGTGCTCAGCATAGCGGAGTTTCTCGACAAGCTCGGCACGGCGCGCGCTCCATTCGTCAAACTTGAGCTTGCCGCTTTTTGAGTTTGCGGGCGACGCGAATGTTTGATCAAGCGCCTCAAGGGCGCGTTTGATTTCGGTGGCGGTGTTCATGATTGGAGTCTCCCATGCAACGCTTGCGCGATGCCAGAGGCAAGGTGATGTTCGCGACTTTTCGCATCAACGCAAAACATCGCGCCCTCACGCGATGGCCCGATTCGGTGCGCGTGAAAACCAGCAATCTGCATTTCGGATTCGGCGGCGCGGCGTAACAGGCGGCCGATCTGCAAAGGGTTCATGCCTGTCGCATCAAGCGCTGCGCGCAATGTTTTTGCGGCACGGGTGCGACCCTGCGCCGCGGCGGTGAGATGATGCACCGTGAAAGTTTCGTCGCCCATCGCGGCCGCGATTGCCGGTAACAGCGGCAGCAGCACGCGCACGTCATCGGCGGACAGCACGCGCGGATTCTTCGCCGCCTTCCGGCCGGCCAAATCTGAGCGCAGCCCGCGCAGTTCATCGATAACGACGACAAGCAACGCGCAGGCCCGTCCGATCGTGGGCGCGTCGTCGATCATGCGGCGATTTTCTTCGCGTCCGATGATAGGATTTCGATCGCACGATTTAGCCGCGCCATGGCGCGAGACCGATCGCGCGCGAGCGGCGCACGTGAAGCGCAGTCTATTTGCTTCATCGCGCGCTGGGTCAGAGTGAGCAGCAGCCGCTGTGCTTCATTCGGTTTGAGTTTTTCGCTTGGTGAAGTGTTCATCGCGTTCCTTTCAAAAGAAATTGGCAAGGTTCATCTATCAACCGGGGGGTGCGGAATCGGCTCCAGGTCGCCAAAAAGCCCCTTGTAGCGCGTCGCGTAGTAAAGGCGCGTCCAGGGATCGGCATCCGCTAAAATTTCCCGCGCGGCCTGAATTTCGGCTTCGGTCGGCGGTGGAATAAGTGGCTTCGCGCTCCCCCAATACAGGGGACGGACGCGGCGCAGCAGCTCGGGCAGGGGGCGAAGATCAATCATGTTTTTTACCTCCGGAAAGTTCAATTACGCGCGCCTTGAAACGTTCAGTCATATCGCTAGCGGCGCCCTGGGCATCGCTTCTCGTTTGCTCACGTGGACTCTGCAACGGCGCGAGCGGCGCACGCTGGCGGCGCTTTTGGAATGCGATCAGCCCGCGAGCCGCACTGATCCGCGCGGCATCTGCAACTTCGCTGCCTTCGACCACGGCCTGCAGATAATCCTCAGCGCTCGCGTAGCGCGTCGAACTGGGCGCCGGCCGCGCTTTCTTGGGCCGTCCCGCTCCTGGTCGCTTTCCGCCGCGGCCTCGGTTGGTGCTTTTCGTCATTTCATGTCCGTTTGATTTTTGAAAAATTCAACAGAATCTATGCGTGGGATCGGACGCGGTAGACATTTGCGAATCGCATCAATACCTTGCGGACCCCCCCTACCTTTTCGGAGCATTGCCGAATCCTCCATCCTCGCCCGCGGTCTTGGCATCGTGGCATTCCTTCGCCATCGCCTTCCAGTTCGTCCTATCCCAGAACAAGCGCAGGTCGCCGCGGTGTGGTATTTGGTGATCTGTCACAGTTGCTACGCGTACACGCTTGCGGCCTTCGTCACACTCAGGGCATTGGCATAACGGGTGCTCGCGCAGGAAGCCCTTGCTCGCTTGCTTCCATCGGTACGTATAGAGCCCTTGGCCGCGTTGCTCGATGCGCCCTGAGACCGGCAGAAGCGACAGCCGGTTGCCCAGCGTCTTGAGCGACGACTTGAGCGTTGCGAGCTTAGCCTTGGCCATCAGTGCCGCGCCGGCTCGGTTTCACGCACGATCACCGCGTCGCAGAAACATTCAGGCAATCCGCAGCACGCACCGCGGACAAGGAAGCGTCGCCCTGTTTGCTGGTCAGTGACAATCGCTTGCCAGTCTTGGCCGCGCAGGACTTTCGCGTGATCTTCGCTGGATATTTGCAGTTCCATTCGCTCATCCGAATTTGACACTCTTGGCGTGAATCTCATCTAGTGAACCTCCCGGGCCCGCACCCAGCCGCGCAAGGATTGCGCCATATCGCGCGCCGACGGCGCCACGGTCTTCCACGATCCCGCTGGGTGGGAGTCGAATCCGGTTGCTGCCGGTGCGGTGGCTATCCGGCTGCCCAAGGTCTGCAAGCGCGGTCGCAATGTCTTAAGACTCATATTCAATTCGTTGTCTGTTGAAAATCAACGCTGGCCCGCCGCTGCTGCTCGGCCACCGCTGCAGTCAGCGCCTCGGCAAAGGCACGCTGCGCTGCCTCCGCTGCAGGAGAAGCGATCCGGAGCAACGCGTCGTAATGCTGCTGCAATTCCGCAATCTGGGCCGCCAGGTCGGGATCGCTCAGGAAGCGCATTTGTTGGCAGGCCCATTGATGGCGTCAAAGACAACTCGTCGGTGCGCCTCGATGTTGGCGGCGTCGGCCTTCTCAAGCTCAACCTGCGCATTGAACTCGTCGACGTCAATCACAGATCGAATCGCCTCGCGTAGTTTTGACTGCAATAGTTTGACGGGTGCCGCGTCCAGTTCGACAACCTTGGTGCCGTACTTTTGGATGAACTTCTGATAGTTCGGGCTTGATACCTTCGCATCCATATCGCTGGGCAAGTCGTTATCGATAACATCCTGCGCCGTCAGCGCCACCTTGACCGGGTGAATGTTCTTGATGCCAAAGTCATCACGCAGTGACCGCGCAAAGCTCGCCGCTATCTCCTCGCCGTCAGGGTCGAAATCGGTGAGCATGAGCAGCACCAGCTTTGTCTTGCCGGACTGCTTGAACCGCGTGAAGAGGTCGTATCGTGGCGACAGCGACGCGAACCCGCGCCCGGTGGTGATGGGAATGTTGTATTCACGCGCAACGGATTCAATGACAGTGCGCAGGGCGTTTTTTTCGAGCATGATCTCGATATGGTGCGGTTGCCCCTGCATCAAGTTCCTGCTGTAGCCCATCAGGAAGTTTTCTGTTTCCTGCGCAACAAATTCCTCGAAGGTCGAAAACCCGCCTCCAAGTTGAATCGGCCGGGTTGAATCTTCGATGGCCTCAAATGGTATGTCCCCAGTCAGCCGCGCCCTCAGCAGCAAATTGGTAAGCGCCTTGTACGACGGTTTGTCATTGGCATATCGGGAGCCCGGCTTGGCGTCATGCCGTAGTGGCGGATCGTTTAGGAGGAGGTAATGCACACGCCTATCGGTCAGTGTCCAATACTCTTCGTTCTCCTGAATGACCCTCTGCGCAGCCTCCAGGAATTCCATGGTCGTGATTCGCGCCCTCTGCTTGCGGTCGCCAAGTTCGACGTTGGGTTTCTCGATACCGCGCATTGTGAAATTTGCGACTCGCCGCCGCAGCAGGTCCGAGTGCGCGCGGGCGGGATCGATGTCCACCAGCTTCTCCCGGATCCGCTCGCCTGGTGACTTGTCGCGCTGCTGGTTATGCAGGCGCAAAGTCTCAAGCCGCTCGGTCTCGGTCAGATCGCTGAAAACAACATCTTCCGCAACTCGTACCGGGACGGTTTCCAAGCCTAGGTACTTGGCAGCGGCAAGCCGCCGGTGGCCGCTCAGCAAGATGCTGTCGGCCGTTAGCGTCAAGGGTTCTTGGATTCCGTTGTCACGGATCGACACGGCCAGGTCGACGTCGTCGCTGTTGGCGATGCCGAAATTGTCATACAGCAGGTTGTTTTCCCTTGCCACCACCACCAGTTCGATAGGGAAATGGGACAAGTCCCATTCTTGCGCGGCATGGGCGATTTGCTTGGGCGAAAGGGCGCGGCCGCTCATGCTGCCACCTCGATCAAGGTTCCATCGGCGCGTAGCGAAGTCAGTCGATTCGGCCGCGTGCGATTTTCCCGAGGCGCGCCGGATTTTTCACCCCTCGATGCAAGGTCAACAACAGAAACAGCACCCCCAGAAACAACGCCTCTACTTGGTATTAATTCATACACGGCAGTTTTTGCCGGGGTACTTCCGGCAGTTTCTGCCGGATCTCCAGGGGTGAAACTGCACTTTCTGCCGGAGTATTCCGGCAGTTTTTGCCGGGAGCTTTTTTTATGGTCAGGCTGCCAGTCACGCCAAGCACACGGCACGAATCCGTCGAGAAACAGATCATCGCGTTTCTTAATCGGCAACCAGGTCACGGCATACCGTGCCCATGCTCCATTCGCGCCGTGGCTTCTCGTCCGATACAGGAAACCGTGGCTTATCAGCTCGGCGATCGCCGCGCGCAGGGTGTGCTCGCTCCCGAAGCCGTGCTTCCGGCAGAACTGGAATGACGCCTGCAAGTGGCCGTTGTTGTCGCGGGTCAATTGCCGCGCTATCAGGAGCAGGAGCACAACCGCGGAGAAGATCAGGTCAGCAAAAGCCGGACTGTCTATCACCCTGTGCTCGATTGCGGCATAGAGATGCCTCGTCGAATATTTCGGCTTCTCGCGTTGCCCCGGGTTGCGGCCGTTCACAGTGCCCAGCCGAAGAGGATGCAGAGCCACGCGGAGAGCGAGCGCAGCGCGAGGGACATGCTATGATTACGTCGTCTGCTGTCCCGTTTTGCCTTTGACGCCTCGGTGCCTGCCAGCCCCGGGGCGTCGTCGTCTCCGCGGTCCGGTGGTCGCCCGGAGTCGGCCGTTTCGTTCTTGTCTGGCGGTTTCCACAAGATCCCCCCGAGTTCGCGCAAGGATCTAGCGACGGCGGCCCGGGTCGGCCGTTTAACACGCATCGCCGCCACGTCAGGCGGCCTTCGCCGTGCCGTGCTTTGCCAGCCTTTCGATTTCTTCGATTGGGATTCTGCGATCAGACCCGATCTGGATATATCCGAGCGCGCCGGACTTCATCAAATCGTAAATTTTCGATCTGGAAACGTCGAGCGCTCTTGCCGCCGAGTTCGGGGAATACAGCTTACGGTCTGCATCGGGTTGTAACATCGTCGCCTCGCGTCATTGGTACATGAGGCGACACTACGCCACTGACGCGGCTTCCGTAAATCGCGGAACTAGTTGCGCGAAGTTTTCTTGGCCTTGAGATTGCGCAGGCGATCGCCGATGGTCTTCATATCGTTCGCTATGATGGCGCTGCGCCCATCTGGAGTTTTCAGGCGAAGATTGTTCGCGTCGGCATCCTCAATGTATCCGGCTTTCTTCATTGCGTCGACGAGCTGGCGCGCAGTGGGCATCCGGCCAAACTGGCGTTGATAAGCGCTGGCCATATCGCGCAGCAGAATTGTGGCCGCATCCTTGCCCGCCTCGCCGCCCTCCCGATGTGCCTTCGTCGCAGTGTCAACTGCATAGCGGGCGATGTCGCCGCTGATAGTATGGACCCTGAGCAATCGCGAATTCAGTTCGTCAAGTTTCTTGCCGGTCCAGGCGCTAGGATCGCGCCCGCTCCATATAGAAAACATCGCTTCGAGGAGCGCTTCTTGCAATACCGAGTGAAGAACAGAGAGGTAATCCGACTCGTTCAAGTCGCGCTCGCGGAATTCGCTCGCGGCATGCGCGGCGCCGAGCTTCTCCTCCAGGTAGGGCAGTCCGCTGGCAGCGCGCGCGCGGGCCCATTCGTCCGGAGAAAGCGTGTACTTCGCTTGCTCCGCGTAATTTCGAACAAGGTACATCACATGATCAAGTTCGCCGGTATCGCCGAATACGGAAAGCGCCGCGGGCCCTGGTTTCATCGCGCGCCCCTCTTGGCCTTACTGCTCGCGATCGGCACGACGTCACCCTTCTTCGCGGTCGCATATGCAGACCATGACGCCATGAGTTCGCGCCGCTTGTCGAACAGATCGCCGCGACGGTATGCCGCTTCCGTCTTGTCTCGGACGGTATGAGCAAGCGCCATTTCGCAGACTTCGCGCGGAAAGTTCGTGCGCTCGCTCGCCCAATCGCGGAAGCTACTGCGGAAACCGTGCGCCGTGGTATCAACACCCATGCGCCGCAGCGTCATCAAAAACGCCATGTTTGACAGCGGCTTGTCGGTGCCACGTCCCGCGAATATGAATCCCTCGCGCCCTTTCTTACTCGCGCTTTCCAAGATTTGAAGACAACGCGGACTGAGCGGTACGCGGTGCTCGCGGCCGGCCTTCATTCTCTCCGCTGGGATAGTCCACGTGTCGCCGTCAATCTCCTGCCAGGTCGCCGCCAGCACTTCGCTTGTGCGGGTTGCCGTCAGGATCAGGAATTCAAATGCGAGTTTGATTGATTCGTGAGCATCGCAGGCATGCAGCTTGCCAATGAACGCGGCAACGTCGGCGTAAGGCAATGCCGCATGATGCGTTACGCCGTTACCCTGTTTCGGCAGCGCCTTCGCTACGCCGGCAACGGGGTTATCCCCGGTACGGTGTCCCGCGGCCTTCGCCCAATCGAGCACGACATTGATTCGCTGGCGCACGCGGCGCGCGGTCTCGGGTTTCGTCAGCCAGATCGCGGACAGCACCCTGAGCACTTCCGGCGTGTCGATCTGATCGACGGGGCGGGCGCCCAGCGTCGGGAAAACATACTCCTGAAGCGTGTTGATCCACTGGTCGGCGTGCTTTTCGTTTTTCCACGTTGCCGAATGCTCCGCATGAACTTTCCGTGCCGCTACCTCGAACGTAGGAGCCGCTACAGCGCGCCGCCGCTCTAGGATAGGGTCGTTACCTGCCCGTGCGCTCTTGCGTAGCGTGGTGGCCTGTTCCCGCGCCTCAGCGAGCGTAACCAGCGACAGTCCACCTAGTCCAAGGTCGGTGCGACCGCGACCGCGGACGATGGTGCGCAGTATCCAGCGCTTCGCGCCAGATGGTTCGACCAGCAGATAAAGCCCGTTGCCGTCCGCATAGCGACCGGGGGCCTTGATTGAGTTGACGCGAACCGCGGATAAAGCGCGGTGCGGGTGTTGCCCTTTTCGTTTCATGGGGCCTCCGTCGAATTGGCACATACCACATTACCGCCCACATAATATGTGGTATGTAGGCACACGTCAACGGACACACGCGGACAATGGAAGATTGGACTAGCGGCGCATCTCCCTATGAAGATTGCACATAACTGGACATGGGCCTACTTTAACGGACGATGGAAAAGGCGGACACCCTCTCCGCCAGAATCGCGTTGGTCTATTCCGGCTACATAGGTAACGGTTTATACCGGAGACATGGGTAACACTTTCACCCCGAACGGGTTAGAAGCCGGTTCGAGGCGACATGTCTCATCGTCGAAGAAGCCCAAGTCGTAGTTCATAAAGCTCACCAACCAGATTCTATCGCTTACTTCTTTGACGCCGACATTCTGGCCGGCAAAGACGGTGCTGAGATTGATTTTGCGGCGGCCGATGCAGATACGGCCGCATTGCGTGACGGTAATCGTTCTGTCGTGGAAAGGGTAGAGCAGGTTGCTCAGCCCACGATAGGGACGCGTTGAAGGTTGGTACAGCTCAGCGGGATAACGCATATCGAGCGCCTGATGCGGGCGCTCTTGGTTGTAGCAATCGATGAACTGGTCGAACTTGGCCTGCTGCTGCAGGAAGTTTTGAGCGGCGGGCTTGGTGGCCTCCTTCTTTAGCGTCAAGTGCATGCGCTCGTGGCGGCCATTCTGCTGAGGATGGCCAGGTTTGATGCGCTCGATGTGGATGCCCAGGCGAAGCCACCAGACCGAGAGCTTGCTCAGGCCGAACAGAGCGTGAGGGCTGGCAAAGGGCACGCCGTTGTCGGTGCGGATGGCCCGAGGCAGCCCAAACTCCTTGAACACCCGCTCGAATACGGTAAAGGCGTAGGCCTCCTGGGTGGAGGATAGGGCTTCGCAGCTGAGCAGGTAGCGAGTGGC
>JACQTO010000032.1 GCA_016210745.1 Betaproteobacteria bacterium
CTCGCTTTGGAGAAAGCCATTCAGGCCTACTTGCAGATCAACAACCAGGACCCTAAACCCTTCGTCTGGACCAAATCCGCCGACGAAATCCTCGATAGTGTCGCCCGATTTTGTCAGCGAATCTCTCAATCAGGACACTAGGGCCGGCGCTTCCCCCCGACTCTGTAGATTGGGCCGAGGCCTCGGGGCCGAGCCCAACGTTGCGGCCGCATGTCGGACCATGCAGCGCTAGGTTGAGCTTCCCTTCGTCCGCTCCAACCTAAGCCGGACGAACCGGAACCAAGGAAGCTGGTTTTGCCGTTCATCAATCTCCCCTTTTTCGTGCAGTTGCACGCAACTGCGCGAAAACACGAGACCTATACAAGCCCGGATTCCTCACCGGAATCGTCAGCAGTTAGTAACTCGTAATTGACTGTGTTGCCCCGCCCGCGCGAAGCGTCGTTCCCGACGCACAACAAGTTCATGGAACAAACCGCAGCATCGTTCGTTTAACTAGGTAACGCGGCGGGCATGGGGTCTGTTGCGATGGCTTAACGATCAACTCTTGGGAAGGAAATTCGACATGAAATCTGGCCATACTTCTATCAAGCTATCCGGTGTCGCAGCCGTGTCCTCTGCTCTGCTCTTGGCTTCGGGATCGGCTTTCGCGCACTGTGACGGCGTGGACGGTCCAGTAGCACACGCCGCCCACCAGGCGCTCGACAACGGAAACGTGAACCAGGTGCTGATCTGGGTGCAAAAGAACGACGAAACCCAGATCAAACACGCGTTCGAGCACGCGCTCAAAGTCAGGAAACTCAGCCCAAGCGCCAAGGAGCTGGCCGACCACTATTTCCTGGAAACCCTCGTGCGCGTTCACCGCGCCGGCGAGGGAGCGCCCTACACCGGACTGAAACCGGCCGGCCGCGATCTGGGCCCGGCAATTCCGGCTGCGGACAAAGCGATCCAGAGCGGGTCCGTGGAGCCGGTGGCCAAGTTGCTAACCAAGGCAGTGGAGAAAGGACTGCACGACCAATACCACGCTGTCGCGGCAAGCAAGAAATTCGAGGTCAACGATGTCGACGCGGGACGCAAGCACGTCGCGGCGTACGTGGAATACGTCCATTTCGTTGAGCGCTTGTACGATGCGACCGCAAAACCCGCCCAAGGCCATCATGTAGAAAAAACTGCCGAGGCGGCGCACGCTCACTAAGGGAGCGACCGAGGCAATCGGAGCACATTCTGAAGCGGTGGCCGAACAAAGGGGCAAAGCCCCTTTGTTCGGCGCAAGTCCCGCGTAAGCAGAATCGATACAGGAGCCATGAAGCCATGATCAGTTTACGGAAGTCCCCGCTTGGATCAGTCTTGCTTGTCACCGGCTTGTACGCGATCGGCACATTGTTGGCGCGTTATCTGGGCCTCGCCGATGTGGGCGGCGCAATACCGCTTGGCGCACTGGACCTGGGAAGTGCAGGCCTTGCCCTGGCCTGGGGCATCGGACACTGCGACGGATTAGATGGGCCGGTGGTAACGCAAGCTCGCAAAGCGCTGGAGACCGGAAACGTCAATCGGGTCCTGCCGTGGGTGCGGTCGGACGATGAAGATGAAATCCGGCACGCCTTCGAGCATGCCCTGGCCGTGCGCAAGCTCGGGCCGCAGGCGCGGGAGCTCGCCGACACGCATTTCTTCGAGACGCTGGTGCGTATCCATCGCGCGGGCGAGGGCGCCCCGTACACTGGCTTGAAGCCAGCCGGGCGCGATCTCGGTCCGGCAATTCCGGCCGCCGACCAGGCGCTGGAGGGTGGTTCGGTCGATGCGGTGGTCAAATTATTGACCACCGCGGTCCGTGCCGGCGTGCACCAGCGCTTCCACGCTGCCGAAAGCCGCAGGAAGTTCGACGCGAACGATGTCAGAGCCGGACGCGCCTATGTCGAGGCTTACGTTCCGTATATCCACTACGTCGAGCAACTCTGGCATAACGCCCAAGGCGGCCCGCACGGCCATTCGCCGGAGGGTCATCACGCCCACGCGCATTGATGAGAAAGGGGTCAGCTTGCGCTGACCCCTTTGCGTTGGAAATGCGGCGGGTCCGCGCTGCCGAATGGCCTCATGCCCCCGGTTCCAGAGAAGCGGAGATGCTCGTCGTTGCGCCGTCGCGAATGACGGAAAGGCGCACCGTATCGCCGATTTTGAAATCATCCAGACGAGAAAGCAGTTTTCCCACCGAATCGACCGGCTTTCCCTCTACCGCGACGATGATATCGCCTGGCACGACGCTCCCATCGCGTCCGATGCTGGCGCCTTTGAGCCCCGCTTTCGCTGCTGCCGACCCGGGGGCGACGCGCAGGACGACCACGCCTTCGACCTTGAGCAGTGAGGTCAGGCGCCGATTCAGTTCCTCGTCCACCTCGATGCCCAGCCCCGGGCGGAGGTACTTGCCGTGACGAATGACCTGCGGCACCACGCGATTGACGGTATCGACCGGCACCGCGAACCCGATGCCTGCTGAGGCGCCCGAGGGGCTATAAATCGCTGTGTTGATGCCGATCAGCCGCCCGGCCGAATCCAGCAGCGGGCCGCCGGAATTGCCCGGGTTGATGGCCGCATCGGTCTGGATCAGATGTTCGATGCTGACGCCACTCTCGCTCCCGAGCGTGCGGTCCAGTGCCGAAACGATCCCGGTCGTCAAAGTCCAGTCCAGGCCGAAAGGATTACCGATGGCGAAAACCTTCTGGCCCACCTTGAGTTCGGCACTCGTCCCGAGCGGCACCGGCGGCGGCCGCTTGAAGCCTACGCCGATCCGCAGCACCGCGATGTCATGCGCCGGGCTCACCCCCACCAGGCCGGCCCGGTAATCACGCCCATCGGACAATTTCACCGTGGCCTCGCTCGCACCCTCGATGACGTGGAAGTTGGTGACGACATGACCGGCATCGTCCCAGATGAAGCCCGAGCCGGTGCCGCGCGGCACCGTAAACACGTTGCGCGTCCAGAAATCGCGAACCCTTGCCTGCGTCGATATGAACACGACCGAGTCGCGGGATTTCTCGAAGAGTTCGATCGTGGCCTTTTCGTCGGCGGCCAGATCACCCCTTGCCATCACCGCGCGCGGCGAGGCCTGGTTGGGGGCGAACCAGGCTTCAATGTAGGCGGCGCTGTTCCAAAGAAGAACAAGCAGGGCTGCCGCCGTCGTAATCCAGAATAAGCGTGAGAGAAAGCGATCGGGTTCGGAATGCATGGGGTTCATTCCTTTATTAATGTGCGTTGCATAAGTGGCTGAGACGCCGCCCCTCACCGCTTGGCGCTGACATCCAACTCTGGCTTAGACCGCTGCAGCGCGGTTCCGGCACTCTCCTGCCGTCGGAAAGTCTACAGATCTTTGACCGGCCTGGCAGTGCCGGAATGATCCTGTCCCCGCGGGTGTTTACGCCTTTGCCGAATACCTGCCTTCGGCATCGACCAGAGGAGAAGCCCGTGAAAACATTGCTCGGACTAACCATCGTTTTGGCCATCGCGCCGATCGCGCAAGCAGCGGACGTCGAGGCCGGAAAAGCCAAGGCCGCCACGGTGTGCGCGGCCTGCCACGGTGCAGCCGGCGTGAGCGTGAGCGATACGATCCCGAATCTCGCGGCTCAGCGGGCGGGCTACCTCGAGGCGCAACTGAAGGCGCTCAAGGAAGGCACCCGCAAGAACCCGATCATGAACGCGATCGCGGCCCAGCTCAGCGCCGAGGACATGGCCAACGTCGCGGCGTACTTCGCCTCGCAGCCGGGGGCTGCGACCAGCGCCAAGTCCTCGTTGCTGCCGAACATCGCGAAATCTGCGGTCACCTTCCCCGAGGGCTACCAGGGCACGTTCACGAAGTACCACACGATCAACTTCCCCGCGACCAGGCAGGTGCGCTACTACTACGCCAACAAGGCAGCGGTGGCGGCAGCAAAGGCGGGCAAGCCGCTGCCGGACGGATCGGTGCTGTTCGCCGAGGTGTACGCGGCGAAACTCGGCGCCGACAGCAAACCGGTAACGGGAGCCGATGGCTTCTACGTGGCGGACAAACTCCTCTTCTACACGGCGATGGCGCGCGGGGCGGGCTGGGGCAAAGACATCCCCGAGATGCTGCGCAACGGCGACTGGAATTACGCCGTGTTCACCACCGACAAGAAGCACCGGCCCGGCGTGAACCAGGCCGAGTGCCTCGCCTGCCACAAGCCGCTCGACAACGTGAGCTACACTTTCACGCTCAAGCAACTCGCCCGAGCCAAGTAGTCCGGGCTGGGTAGCAAAATGGGGTCAGAGTAACATTTCATCAAAGCGATACCGCGTTGGCTTGATGCGTTTGGGAAATGTTACTCTGACCCCATTTTGCTCCTCCGGTTTAGGGGCAACGATCGCCGGCGTGAATCGCCTCGGATCGTCCAATCACGGGTAAAATTACTCCCCTGCCTGTTCAAAGGCGGTGTCCAGTTGTTTTCACGCCAAGCCGCTGAGCTTAGACGAGACATAATCTCAACCTCTTAACATGCGCAAGTTGTTGCGCTTGCTGCTTGGACCAACCCACTTCAATAGGAAAATGCAAAGATGTTCATCAATCCCAGAATTCTGCTGGTCAGTGCTGCCTCTCTGCTGGCCCTGGTCGGGTGTAATTCGAGCAACTCCCCGCTGGGTGCCGGATCGGCCAAGGATGGCGTGGCTGCAACCGTGAACGGCACCCCCATCAGCGAGCGTCTCGTCGGCCTGATGCTCAAGCAACGCGCCGATCTGGGCCGGCAGGCCAATGCGGACGCGCGCAACGCGTTCATCGACCGTCTGGCCATGCAAGTCGTTATCTCTCAAGAGGCCGTCAAGAAGGGCCTGGACAAAGCGCCCGAAGTATCGGATCAGCTCGCGCTGAGCAGGCAATCGGTCCTGGTCGATGCGTTCGTAAAGGACTACGTCAAGAACAATCCCGTCACCGACGACATGGTGAAGGCCGAGTACGAGAAGATCAAAGCCCAGATGGCCGGAACCGAGTACAAAGCGCGCCACATCCTGGTTGAGCAGGAAGCCCAGGCCAAGGACATCATCGCCAAGCTGAAGAAGAACCCGAAGACATTCGAAGCGCTGGCCAAGCAGAAGTCCAAAGACCGCGGCTCCAAAGACAAAGGAGGCGATCTGAATTGGTTCGATCCGCGCAGCATGGTTCCGGAATTCGGTGCGGCGGTTGCCCAGTTGGCCAAAGGCAAATTCACCGAAGAGCCGGTCAAGTCACAGTTCGGATATCACGTGATACTGCTGGAAGACTCGCGAGCGAAGCAGGTCCAGCCGCTGGAACAAATCAAGCCCCAATTGACGCAGCAAGTTCAGCAGCAGAACCTGAAAAAGCTTTTCGACGACATGAAGGCAAAGGCGAAAATCGAGATCGTTCAGGCGCCCGCGCCCGCTCCCGCGACTGACCCGGCAGCCAAAGCGCCGGAAGCGGCCAAGAAATAGCTCCAGGCGCGGCAGCCGACCGCGGCCTTGCGCGCTGCGCGCGCCAACCGGGTTTTCAGCACGGATAAAAAACATCCGTGCTGAAAACCCGGTTACGGATAACGGCACGGACGACCTGGCATTCTTCATATGAGATCGGCAATTGTGCACGGATGGCTTTTTCATCCGTGCACAATCGGCGATCCGCGCGGACGGCTTTTCGTCCGCGCAACATCGCAACACTGGAAGCCAGACTTCAAATATATTTGGCCAGCCTTGGTCCAGCCTGGGAGACTCAGGACTTGCCCAGAATCCTCGCCGGAGTTCCCGCCAGCCAGGCGCTGATGTCCTCGACCGCCTGCCCGTAGAACACGCGATAGCCCTCCTCGGTTACATAACCGATATGCGGCGTCGCGATCAACCGGTCCAGACTGCGGAATGGATGATCGAGGGGCAGAGGCTCTTCCTCGTAGACGTCGACTGCCGCACCGGCGATCTGTCCCGTCCTCAATGCGTGGATAAGCGCGGCCTCATCCACGACCGGCCCGCGCGAGGTATTCACCAGATGAGCGCTGCGCCGCATCAGGCCGAACTCGCGCGCGCCGATGAGGCCGCGCGACTGTGCGTTCAGGGTCACGTGCAGCGTGACGATGTCGGAATTGCGAAGCAGGTCATCGAGCGTCCCGGCGTGCCGGACGCCGATCTCGGCACAGCGCAGCGGCGTGAGACTGCGGCTCCAACCCGATACGTGCATGCCGAAGGCCAGCCCCACTCGCGCGACGCGCTCGCCCAGGTTGCCCATGCCGATTACGCCCAGACTCTTGCCCAACAGGCTGTGTCCCAGCCCGGTCTGCCATTTTCCTCCTTGGCGAAACCGGTTGACTTCCCCGGGGATATCCCGCGTCAAAGCATGGATCAGTCCCCAGGTGAGTTCGGACGTTGCCCCCCCAAAACTGCCGGTACCGCAGACCTGCACGCCTTTGCGCGCCGCTGCGTCGAGGTCGATCGATGCGTTGCGCATGCCTGTCGTGACCAACAGCTTGAGCTTTGGCAGGTGCTCGAACAGCCACGCATCGAATGGCGTGCGCTCGCGCATGGCGACGACGATTTCAAACCCGGAAAGCGCCCGGGCGAGCTCCGCGCGATCGAAGAAATGCTCGTTGAATACCCGCACACTGACCTTGTCCGCCAACACCCGCCAGTCGGCGACCGAGGTCGCCGCATTCTGATAGTCATCGAGTACCGCACATGAAATCATGATTTTTCTCCTGAATGCAATATCCTGTCGGTGTTCACCGTATCAGAAACGGCCGACGCAGGCGCGCCGCCGTGCCAGGCAGCCCGCGGTCAGCGCGCGAAAGCGGAAGTCTCGCCTTGCGCCTCCGCACTCAGAATAATCTTCGGAGAGCTCTAATAATGCCGGAAGAACGCCGTCAGTTGGCCGACGATGGGAAGCACGAGGCAGCGACGTGATCTGGGTTCTTTTCGCATTGGCTGCAGGGCTCGGTGCAATTGCGGTCGGGCTGGTGGGCTTTGGCAGCAGCCTGGTAATTCTCCCGACCCTAGCCGTCGTTTTCCCGACGATGTTCGCCCCCGAGGTCGCGCTGCGCCTGGCGGCGGGAACCACGATGGCAACGATGGCCATCGGCGCGCTTTCAGCGGGTATCGCGCAGGCGCGCAGCGGACGGGTGACGTGGCCGCTTCTTCGTCTGGCGATCTTTCCCTACCTCTCGGGCGCGCTGCTGGGACCTTGGGGGGCGCGTTTCTTGCCGGTACAGGCCCTGCGTCTTTACATCGCAGCCATCCTGGTGCTGCTCGGCCTATGGGCCTTGCGCCCCCGCGCTGGCGCACCTGCCGGCGGCCGGCCTTGGCAGGCACACAAGACAGAGATCGGCGCCGTGCTTTTCGCGATTGGGCTCGCAAGCAGCGCCGCCGGCATCGCCTCGGGGGTCTTCGCCATTCCCTACCTCAGCCGCTTCGATCTGCCACTGCGCACCGTTATCGGAACCTCGACTGTCGGTGCGGCGTTCTACTCCGCATTCGGTATGCTCGGTTACATCTCTGCGGGGTGGGAGCTGGAAGGGCTCCCGGAATGGTCACTCGGCTTCGTTTATCTGCCCGCCTTCGCGCTCATGAGCGCCGTCGGCGCGCTGTGCGCTCCATTGGGCGTGCACCTCGCGGGCCGGGTGAGTGATAGGCTGTTGCGACCCCTGGTGGCAATCTTCCTGCTCAGCGCGGCCGTCGTCATTGCCCTGCACGCATAAGCATTTTGTCTGTTGCACCGCTGCGGTGAGAGACCACCCCTTCTTTCCGAGCCCCCGGCCTCTTGATTCTTGGCCACCTTGATCGCGGCCGACCACCGGTCGGACGGCGTTCGCCCAAGAATATTCCGCCCGATATTAACCCTTTAACAAATGGGGTCGCCTGCAATCGGCGTGACAACGGTAAGCCGTGCGGGACCTTAACCGCCGGAACAGTCATTTGGAAGCGTATGCGCGTGCTGACACTGCTGAGACATTTTGTTGAACGATCGACAATTCCATTACGTAGCCAAGTCGAAGGTTCGCATTTTGTTTCGTCAGAAGGCTCAGTGGATGAGATATCACCGCATCCGGCTCGGCTGCCGACGCGCCACGAGTTATTCCGTCAGCATTTTCTCCTATATTAGGTTGCAGCACGATAAGGGAACTCCCTGGCACGGAACATGCCTTCATCGCTCGCTCTACGGAGAACTTCGTGGATAGAACCCTTACGATAAACGTACGAAAGGCGAGCCATGGACACTGAACAATCGCAAAGCCGTCAGCGCGTTGGCAAGAACAGGATAAACACGACCAATTCAAGAGCGTCTGCCGACGAGCCTCGCCAGACCAAGGCCGAGTGGTTGACCATGGAGGAAGCGCTTCGCGTCACTCGAGTCCAATTGCGTCAGCTTTTGGCACAGCAGTTCGCCGTTCAGGAAAACGAGCGGCGGCGCATTGCGCTAGAACTACACGATGGTCTGGGGCAGGCCTTGAGCCTAGCGAAGCTGACTTTGCAGAATGTGGAAAATTCAGTTGCTGCCGGCGATATGGCCAAAACTAGAATTGCGCTAAACCGGACAACGTCCGAAATCCAGTCCGCGCTAGATCAAATGCGGCGAATTGCCGTAAACCTTCGCCCCTCCACTCTGGATGATTTAGGCCTTGTCGCAACGATGTCCTGGTATTTTCGCGAAATTGAGTCTGCGCACCCTAAGATGCGGGTGAACTGCGAAATCCGCGCGATTGAAGCCGACGTGCCGGATCCGCTCAAGATAAGCATTTTTCGCATTATCCAGGAGGCGACGGGTAACGCACTCAAGCACGCCGATGCGGATCGGCTCAACGTAAGTCTGACGAGTGCAGGGGGAATGCTGAATTTAGAAGTAAAAGATAACGGAAGGGGTTTCGACCCAAAGCTAGTAGAAGCACAGCGTGATTTCACCCGTGGCATCGGACTTCAAAGCATGAAAGAGCGTGCCGAACTCTCCGGTGGTAGCTATAAGTTTCAATCTACGCCTGGTCAAGGAACGCGAATCAGCGTTGAGTGGCCGTCGAGGCAGACATCCACCCCGGAATGTCCAATTGTTACGATGAATGAGGCTCTCGCGCGCGCTATCTGCAACGCAGAACAAGCCGGCGAATTGCCAGAACGCTATTCGACATGTCTGAATTGCATACGCCGCATGCATAATGATTAATTAGACCGCTTGCACGCGACCACTGGTAGCTTCTAACTGCCACCGAACCGTACCCGAATTACGGTGCGGTGGCGCGCACCTGTGGGACCGTCGGCTTTGGGTCGCGAAGCGCCCGCCGCATCAAGATTGCCTGCTGCTCGCGATCCGCGTCGCTGCCGCCGAATCCGGCGCGAGCCGCGCGGGCAAGTCCGCCAGTTCGAAGCATCCGAACTGGCCCATCGCCTGCTCCAGTTCGAGTGCCAGCAGTTCGGTCGCGTGCTGGGCTCCGGCCGCCCCAAGCGCCGCGACCCCGAACATGAAGGCGCGCCCCAGCAACACGAACTGCGCTCCGAGGGCAAGTGCCCGAGCGATATCGAGCCCGGAACGCACGCCCGAATCGACCCCCACGCACAGCGACTCGCCGACCGCATCGCGAATGCGCCGCAGCACGTGCAGCGGGGATACCAGCGATTCGGACTGGCGAGCGCCGTGGTTCGAGACCACGAGACCGTCGATACCGATTGCCTGGCAGACGCGGGCATCCTCGACACCGAGCGGTCCCTTTACGATCATCGGCCCGTCCCAGAGCGCCCGCACGGCCTCCAGCCCCTTGGCATCGATGCCCCGCGCGATCAGCGTCTGGGTCAAGGCGATCACCCCTGTTGCATCGGCTCCCTTCGGCATGTAGGGCAGCAGGGTCTCGAAACGCGGGATCCCTGTGACAGCGGAAGATGCGAGCCAGGCAGGATGTCCGAACATGCGCGCGATATTCGCCAGAGACAACCGGGGCGGCAAGCTGAGCCCGTTGCGCCGGTCGCGCAGGGTGCGGCGGCCGGCGGGCGTATCCACCGTCACGATGAGAGCTGAAAATCCGGCGGCCCTGACGCGCTGGAGCACCGAACGCGTGACGCCTGGGTCACGGAGCGGATAGAGCTGGAACCATGCATTCGCGCCCGCAATTTCGCCGATGCGCTCGATGCCGGTGGTCGCGACCATCGACAGGCAGAAGGGGATGTCGGCACGCTTTGCGGCCGCCGCCAGGTATTCAGCCGAACGCGGCCAGACCAGGCCGCTTTGTCCCACGGGCGCGACCCCGAACGGGTAGGCGAAGGAGCGCCCGAACAACGTGGTGCGCGTATCGGCCGCGCGCCGCTCGCACAGGTATTGCGGCGTGAAACCGACGCCATCGTAGGCGCTGCGGTTGTGCGCCAGACCGGTTTCGTCGCCGGCAGCGCCAGCCAGGTAGTCCCACGCGAATCGCGGCAGGCGCGCGTACGCGCGCGCTTCCAGGTCGGCGATCGAGGGATATCTGTTGTGGAGTTTCCCCGTTCCCAGCTCGTGCCGCGCAGGGAACGGCGTGCGCGCAACCGTCCTCATGCTCATTTCAGCCCCTCCCCCCGCAAGGCCCAGTCGGACCGAGAGCGGATTATTGGTTTATTCCCGAGCAATCTACGCGGGAGGATCACGGAAGGCAACAACTCCTCCCCGCAAACAGATGATTCTTCTGCAGCGAAACAATTCGTCGGCCACAATGTTTCGCACCGGCGGCGCTCGGGCCGCTTTTCCCGCGCCACCCGCAACGCGAATACTATAGGGAGCATCATGCAGAACATCGGCCCATTCGACTACATCGTGATCGGCGGTGGAACCTCGGGCTGCCTGCTCGCGAACCGCCTTTCGGCCGATCCGAATACCTCCATACTGCTATTGGAGGCCGGCGGCAAAGACGACTGGATCTGGATCCACATTCCGGTCGGCTATCTCTACTGCATCGGCAACCCGCGAACCGATTGGTGCTACAAGATCGAGCCCGACCCGGGACTGAACGGCCGCTCCATACTCTATGCGCGCGGCAGGGTGCTGGGCGGCTGCTCCTCCATCAACGCCATGCTCTACCTGCGCGGCCAGGCCCGCGACTACGACGAGTGGGCCCGGATGACGGGCGACGCGGGATGGTCCTGGAACGGCGTGCTGCCCCTATTCAAGAAGAGCGAGGACCACTGGCGAGGGGCGGACGACTTTCACGGCGCGCGAGACGATGAGACTGTCGGAGGAGGCCACGAATGGCGCGTGGAGCAGCAGCGCCTGAGCTGGGAAATTCTGGATGCGTTCCGCGATGCGGCACTGGAGGCGGGCATCGCCAAGATCGACGACTTCAACCGCGGAGACAATGCCGGCAGCGCGAAATTCGAAGTGAACCAGCGCCGCGGCGTGCGTGTGAGCTCCTCCAAGGCCTTTCTTCGTCCCGCCATGGCGCGCCGCAACCTCACGGTGATGACGAACGCCCAGGTGAAACGGCTGCGGCTCCAAGGCAGGCGCGTGCTCGGGGTCGAATTCTCGCGCGGCAGCAGAGAAATATTCGCCGAGGCGAGACGCGAGACCATACTCTCGGCCGGCTCCATCGGCAGCCCGCAGATCCTGCAGCTATCGGGCATCGGGCCGGGTGCGCTGCTCAAGAAGCACGGCATCCCGGTGATACACGATCTTCCCGGCGTGGGAGAAAATCTTCAGGATCATCTGCAGCTGCGCATGGCCTTCCGGGTGAAGAACGTGCTCACGCTTAACACCATGGCCAATTCGCTTTGGGGAAAAGCGAGGATGGCGCTCGAATACGCGCTATTCCGCACCGGCCCGCTCACCATGGCACCCTCGCAGCTCGGGGCGTTTTTGAAGAGCGACCCGGTGCAGCCGACGGCCAACATGGAATTCCACGTGCAACCGCTGTCGCTGGACAAATTCGGAGATCCGCTGCACCCCTTCCCTGCCTTCACGGCGAGCATCTGCAATCTGCGGCCCACCTCGCGCGGTCATGTCCGCATCAAGTCGTCCGACCCGCACGCCCATCCGGCGATCACGCTCAACTACCTCTCGACGCCTGAAGACAAGCGGATTGCCGCCGAGGGACTGCGAGTGACGCGGCGCATCGTCACGGAAAGCAAGGCGATGAAGAAATACGCGCCCGAGGAGTTCCTTCCCGGGCCTTCGTACAAATCGGAACAGGATCTGGTGAGGGCCGCCGGGGACGTCGGCACCACGATTTTCCACCCGGTAGGCACCTGCAAAATGGGATTCGATTCCGACCCGATGTCCGTGGTCACGCCAAGCCTCAAGGTGCGCGGCATCGAAAGGCTGCGCGTAATCGATGCCTCGATCATGCCCACCATCACCTCGGGCAACACCAATTCGCCCACGGTGATGATCGCCGAACGCGGCGCAGTCCTAGTGGCCGAAACGCGCTACCCCTAAGCCCGGATAGCCAGGACCAAAGAGGCTGGTTTTGCCTTTACCGATCTCGTGTTTTCGCGCAGTTGCGCAGTTGCAACTGCGAGAAAACACGAGACATATGCAACGCCTATTTTCGCCGGAATCGCCAACAGTTACCTCGTAAATGGCTAACCGAATATATCTGCAATCTTGCTTCCATCGATGTTGCGCGGACGAAAAGCCGTCCGCGCGGATCACCGATTGCGCACGGATGAAAAAGCCATCCGTGCGCAATCGCTGATCTCATATGAAATGCCGCACCGTCCGTGCTGTTAACCGTGGCAAAATGGGGTCAGAGTAACATTTCCCAAACACATCAAGTCGACTCGGTATCGCTTTGATGAAATGTTACTCTGACCCCATTTTGCTGCCTCAGGCCAGCCCGGGTGCAGGTCAAGTATTCGGCGAAGCAGCCGGCCCGGCCGCTGGGACGATATCGGGCCACAAGTCCAATTGCGCCGGACCGCTTGGTGCTTCGACGGGAGCGGCTAGCGGCGTTTCGGCCTTCGCGGCAACGCTCTCGCTCAGCGACGCCGCGGTGGCGTCGAGTTCTCTTCTGACCTGATTTGCGGTGTACTCGATCGCCTTGGTCGCATCGTAAAAAGTAGCCTTGATGCGGCTGAACTCCTCCGCGTCCGCTTCGTTCTGTATGTCGGCTTTGACCTCATTGATGTAGCGCTGCGCGCGGCCGAGCAGCGCCCCGGCCGTGCGCGCGACCTTGGGCATGCGCTCCGGGCCGATCACGACCAGCGCCACGACCGAAATGAGCATCAGCTCGGAAAATCCGACGTCGAACACGGGCGAGACCTACCGGGCTGCCGGGCTCTTGGATTTTTCCGAAAATACGGCGTCGATCAGCTTGCCGTTCGCGGCCTGCGGGCTGCCGACAGCGTCCGTGGACTGATCGGAGGAACCTTCCTTTATGCCGTCCTTGAATCCCCGCACCGCGCCACCCAGGTCAGCGCCGATGTTGCGCAGTTTCTTGGTGCCGAATACCAGCAGGACTATCACGAGCACGATCGCCCAGTGCCAGATGCTGAATGAACCCATTGTCTACTCCCTTGAATGATTCACGGTGGCGCGCGGCGACACCGAAAGATTCGCCGGCGGAACATGCGGCGATTCTCGGCCAGGCGATCGGGCAACGCCATACAGCGTTACCCTGCCTTGGACGGGGTAGTTCCGATAATCGGCGGGTGGCGGCAGTCGCGGTCCAATCTGCGTCCCAGTCGGCGCATAACGACGAAACCTCCGCCCTGCGCGCCGTTCAGCCCGCCTTCGCTCCATCGAGCAGCCAGCCGAAGCGTTCCTTTGCCTTTCTAAGGAGTTCGGGACTGGGTGCATTGGTGGGCGGGAATTTGTCGCGCCAGTGAAACGGCTTGCAGGCATCGATCACCGCCACCGAGTGGGTAAAGTCGCCCACGGCCCGCCTGTCGTGCGGCATTCGCGGATCGGCCTGCGAGTTCCACGATTTTTCGATGAACTGAATCGACTCCTTCGGGTCCGTGCGCGTGAGCATCGCCCACAGCAGGTGATCGAGATTGGTCACATCGATATCCTCGTCGACGACCACGATGTATTTGACCGCGTAGGCCGAAGCACCGCACTGCGCAGCGATGTGCCCCGCCTGGGTCGCGTGCCCGGGATAGCGCTGTTTGATCGCGATCCCGTGCAGCAGGCGCGCCGCGCCGATCTCGTGGCACCAGACCCGCTCCACACCCGGCACGCCGGCGTTGATGACGTTCTGCCTGATCGTCGCCGAACGCAGCACGGCGCGATAGCGCGCCATCTCGTCGGGTCCCCCGCCCATCGGCGGAACACCAAGGAGGATCGGATCGTTGCGGTGGTAGATCGCCTTGATGTCGATCACCGGCGTCGGCCGCTTGCCGCCGGCGTAGTGGCCGGTCCATTCGCCGAAGGGGCCTTCGGTCATTACGTTGTCCGGAGTGACGTATCCCTCGAGAACGATCTCCGCGCCCGCAGGAAAAGGAAGTCCGGTCACCTTGCCGCGCACCATTTTTGCAGGACGGCCGCGCAGGCCGCCGACGATGTCGATTTCGAATACGCCGTAAGGGGCTTCCATTCCGCCGTAGAAGAAATCGAGCGGATCGCCCCCCAGCACCATCACCACCGGCATGGGCTCGCCCCGGGCAAAATATTTCTCGCGGTGGATGTAGCCGTGATGGCCCGTGGCCAAGCGCAGGCCCACGGATTTCCTATCGTTCACCATGGAGCGGTAGGCGCCGGCATTCAGCCAATTCTCTTCCGGGTCGCGGGTGATGCTGTAGGTCCCGGTTCCGATGTAGCGGCCGCCGTCCTTTTCGTGCCACTTGGGCGCGGGAAACTTCAGCACATCGATATCGTCGCCCATCATGATGTTCTCGAACACCGGGCCGTTCTCGACGATCTGGTGCGGGATGACGCGCGACTCCTTCACATAGGATCGCCAGTAGGCTTCGCTCAGCTCCCATTTGCTCAAGTGGTCGGGAAAGCCGAAGGTCATGTTGCGCCGCTTGCCGGCGAAAACGTTCATCAGCACTCGGAATCCCTTCGGACACCCCGGAACGTCGTCGAAAACGACGCAGGGGCCGTTCTCCTCGCGCAGTACCGCCTCGGCGGCAAGCCCTATGTCTTCCTCCCAGCTTGCCCCGCGGACGTTTCTCACCTCCCCGAGGCGCTCGGCAAGAGACAGCCAGCCGCGCAAATCGTCATACTGGATATTGCCCGAAATTGTTTCGTCCACGTTTCTTCACATCCCTGTAAAGCCGAATGAGCTGGAGGCTAAGGTGCTGCGTTGGCTTTTATTCAATCTCGCCATGGTGCAGTGCAATTGCGAGCAATTGCACTGCACCATGGCGAGACGTAATGAAAAGCGAATTCTCGTCCCCGGCGTCAACACTCGCCTGATTAGGGCTATTGCGGTTTGATCCCCGCATCCTTGGTGACCTTGGCCCACTTCTTGAGATCTTCGCGGATCACGGCCGCGAATTCCTCCGGCGTGCTGCCGACAGGTTCGGCTCCATCCTTGACAAAGCCCTCCCGCGTCGCAGGATCCTTGAGCGCATTCACCGTTGCCGCATGGAGCTTGGCGATGATCTCGCGCGGGGTCTTCGTCGGCGCCAGAATTCCGAACCACTGCACCACCTCGTAGCCCGGCACGCCGGCTTCGGCGAGGGTCGGAACGTCGGGGGCGACGCTTGCGCGTTTGGCGCTGGTCACGCCGTAGGCGCGCAGGGTGCCGGCCCTGATCCGAGGCAATGCACTGAGGAAGTCGGCCATCAAGAGGGGGACATGGCCGGCCAGCACATCGGTCATTGCGGGGCCCTGGCCTTTGTAGGGGATAAGGACCATCTTCATCCCGGTCTGGAGCATGAGCAGCTCCATGGAGAGGTGGGCGTTGCTGCCCGCGCCGCCGGCGGCGAAGTTGATCTCACCGGGACGCGCCTTGACGTACGCGATCAATTCCTTCAGCGACCGCGCCGGCACCGAGGAATTCGCGACCAGGATATTGGGCAATACCAGCACCTGCGAGACCGGCGCGAAGTCCTTCGCCGGATCGTACGGGACTTTTATGTGGGTATACGGGGCCATGGTGAGAGAGCTGATGCCCATCGCCACCGTGTAGCCGTCGGGGGCGGCCCGCGCTACCGACTCCATGCCGATCATCGTACCCCCGCCGGCGCGGTTTTCGACCACCACCGGCTGGCCGATAAACTCGCCGAGCTTGGGCGCGAGCCTGCGCGCCGCGAGGTCGGTGCCCCCGCCCGGAGACGTGGGCACGACGAGCCGTATCGGTCTGGTGGGATACCCCTGCGCGTCAACGGCGGTTGCGGCCGCAATGAGGCACGCCGTGAGCAAACAGAGCGCAAGCTGATTTCTCTTAGGAACAGTTTTCATGTTCTTCCTCTCGGTATCTTGCCAGGATTCGCATTCTGCAGATCGGCGCCGCCATTTCAACAGCGGCCCTCAAATTCAAAACGGGATCATTGCGTAAACTTTCTACGCCGGACTTGGCTCATTGCTCCCCATCGAGCCGGAGGCAAATTCTACCCTTTAACTACTGCCATGGATCGGATGTCGAGGACCCTGCAAGCCAGCTCTCGATCATCGATAATAGCGGGGGGCAGAGCAATACCGATAACCAAGTTTATAAATTGGGTGCATAACCATGCGATTCCAAAGCATCGTCTCCTACCGCAGCACGGGAAGCAAAAGCATTTCGACTTGGCGCATCAGCATGCAAGGCACAGATATCGTTTCGGTCACGGCCGAGGTCATCAAGAAGCTGAAACGCAGGCAGCGCCGCCCGCTCACCGTGATGGGTATCTATGTGCAGCTTCAAGAACAGGCGACAGCCTAGCGAGCCGATCCCCGGAATCAAGCGCGGACGGCTGCCAGCCCAGGCGACGGCGTGGGCCGCCAAGGCGCCGAGGTAAACTCGCGCCTGCGCGAACCGGTCGGCGGAATTTCGCCGATGCCGCTGGATTTTTAGACTAGGGAAGCGCTGATTAAGTGAGATTTTGTCATTCCCGCGAAAGCGGGAATCCAGGAAGTTCAGCCAGTTGCTGGATCCCCGCTTTCGCGGGGATGACTTGATCAGTGTTTCCCTAGATATCAAGTTACTGTTCTTGAGGAACACCATGACGAATAGATACGATGATCTGCGCCAGTGGCTCGAACAAGTCGAGGCGATCGGCGAGCTGGCGCATCCCCTTGGCGCCGACTGGAACCTGGAGATCGGCGCGATTTCCGAGGTCGGCTACAAGAAGCGCGGCCCGGCGCTGCTGTTCGACCAGATCAAGGGCCACCAACAGGGCTTTCGTTTGCTCACCTCCTCGACCTGCAGCGCCCGCCGGATGGGCCTCGCCCTGCGCATGGGAACCGAGCACACCGATGCCTCGCTGGTGGCCGCACTGCGCGGCTCGCCCAATAGGTGGGAACAGGCATCGAAGAATTTCGATCCCGTGTACGTCGAAACCGGGCCGGTGTTCGAAAACGTGATGGAAGGCGATGCGGTCGACCTGATGAAGTTTCCCACGCCGTTCTGGCACGAGCTGGATGGAGGCCGCTATATCGGTACCGGTGTCGCGGTCGCGACGGTCGATCCGGAGAGCGGATGGACGAATCTGGGTGCCTATCGCGCGATGCTCAAGGACGGCAATCACGTCAACCTCGGCATCCACCAGGGCAAACACGGCTACATGCACATCCAGAAATGGATGGAGCGCGAAGGGCGCGCGCCGGTCGTGATTCACTGCGGCATGGACCCGCTGTTCTTGATGCTGGGCGGAGTCGAAGTGCCCACCGGGGTGAGCGAGCTCAACTACGCCGGAGCCATTCGCGGCGAGCCGGTGAAAGTCGTGAAAAGCAGCGTCACCGGTCTTCCCATCATGGCCAATGCCGAGATCGTCCTCGAAGGCTGGATCCGCAAAGGCGATAAGTCAGACGAGGGTCCGTTCGGCGAGTGGACAGGCTACTACGCGAGCGGCGTCGGCAAGGAGCCTTTCCTCAAAGTCGAGCGCGTTCTCCATCGCAACAATCCGATCATGCTCGGGTCGCCGCCGGCCAAGCCGCCGCACGATTTTTCGTACATGCGCACCATCATGAAGTCGGCGCTGATCTACGATGCGCTCGTCTCGGCGGGAATCCCGGAGGTCAAGGGTGTCTATGCGCCCGAGTGCGGCGGCGCCCGCCAGCTCGTGGTCGTCGCCATCAAGCAGCGCTACGCCGGGCACGCTCGGCAGGCGGCTTTCGTCGCCTCGCAGTGCCACGCGGCCGCTTACATGGGCAAGTACACCATCGTGGTGGACGACGACATCGACGTCACGAACCTCGAAGAGGTGATGTGGGCCGTGTGCACCCGCACCGATCCCGATACCAGCATCGATTTCATCCGTCGCGCATGGGCAAGCAGGGCCGAGCCGATGTTGCGCAAAGGGCAGCCGCTATTCAACTCGCGCGCCATCATCGATGCCTGCCGCCCCTACGAGTGGTTCGACGAGTTCCCCAAGCTTGCCCAGGTCGCCCCGGCCTACCTGCGCGAGACCGAGAAGAAGTGGAGCCATCTTTTCACTGCGGGCGGCGCGTAGATTCGTTGCTGGTGGAAGCGAGGCGAGATGGGCTCGCTTTGCAAGAGTATGGTGGTTTACATCTTAGCTAATTCGCTAAGGCGCTTCAGGCCTTGGCCACAGCTTTCGACGCGGACACGACAAGGCTTCTGTGGCGCGGCAGGGCGAGAGCGAGCGGCAGTCCCAGGTATCCTAACGCTACCGATGCGAAAATCGCCCAGTTATAGTTTCCGGAGAGATCAAAAAGCACGCCGCCCAACCAGCCCCCCAAGGCCATGCCGGTGGCAGCTCCAACCATCTGGAAGGAGTAAATCGAGCTCAAGGGCGCTTTGGCGCCGAACAAGTGCCGGTTGATGATGGGGAAGCCCACCATCTCGCCCCCGTAGCATAGGCCGAAGATGACGGCGAACAGATAGAACACCCAGGCATCGCCGGCAAAAAACAAAATCAGCACCGGCGTGCTCTGGCCGATCAGCGCCAGCGCAAGCACGGTTCTCCCACCGAAGCGCTCCGTGAAGATGGAGGAAACGAAACGGCTGATGATCGAGGCGCCGGCGATGGTGCTGAGCACACCCGCCGCCTCGATCCCGGACACTCCTTTGAAGGTCGCCATCGACACGACATGGGTGAGGATGATGGCGTGTGCAACGCACCCGAGATGATGAATACCCATCAGGAGCCAAATCGGGCGCTTGGCCAGAACCTCGCGCATGCCTATAGGCGCTATGGCCGATCCGGCAGCAGCACGCGGCTCTTTGGGAGCGCCTTCCGCTCCGTAGGCCGAGAGCCCCATTTCCTGGGGACTGCTTCGTATCAATGTGGAAAACACGACGAGAATGCCGCCCACTACGAGTCCGATGATGGTGAAGGACCATTGCCAACCACGGGTTTCTATCAGCCAGCGGAACAGGGGAGCAAAAATCATCGGTCCGGCTCCCATGGCGGCCCAATAGATGCCCAGCGCCATGCCCATGTGCCGATGGAACCAGCGGATCACGATCACCGGCAGCAACACGGTAAAGGCGGCATTGCCCAAAGATCCGACAAACAGCCCGTAATAGACGTAGAAGTGCCAGAGTTCCTTGATGGTACCAAGGAGAACCGTGCCCCCGCCTATCAACAACGACGCCCCGATCATGAGCGCCCGCGCCCCGTAGCGGTCGCCCAGCCAGCCCATGGCGACCATGGCGGGCAGTCCGGCGATAAACGCGAGGGAATAGGCAAGAGATATGTCGCCGCGCGACCATCCGAATAGCGCCACCAGGGGGTCTATGAAAACCCCGAATGACGCGGAATCGGCACGGCAGACTATATTGAGGACGCAAGAGGCCGACAGGATGACCCAAGCGTAATGAAATTTGTATTTCTTTATGTGTGTCATGGATATGGCATTTCCTCTCTTAGGCCCGTATGGTAACGGCGAAAACATCTTGGACCAAAGGGAAATAGTGCAGTAATGCGTGCACAGGTTATCAACAGGTTGTTCCCGAGCGTGATGGGGTTGCGCAGTTGAGGTACGATGCCGATCAGTCACTGAAGGTTCTCAGAGGAGTGCAGCTTACCGTGTGGCCAACCGTTTCGGGTTCGACTCGATGTTCGCAGGCGGCCGGCGAGTTCGAATCGGGAGAGTTCTCCCGCCATGCGAGCCCCTGGGGCGCAAGAAACGTACTGCTTGTCCGGAAAAGGCGATGCAGCGCGCTGCTTTGACAACGGCGCAGGAGAGGGCGACTCCGATCGATGTGGATCGGTTTCGACTGCGCGGTTTCACTGATGTTCTCCGGCGGGAGGGGGAACTCGAAGCCCATGAGGAGCAGCGCGATCTGATCGATATCGCGAAGCATCTCGAAGGCAACCCCAAAGCGGTTCTGTTCCGCAACGTCGGGCGCAATAAGTCGGAGCTTGTCGGAAACGTGTGTGGCGGCAGGAGGCGGTTGGCTCTGGGCTTCGGCGTAGCAGAAAGCGGCTTGCTGCGCGAAGTGCTGCGGCGCCTCAAGAATCCGATACCACCGGTTGAAGTAACGACCGACAAAGCCCCTGTACACGAGGTGGTTCTGACCGGCGAAGACGCCGATTTCACGCGCCTGCCCGTTCATCTGCAGCATAGTCACGACGGCGGCCCATACATCTCCGCCAGTATCGATATCACGCAGGACGTTGAGAAGACTAGGCGCAATGTCGGCTATCGGCGAATGATGCTTCGGGGGCGCAAAGAAGCGGGGTTCGACCTCATCGCGCCCAGCGATCTGCGGGCGATTTACGGGGGATACGTTTCACGCCGTGAGCGCATGCCGATTGCCATTGTCGTCGGTTCTCATCCCGCCGACAGTTTCGCCGCCGTCTGCATGTCGCTCATCGATGACGAGGTCGCGCTTATGGGGGCCATGCGCGGCGCACCGGTACCGCTGGTCGGTTGCACGACGATAGACGCAATGGTTCCCGCCGATGCCGAAGTGGTGCTGGAAGGCTATCTGGACGAGCGAGGCTGGTGCGAGGCCGAAGGCCCTTACGGCGAGTACCTCGGCTATTACGGCGCGCTCAAGATGAATCCCGTCTTTCACCTGAGCGCGATCACCATGCGACGGGACGCTCTGTTCCAGACTGCGACGATCGGCGGGCGCTATCTGAGCCGCACTGATACCGCCCAGCTTTGCGCGCTGAGGACCGAGGCCACGGCTTGGGCTGCGCTGGAGACGGCCGTGCGCGAGCCGGTCGCGGTTTATTGCACGCCATCGTGCGGCGGCATGTTCAATCTGCGCCTCTCACTGCGCCAACGTTATCCGGGCGATGCGCGCAACGCGATCGCGACCGTGCTTGGCTCGTCCGCGGACGTGAAGCACGTATTCGTGGTCGACGACGACATCGACATAACTTCGGATGAACAGATGGACTGGGCCTCGCCACCCGGTTCCAGGCCGATCGCGACCTCGTAGTTTCCTCGGGTATGCGCGCCATGCCGCTCGACCCGTCGCTTCGCGGTGCGCGCGCCGGCGCCAAGGCCGGATTTGATCTCACCTTTCCGTTCGGCTGGGACCGCAAGACGGAATTTACGGTGCCCGAACCACCTTCGGTAAAAGCTTCCCGTAACGCCACGGTCCGCGATGCCCTTGCTTCCGGCCCGCACAGTTTTCTCGATCTCATGGAAGCAACAGGCACCCGCGACGGCCGCGATGTCCTGGTCGAGATCGATTCGGTACGCGCCGAAGGCCTGTTGGAGCGGCTGCCTGACGGAAGGTATATTTTGAAGGGCGCGCGATCACCCTGAGCCTATCTTGTGCTCGAATTCTCACCGACGAATATGGGACGCTAGATCACCTCTCTCGGCCGGCGCAGCGCAAGCGTCAGCACCAGCGCAGCGATCGACGTCACGAGCATGAGGGCGAAGGCGATATCGTAGCGGCTGGTGGCATCGAAAATGCTCGCGCCGACATAAGCGCCGATACCGCCGCAGATGTGATGCACCATGATGATCAGGCCGGTAAGCGCGCCGAGATTCTTGGTGCCGAAACTGTCGCGCACGAACACGACGTTCAGCGGGGCGGTGACCAGAAACGTCAGGCCGAACACCAGCGCGAAGACGGCAACCGACACCGGTGACTGGTCGATCATGACCAGGGCAAACACCGCGACCCGCGCCACGAAACACACGGCGGCCGGCCACACCGGGCCGGAGCGGTCGCTCCAATGTCCCGCCGCGATCACGCCCAGAAGTCCGGTGAGGCCCATGAGCGCCAGCAGGTTGCCGGCCAGAAACGTACTGATGCCCCGGTCCTGGGCAAAAGCGACGACGTGCGTCGACACGAAAAAATCGCTGAAGCCGCAGAACGCATAGACGAGAACGAGCAGCCAGAACTGCCGCGTGCGCGCCGCCTCGGCCACCGAGTGGCCGCTGCGCGGGGGCGTGTTCGCCGGGGATTTCCCATCGGCCGCACCCGGGATCGCCGCGAGCAGGAAGGGCAGCAGGAGCAAGTGGGCTACGCCGAGCCATACGAACACCGAGCGCCAACCGATCGTGACCAGTACGGCGGCGAGCACGGCGATCATCACCAATTGCCCGACGCTCATGCCGGAGGAGACGACCGCGTTCGCCAGGCCGGTGCGCCCGGGGAACGCGCGCGTCACCATGACTCCGACCGCAGTGATCGATGCCGCGCCATTGCCGATGGCGTACAAGCATCCATAGAGGACAACCGCGTGCCACGGCGCGCCGACGAGGCTCATCAGCCCGATCGCGACGCCGCTCGCTGCGAGACCGCCGCCGAGCACCAGCCGCAGGCTCATGCGATCGGCGAGAACGCCGGCCACATACATGGTGGCGGCCGATACGATCTGGAACACCGCCACGGCAATGCCGAGTTGGCTGCGGTCCCATCCGAACTCCTCGACCATCGGCTTGAGCGTCAGGCCGATGGCAAAGCGCGCCCCGCCCCCCATGAACAGGACGAGGAAGCCGGCGGCGAGCACGACAAAGGCGCTCGTGAAGAGAGTCGGTTTGCGCAAGGGCGAAAGGAGATGGTTGAACCGGCGACCCGGTGTCTTTGCCAATCGTGTCCCCCGGGGTCCTATTTTGCCATCTGGGACGGGAGCCACAGGGCGAGTTCGGGGATCGCCACCACCAGGCCGATACCCACGACGGCCAGTATCAGGAAGGGCGTGGAGCCCTTGAGGATCGTGGCAAGCGGTACCTCCGGGGCGATGTTCTTGACCACATAGAGGTTCAAGCCCACCGGCGGCGTGACGAAAGCGATCTCTATGTTCATCACCAGGAATACGCCGTACCAGATGGGGTCAAACCCAAGGCCGGTGACAACGGGAAGGAAGACGGGAGTGGTAATCAGGATGATGGCGGTGGAGTCCAGGAAGCACCCCAGGAAAATGAGGATAACGCTGATGCCGGCGATGACGACATATGGCGATACCCCCAGCGAGACTATCCAGTTGCTCACGGCCTGAGTCATACCGGTGATGACCAAATAGTGGCTGAAATACATGGCCCCTACCACCAGGAACATCGCGAAGCCCACAACCACGATGGTTCTTCGGCCCACACTGACGATGTCCTTGAAGCCCAAGGTGCGCTGGGCCAGGGCGATGAGCAAGGCGCCGATGGCACCGAGACCGGCAGCTTCGGTCGGGGTGGCTACCCCCAGGTAGATGCTCCCCAGAACGGCAAAGATAAGCAGCACCGCCGCCCACAGCTTTCTCAGGGAGAAAATCCGCTCTTTCCAGGTGATGCCGGTCAGTCCCGGGGCGATGTGAGGTTGACGCCAGGCCCGCACGAAGACGTAGCCCGAAAACAGCACCATCAGCAAGATGCCGGGGATGATGCCGGCGATGAAGAGCTGGCCGATGGATACCCCGGCAACCAGGCCGTACATGATGAAGGGCAGGCTGGGGGGGATGAGGATTCCCAGGGTGCCGGCGACGGCGACCGATCCGGTGGCGAGCCCCTTGCCGTAGCCGCGCTTGATCATTTCGGGGATGGCCACCACGCCGATAGTGGCGGCCCCGGCCATGCTGAGGCCGCACATGGCGGCGAAGATGCCGCAGGCCACGATGCTGGCGATGGCCAGTCCGCCCCGGAACCGCCCGAACCACTTGATAGCCGCATCGAACATCTGGGCACCCATACCGCTCACCGCCAGTATTTCGCCCATCAGCACGAAAAGCGGGATGGGGGTGAGCAGAAATTTGGAAACCGAGCCGAAGATATCGACACCCAAGTAGGACAAGGTGGCGTCAAACCCCACCAGCATGGTGGAACCCAAAAAAGCGGCCAGCAGCAGGGAAGTAGCGATGGGCAGCCCGACCAGCAGGAGGACGATGAGCAGGCCGATCGGCACGATGGTGCTGAGTATGGCCACGCCTAGTGTTCCTTTTCCACGGCTATCTCATCTGTCTCGAGGGCTATCTCCTCCGACGGGCCGAGCATGGCCTTCGACCGTATCCCCCGCACCAGGTCGCCGATGAGACGCAGGCACATCAATAAAGAGCCCGCGGGCACCAGCAGCCGTGCGGGGAAGAGCGGGAAGTCGGCTTCCTCTGAATGAAAATCGAATTCCCAGGCCTGGTAGGCGAATCTCCAGCCGGCCCAGGTAATCAGTACGAAGGCGACCAGGCCAATTCCTGTGATGACGAGGCCCAGCAGCCACTGGGTGCGCTGGCTCTGTCTGGTGACCAGGAAGCTGACCGCCACGTGCCGGCGGGCGTGCTGGATATAGGCGATGGTCAAGAAGGTGAGAGACACCATCATGAACTCGGTGAGCTCGGCCACCATGCTCACCGGTGAGTTGAAGACGTACCTCATCACCACGCCGAAGACCACCACGGCCATCATGGCGAAGACGACCACCATGTTGAAGACCATGGTGACCGTCTCCAGGCCCTCCAAGAACCGCCCGCTGCGCCGCCAGAGATTTTCGTCGGCCAAAGATTACCCCCTTGCCCTGCTTGACTGCTTTGGGTGTGCAGGGAGGGGATATCCTGCTACCCCTCCCCTATGCTTGGCTATTTCTGGCCCAGTTCCTTGAGCACGAAGTCCACCAGGGCTTTGCCGGGGGCGCCTACCCTTTTCAGCCAGGCGTCCCAGACGCCCCGGGTGGCGTCGCGCCAGCGCAGATTCTCCTCGCGCGGCACGCGGTAGATGTGCATGCCCTTGGCTTCCAGGGTCTTGATGGCTTCCTCTTCAGCCGCAGGCAGGGTCTTGATGCTGTTCTTCTGGGTGTCCTGCTCCGCCTGCATGATGATTTTCTGCAGGTCCGCAGGCAGGCTGTTCCACACCTTGGCATTGGCGATTCGGGCCGTGGTGTAGCCGGAAACGCTGATGGCGGGAATGATCGCGTACTTGGTCACCTCGTATATCCGGTTCTCCACCGCGGAATCGGGCTGCCACATGGTGCCGTCAAGGACGCCGGTCTGCAGTGCCAGGTACACTTCGTGCGAGGCCAGACTTTGGGCCGCCCCCCCGAGGGCTTTGACGGTTTCGGACTGCATGCGGCCGGCCGACCTTATTTTCCGGCCCTTGAAGTCTTCCAGCTTGGTCAGGGGCTGTTTCAAGTAGAAAGCCTGGGTTCCCTGAGAGTCGCCGCCGATAAGCTTCACCCCGAACTTGTCCCAGGAGTTCTTGTATTCGGGCTGAGCCATCATGGCGGCCGCGAGCTTGATGTGCCCCGCGACGTCGGCATCGAATAGGAAGGGCAGGTCCTGCGCCCCAATGACCGGGATTTTGCCGGTATAGATAGCCGGTATCAACATGCCGAAGTCGGCGGTGCCGCCGGCCACGGCGTCCAGCATCTGGTTCATGCCGGCCAGTTGGTCGTGGGGGTAGTAATCCCACTTGATGCGCCCCTTGCTCAGCTCGGTCACCCGACTCATGAAGTACTGCTCCATGGTCTTGGCTTGCACGGATTCCTTGCTGTAGCGGCCGGCCCACTTGAAGGTGTAGGTCTGCGCGGTGGCAGCGCCCGCGCTGACGGCCACCAGCGCCAGCGATGCCGCCAGCAGCACTCCGATAGAGAATATCTTTCTCATAACTAAACCTCCCTCGTCCTCTCTCTAGTAAATAAACCGCCCAGAATAAGTATCCTCCGGCAAGGGCGGAAGTATCACGACTGCCGTCTCATCGACGGGACGTAATCGCGAAGGTGAAAGTCAAAACCCAAACCCCGCGATAGGGTGAAGCACGATACCGAAAATGTCAAACCAGATCGATTTACCGCATCGCCGCAATCCGGCCACGACGTTGACAGTCGTTGCGAAGGAAAGGCGTTTGGTTGCGGTCCCGCGACGTCCATGGTAAGGATGAAACGCACAAATCCAGACGGGCGTGGCGACGATGGCGGATGGCGATGGTTTTCGGGAACATGTTGCGAGGCTGCGCTCGCTCTCCTTCAAGATCGGGGCGTACCGGCCGCCGAGCGAGGGAGGCAGCGCCTCCCTGCTGCTGAGGGTGACCGAAAATTGTCCGTGGAACCGATGCACCTTCTGCGAAATGTACAAGGGACATCGGTTCGTCTATCGATCTGTGGAGGAGATCAAGGCCGATATCGACACAGTTGCCGCAATCCGCGATGAAATCACGGCAGTTTCATGGAAGCTGGGCCTGGGCGGAAAGATCACCCGCGACGTCGGCACCGCCCTGGTCGCGGAGGGCCGCGATCTCATCGAGAATTCCGGCTTCGTCACGGTTTTCAACTGGCTCTCGTCCGGCGGGAGAACTGCCTTCCTGCAGGACGCCAACAGCGTGATCATGCGGCCTCCGGAGTTCGTGGCGGCGCTGAAGCACCTGCGCGAAACCCTGCCCTCCTTGACCCGGGTGACATCCTATGCCCGCTCGAAGACACTGGCCCAAAGAAAGCCTGAGGAACTCCGGATGATCCGCGAGGCCGGTCTGGACCGCCTCCATATCGGTCTCGAGACAGGCGATGACGAATTGCTCGCCATCGTCCGCAAGGGTGTGACGAAAGCCGAGCAGATCGAAGGAGGCCGCAAGGCCATCGCCGCGGGTTTCCAGGTCTCGGAGTACTGGATGCCGGATTTGGGCGGCCGGGAGCGGTGGCGGCAGCATGCGGAGAATACGGCCCAAGCTCTTTCGGCGATCAATCCCCACTATATTCGCTCCCGGCCCCTGGTTCCGCGGCCGGGGACGCCGCTTTTCGAAGATGTGGCACAGGGTCGCTTGCGACTTTCCTCGCCGCACGAGCGGCTGGAGGAACTGGCCCGGATGATCGGCGGTCTCGAAGTGACATCACGAGTCTGCTTCGACCATGCGATGAACGCTTGGGCGGACCGCCGGGGCGGCCTCCTCTTCCGGCAGGATTACGAGGGTTATCGATTTCCGGAGGAGAAACCGCTGGTGCTGGAACGGATCCGGGAGGGATTGGCCGTTGAAGAATCGCGGCACGTCCATGTGCGCAAGCTGATGGCCGTGCGCTCCCTCTGATAGCAGCCTTTCGAAGCACGCTTGTGACGTGCCCCGCTTTTGTGCAATATGGCGGAAAAATCATCGACATGCGTCAGGGAGCGCAGCCACAATGAGCAACCCCCTTCTACCGACCAGGATCGTCTCGATTACGATGCGCGACGGGGTGAAGATTGCGGCAGCTCTCTACCTGCCGCGCAAGGCGGACCGTTTTCCGGTTCTGCTCGCCGCTTCGCCCTATCGCTTCGACAACAACATCGCCCCGGCGATGCCGATTTTCCTGTGGCGCGAGACCGGTCCCATCGAGTGGTACCTCGAGCAGGGCTACGCTTTCGTGCACATGGACGTTCGCGGCTCGGGTCGCTCGGGAGGTGCTTTCCGCTACCACGATCGCAAGGAGCAGCGAGACCTCTACGAGGTGATCGAATGGATCGGGCGGCAGAAATGGTCCAACGGCAAGGTGGGCGGAATCGGGCAGTCGTATTACGCGCGCATGCAGTGGTTCATGGCGGTCCAGAATCCGCCGCATCTGGCTTGCGTCGCGCCCTACGACGGCAACGTCGACACCTACCGCTCTTCGGCCTACGTCGGCGGCATTCCGGGCGACTATCCCGGAACGACCTGGTTCAACGGCAACGTGCGCAACGTCAATCAGTATCCGGCAAGCGGCCCGTCGCGGCTGATCGAATGGGATTACCCGAAGGCGGTGCGCGAGCACCCGACCTATGATGCCTTCTGGAAGGAGCGCGCCGCGGCCGAGCATCTGGAAAAAATCCGCGTCCCCGTGTTCTCCATCGGCGTGTGGCGCAAAGTCGATTTGCACTTGAATGGGAACATCGTCGGCTTCCAGCGCGCCGGCGGACCGAAAAAGCTGCTGGTGTTCGGATCAGCCAATGTGTACGAGGCGGTGCAGGATTTCTCCAGCGTGGGCTTTCACGAGAAATTCCTGCTGCCCTTCTATGACCGCTATCTGAAGGGCAAGGATACGAGCTACGAGGCCGAGCCCGCCGTTCGCTACTTCCTCGGCGGAACCAGCGAGATGCGCAGCGCCGATGCGTGGCCGCCGAAGGATATCGCCTACCGCGCCATGTATCTGGGTGCGGGCCCGACGGGCAGTGTGACATCCCTCAACGACGGCACGCTGAACAGCGAAACCCCTGCGAACAGTTCGGACGCGACGACCTACGATTATCCCAACCCCGGCTGGCGCATGGGTGTGGTGGGATTCGGACCCGACGCTCGGCCCGACCCCGCGCGGCGCGTTCTCACCTTTACCAGCGCTCCGCTGGAGGCGAGCCTCGACGTCACCGGTCCGGTCAAGCTCGTGCTCTACGCAAGCTCTACGGGCAAGGACACCGATTTCATCGTCAAGCTCTCCGAGCAATACCCGCAAGCCGAAGAAGAGCGTGCAAAGGGGATCAATCCGCGCTACCAGATCGTCACCAAGGGATGGCTGCGCGCCTCGCACCGGAGGATCGACCCGGAGCGCAGCACCGAGCATGCGCTGTGGTACACCCACACCGAACCGCAGCCCATCGCGCCCGGGAAAACCTACCGCTTCGAGATCGCGGTCATGCCC
>JACQTO010000040.1 GCA_016210745.1 Betaproteobacteria bacterium
GCACCAGCTCCGCTGCCATGCCGATATCCTCCTGCCAGCTGGCCCCCTTCACCCGCCGCAGCTCCCCCAGCTTCTCGGCCTGCTCGATCCACCCGCGCAAGTCCTCGTAGGCAAACTCCATGCGCAGCTCCTCGCCCTGCTGGACCGCCTCAGCTCCCAACTCGCCCACCACCTTCCCCATCTGACCACTCATCGGATCGTTCACCTCAGCCCTCCGCTCGAATTTACCTGCGGCAAATTCTACTCCCTGGTTGCGGCGCGGATGTCGGCTTCGACCATCGAGCGCAATTCCGCGGTGACGCTAGGGTCTCCCCCAAACCATTTGCGGAAACCGAAACCCGCTTGGTGCAGCAGCATGCCCAGCCCGTCGACGGTCCGATGGCCGCGCCTTCGCGCGGCCGCGAGCAGGGCAGTTTCCAGGGGGACATAGACCACGTCGCAAACCACCGCACTGCGCTTGAGGGAAGCGAGGTCGATAGCAAGAGGCGGCATGCCGGCCATGCCCCGCGAGGTGCAGTTGACCAGCAGATCGGCTTCGGGCAGCAATCGCGCGAGGTCCTGGACCCCATGGGCCCGAACCCGCCGACCGAAATGTGCCGCAAGCTCTTGCGCGCGCGAGAGCGTGCGGTTCGCCAGCGCAACCTCGACACCCCGATCGATCAACGCGTAGGCCGCGGAGCGGGCCGCGCCGCCCGCGCCCAACACCACGGCGCGGCAGCCCGGCACGTCCCAGGCGGGCGCACGATCGTCCAGATTGGCGACAAAACCGTGAGCATCGGAATTGCCGCCGACGAGCACGCCATCTTCAATCCAGACCGTATTGACCGCGCCGATCTCCTCAGCCGCGGTGTCGCGGCGACCGACCAGTTCGTAGGCCGCCTCCTTGTGCGGCACGGTGACGTTGCCGCCGACGTAACCGTATGCCCCCAGGTGCGTCAAAAAGTCGCCGAACTCTTCCGGCCTCAGATCCTTCAGATCGTAAGCGCCGGCGATACCCAGTGTCCTCAGCCAATAGCCGTGGATCATGGGGGATCGGGAGTGCGCGACCGGATGGCCCATCACACAGGCGCGCGGAACCTTGACTGTCATGCGGAAATTCCTTTGCCGAAATAGCAGAGCCGAAACGAATGACCAGCTTCCATTAAACGCTACCACGCGGAAGTTCGTAAAGTCCGAGTCTGAACCGCTTTTCGGACCACATGCAGCGTTGGTTTTCGGTGCTTAACGACAGAACGCTGCAAGCGAGAAAGCTTGCACGAAGAACTCGACCCATTTCTCAATTCCATGACTTGCATCAAAGTATTTCGCCTGAGAGGCGACAAAAGTGGTTGCGCTGTAGCGGGTCTGACGTTGTTTTGGAGGAGAAACAACGATTGAAGCCTGTGTCTGCACTGTCCCTGGCGTTACCTGCCACGGCGATTGCCCAACAGGCAACACATCCAATGCGGTATCTGCGCCGGACATTCAAAGTCATTGCACAAGACTATCTACGACATCTTCTGACGCGGAGGCACTAGAAACAAGTCGGCACCGGATCAAGCAACGAGGAGGAGCAAATGAGCGCGCTGGGAGATCTGATCAGAGTAGTTGGCGGGATAATATTTTCGGTCGCACTGCTATGGGGGTTCTTTGGCAGCCTTGCCATCATTTCGAAAGCAGCAGGATCTTGGGGCGTTGTCGTTGCTTTCATTCTTGGTCCGCTTGCCGTAATTACCGCGCCTCTTTATGAAGGCTTCGCTTGGGGCAACTGGTTTCCCTTGGTATTTAATTACGGTGGTGGAGTCGCTGGAATTGCCTTGATTGGCATTGGCGGCGCACTCAAGGGCAAATAACCACCGGTGCAAGCCGGATCAAAAGCAGATCCGCAGTGGCGGATTAGATGGCTGCGGCTGCCACAGCATACTGGGCGGCCAGGGGTGACGGTTCCCATCTCGGCGCGCTCGCCCCGCCTCTACTTGCTGCTGAGCACCCACTCTCCCGCCCAATTCTCCCCGGGCGGGTTTTGCTTGAGGTAGTCGCTGCGCTCGATGTAGAGCTTGCTCGGCTTGTCTTTCGGGTTGAGCGTGAGTGCTTCGCCGAACAGCCGCGAGGCCTCGTCCCAGCGGCGGCTGCGGTACATGGACAGACCGTCCTTGAATAGTCCCAGCGCCTCGACGATGTTCGGGAAACTTTCTTCGTCGTGAAAGTCCAGCACTTCGAAAATGGCCACCGGCTTGGTCTTGCCCTTTACGACCGCAACGTCGACCTCGCGCACGCGGTACGTGCCTTTGAGTTTGTGGAACGTGAATTCGCTGATCAAGATCTTGGTGCCGTACTGCTTGCATGCCGATTCCAGGCGCGAGGCGAGATTGACCCCATCGCCGATGATGGTGAAATCCATGCGCTTTTGCGACCCGATGTTGCCGGACACCACGGTGTCGGTGTTCAGGCCGACGCCGATGTCCACCGGCAGCTTGCCTTCGCCGGTTCGCTGCTGGTTCCACTTCTTGAGGGTCGTGAGCATCGAGATCGCCGCCCGGACTGCGCGGTCGGCATCGTCATCGTGCGCGACCGGGATGCCGAAGGCCGCCATCACCGCGTCGCCGATGAACTTGTCGAGCATGCCTTGCTCGCGCTGAATGCAGTCGACCATGAGGGTGAAGTATTCGTTGAGCAGCGCCACCGTGCCCTGTGCGCCGAGCTGCTCGGACAAGGTGGTGAATCCGCGCACATCGGAGAACAGCACCGTCGCCTCGACGTTCTGGCCGCCGAGCAGCTCCGCGCCGGAGGCGACCAGCCGGTCGGCGATGCCCGGGTCCATGTAGCGCGACATGGTCGACTTGAGCCGTTTCTCCGAACTGATGTCCTCGATCACCATCATCGAGCCGATGCGCTTCTGATCGATGTTGAACAGCGGCTGCACCGTGAAGTTGACCGAGAGTCGTTCCGTACCCACCTGCAGCGGCGCATCCATGCTCACCTGCTGCTCGCCGGTCTCCTCGACTTTGCGAAGCCGCTCCACCACCCAAGCGTTGCCGTCGGTAAAGAAGTCCGCCACCGGCTTTTGCAGAATGTCGTTGGAAGCGACCTTCAGTATGCGCAGTCCGGCCGCGTTGCAGGTGGCGAGCTTGCCCGCCGCGTCCAGCGTGATCAGGCCGTTGGACATGGACTCGAGCATTGCCTCGTTGTAGTTCTTCATCGCCTGCACATCGGCGAACAGCTTGGCGTTCTCCAGCGCGATCGATACCTGCGCCGTGAAGGCGCGCAGGCGCGCCTCGTCCTCGTTGGTAAATGGACCGCCCCGCTTGTTCAGCACCTGCGTCACGCCGATGGTCCTGCCGATCTTGTTGACCACGGGCACGCACAGGATGGAGCGGGTGAAAAAGCCGGTCTTCTTGTCGAAGGCCGGGTTGAAACGCAGATCGGCGTAGGCGTACGGAATGTTGATGGTCTTGCCCGAGGCGAAAACCGCCCCGGCGATGCCGAGGTGGTTGGGCAGGCGAATCTGCATCGCTTCCAGTCCCTGCCCCACCTCCGACCAGAGCTCCTTGGTCTTCTCGTCGTTCAGGAACAAGGTGGAGCGCTCGGCATTGAGCATGCGCGTCGCCTCGCCCATCACCCGCTGCAGCAGCGAACCGAGCTTGATGTCGGAGGTCATCTCCGAGACGATCTCGATGAACTCCAGTTCCTGCTTGCGCAGTCGTTCCATGCGCTCGATGAACTGTGCGCTCTGAAGCGCCAGCGTGCCCTGCGAGGCCATCGCCGTGAACAGCTCCAGATCGGCGCGGGTGAAGCGACCCTTGATCTTGTTCAGGCTCTGCGCCACACCGATGACTTCGCCTTTGGCGGTCTTGATCGGCACACACAGGATGTTGCGCGTCACGAAACCGGTCTGCTCGTCCACGCCGCGATTGAATCGCGGATCCTGATAGGCGTCCTGGATGATCACCGCTTCGCCGGTGGTAAACACGTAACCGGCCACGCCGCTGTTGTTGAGAATGCGGATCTCGCGCTGGAAATTCCCCTGCGCCACGCGCGAGTAAAGCTCGTTGCTCTCCGGATCGTTGAGAAACAGCGAGCCGCGCTCTGCGCCCAGTTCCCTCGAGGTGGACTCGATCAGCGCGTTGAGCACTTCGTCGAGCGAATTCGTCGACGCCATCCTGCGCGAAACTTCCAGCAGGAGTTCCGCCTCGCGCAGGCGGCGCTTTTGCGCGACAGCGCTTTTCTTTGCACGCTTGGCCGTTGTGTCAGGAGACGCCACGACGGATCTCATGCGCTGCCGGCCTGTTTTTCCATTTCGGCCCGCATGGCGGCGATCGTCGCGTGAAGCTGGGCGATCTCCTCCTGCGAGCCCCGGCGCTCGGCCTGCAGTGCGTTGTCGAGCTCCAGGCGCGCCAGCTCCAGCCGCCCGCGCAGGGCGCCGACGGCCGCCTTGAGCTGCGCGATCTCGGCCGCGGATGCCGCGTGCGCGGCCTGTACTTCGTTTTCCCTGGCAATTCGGGCCTGCTCCAGCGCATCGCGCAGGCTGGCGGCGGTCGCCTTGAGCTGCTGAATTTCATCCTGGCAGACCGAAATCGCGCTCTGGACTTCCTCCTCGCGCCGAATGTCCGCCAGCTCGAGTTCCCCACGCAGCGCCACAACCGCCCGTTGCATGTCGCGCAGTTCACCCTGCGCAAGAACAAGCGATTCTTCCGAGCTTATGTCTGCCAGTTCCGGCATTTTCCCCTCTTGGCCATATTCTAATGCATTGATTGACGAAGGTCTTCTCGCGCCGCCGTTGTTATGGACGTGGGGCCTTAGGCTCGGTGATTTGACCTTGGTCAAACAGAACAGCCCAATTTGCTGGCAATTTACACCCCATTTGACTTACCGACACCTGGATACCCATCTTGCACCGCGACAATAGACGAGCCTACTCAAAGCAGGGTAGCCTTTCTTTGGCTGGTAAATGTCGGGTTCGGGTATAGTCCCGACCGGCACGGCACGCCCATGTCGCGGCGCGGACGCTTCAGGCGTATGGCGTTGAGCTGCTTCGGCGGGGCGATTTTCAGCCGGCGGCTGGGTCGCAGCAAAGAAAGTGGGTCATACCGTGCGAGTGCGTGGCAACTATCCTATTTTTGAGGAAGTGGAATGAATACGTGGATGATCAGCATAGTTTTCGCCCTGTTTTTTCTTTTGGCATCTACAGGCCTATTTTTCTTTGTGGTAACCAGGGGTGCGCTAGTCGTGCGCGGACTGTTGCCCGGCTCACAAAGCGAAAAATCGCACGTGTATCCGATCTATTCGAATATGCGGCTCATCAAATTGGTAGATTTTCAGCCCATCATCTCGGCGATACTGCTGTTTCAGTATCACCGCCTGGTTTCGAAAATCGTCGCCGGAATCAAGCAGACGAATTTGAGAAGCAAGAAATTGCTTATCACCTCGTGCGCATTCGGCAATGTGATTCCGAGAGTCGTGAAAGCTGCCGTTCAGGCAGGCGCCGAGCGTGTCCTCATTGCCGACATCATTCACAACGAACTTGTTCACGCCAAGAGCAAGCTGGGCGATTTCTCGGGCAAAGTGGATTTCATCGAAGACAATGCCACCGCCATGGAGCAGAAGGACGGTGTCGCCGATATCAACGTCATGTTCTTCCTGCTCCATGAGCTGCCGCATCACTTGAAGGGACAAGCGCTGGATGAGGCAGGACGCATGCTCGCCCCGGGAGGCAAGCTCTTTCTTGCCGAATTTCATCGACCCGAATTGTGGGTGCTCCGCGCCCTGAGCTGGACTTACTTCAAGGTGTTCGAGCCATTGGGTCTTGCCCTCTGGGATACGCATGACCCACTCGCCTACTTGGAGAGCACGGGCCAATGGAAGTGCGAACGTACGACGTACTTCTGCGGAAACTTCCAGGTAATCACCGCTATCAAGCAATAAGCGCATCGGGCCTGGCCCGGCACAAGACCCCGGCGGGAACTCCGCTCGCCGGAGGCAAGCTGCGGCAAGCCGGCGTTTTCGAACCGGTTTGTGGCCTCGGTGACAGATGAAGGGCCATCACGCTTTGTCCTTTCCCTGCGGCTGAATTTGAAGTAGATTCATTCCCCTTGACGGGGGAGTACATGGATCTACGCGGCGACCGGCGCAAGCCGCGGCCGACTGGCGCAGGCGGCCAATCCACCGCGCGCGATATCGAAGCCGAGTTACGCGCCTGCAACGAGCGCGTGCAGACCCTGCTGCGTCTATCGACCGATTTTTTCTGGGAGACCGACGCCGAGCATCGCTTTACCCGCTTCGATCGCGGCCCCGGCCAGGTGTCCGCATTCCCCGGTGACGGCCCCATCGGAAAAACCCGCTGGGAGCTCCCCTACACCCGGCCTGACGACGCCGGCTGGCAGGCGCACCGCGAGATCCTCGAGCAGCATCTCCCGTTCCGCGACTTCGAGTTTGCCCGGTGCTTGCCCGACGGCACCGAGCGCCACCTTCGCGTCAGCGGCGAGCCGGTCTTCGCCGCTGACGGATCATTTCTCGGTTATCGCGGTGTCGGCCACGATGTCACCGAGCTCAAACTCGCAGAAGCCACCTTGCGCGGGAGTGAAGCGCGTTTTCGCAGCCTGGCGGAACTCTCGTCCGACTGGTACTGGGAGCAGGACGATCAGTTCCGCTTTTCCTTCCTGTCCGATGGCTATCAGGCGATAACCGGCCTCGATCCGGGGCTGCTCCTCGGGCGAAAGCGCTGGGACTGGCACGCGCTCAACCTCACCGAGGATGACTGGGCCCGCCATCGCGCCAAGCTCGAGCGCCACGAACCGTTCTTCGATTTCGAGATTCAACGGCGGTCAGGCCGCGGCCATACCAGTTGGCTGTCGATCAGCGGCGTACCGATGCTCGGCGAGAACGGGCGTTTTTACGGCTATCGCGGCATTGGCCGCGATATCACCCTGAGCAAGCGCGTGCGTCAGTTGCTCGCGCTCGAGCATGCGGTGGCCCGCTGCCTGGCCGAGGTGGACCAGGCACCGGAGGCGCTGAAGGCGGTGATCCGCGGCGTATGCGAATCGGAGAGCTGGGACTCCGGCCGCTACTTCCGCATTGACGGCGAGGAGCTGCGTCTCGAGGGCCACTGGAGTGCGCCGGGCACCGGGTTCGAAAGCCACATCGAAGGGCCGCATGCCGCCATCTCTTGTCCGTTGGGCTCCGGATTGGAAAGCCGCCTGTGCAAGACTGGCAAGCCTCAGTGGTCCGCCGACGCTGCCCGCGGCCATCGCGTCATGACGACGGCGCCGGCGCGGGAAGCGGGCTTTCACGGGGCGTTCATGTTCGCGGTCACCTCTAAAGGGAAACCGATCGGCGTTCTCGTTTTCAATAGCCGCGAAATCCGCGAGCCGGACGCGGGTTTGTTGCAGACAGCCCGCGTTATCGGCGGAGAGATCGGCCAGTTCCTGAGCCGCAAGCACATCGAGGAGAAGCTGCGCGAGAGCGAGGAGCGATTCCGCAGTCTCGCGGACCTCTCCTCGGACTGGTACTGGGAGCAGGACGAGCAGTTGCGCATTTCTTTCCTGTCCAGTTCGTTCCAGGAGAAGACCGGTAAGGATCCGGCGTGGATACTCGGCCGAAAGCGCTGGGACGAGCCGGCGCCGAATCTCAGCGACGAAGACTGGGCTCGCCATCGCGGCCAGCTTGAGCGGCACGAACCGTTCTTCGACCTGGAGATCCAGCGCACCGTGGGCCACGGCCGCACCATGTGGGTGCAAGTCAGCGGCGTACCGGTGTTCGACGAAAGCGGGCGCTTCTGCGGCTATCGCGGCGTGGGCCGCGATATCACCAGCCGCAAGCGTGCGCAGCAGTTATTGGCGCTCGAGCACGCGGTGGCCGGCTGCCTTGCCGACGCGGACAATGTCCCCGAGGGGCTCAAATCGGTGATCCGCGCCATATGCGAATCGGAGCGCTGGGAGTGCGGACGCTACTTTCGCGCCGATGACGAGGCCGGGGTGCTGCGGTTCAGCGAGTTCTGGTGTGTTCCCGGCGCCGAGATCGATGAATTCATCAAGGGCTCGCGCCCCATCGTCTATCCAAGAGGCGTCGGTTTGGCCGGCCGTGTATGGCAAACGGGACAGCCGCTTTGGTCGGCGGACACCAGCAGCGATCCTCGCGTCATGGCGACAGGGCTGGCACAGGGATCCGGAAGACACAGCGCATTCGTGTTCGCGGTGACCGCCGAAGGCAAGCCGATCGGGATTCTCACCTTCAACACGAACGAAATACGCGAACCGGACGAAAGGCTGCTGCAAACGGTGCGGGTGATCGGCAGCCAGATCGGCCAGTTCCTGACACGCAAGTACGCCGAGGAGGAGCACCGCAAGAGCGAGGAGCGCTTTCGCAGCCTGACGCTGCTGACCTCCGACACCTACTGGGAGCAGGACGACCAGTATCGCTTCACCTTGTTTGCCGGAAGCGGAAAGGAATGGATAGACGCTTCCCGCCGCAGGGCGCTCGGCAAGAGGCGCTGGGATCTCGATTACCTGAACATGACCGCGGCCGACTGGGCCGAGCATATCGCCATTCACGAAGCGCGCAAGCCGTACCGCGACCTGCGCTTATGCAGAATCGAGGCCGGCAAGAAGATATGGATCAGCGTCAGCGGCGAACCGGTATTCGACGCGTCCGGCACCTTCAAAGGGTATCGCGGCGCAGGCAAAGACATCACCGATCGCGTGCTGGCCGAAGAGGAACTGCACGAGCGCGAAGAGCGCTTCCGCAGGCTCACCGGTCTCTTGTCCGACGGCTACTGGGAGTTGGACGACAGCTTCCGTTTCACCTTCGCCTCGGCCGGCATCGAGGAGGCGGGATTTGCAGGCGACGAACTGCTCGGCAGGCGGCCCTGGGAATGCGAAGGGATGCAGGCAAGTCCGCAGGAGTGGCGAGCGCTGCGCGAAGAGATGGAGGCGCGCAAGCCGTTCCAGGAATTCGTTTTTTCGCGCCCGTCGCGCGGCGGCGCCTTGCGCTATTTTTCCATCAGCGGCCTTCCAGTCAACGACGCCGCCGGCCGGTTTCAAGGCTATCAAGGCGTTGCGCGCAACGTCACCGAGAAGGTGCAATCACAGGAGCGCGTTCAGTACCTTGCCTATCACGACGGCCTGACCGGCCTCAGAAGCCGCGGATTTTTCGTCGAGGCGCTTGCACGCGCAATCGAGCAGGCGCGCCGCGCCGGCCGCCACCTGGCACTGATCTTCATCGACCTCGACGGTTTCAAGCAGATCAACGACACCCGCGGCCACACCGCCGGAGATCATATGCTCATGGAGATCGCCGGCCGGCTCACGGCAAGCTTTCGCAAGGGAGATCTGATTGCGCGTCTCGGCGGCGACGAGTTCGTGGAGCTGATCGAGGACACCGGTGAGCGCCGGCTGCTGGAGGCGCTCGCCAACAAGGCGCTGGCTGAAGTGGTCAGGCCTTACGCGTTCGGCGGCAGGCAAATGCGCGTGACCGCCAGCATCGGGATCAGCATGTTCCCGGAGGACGCCGAAAACGAAAATGACCTGATCAAGAACGCCGATGCCGCCATGTACCGCGTCAAGGAGAAGGGCAAGAACGCCGTGGGCTTCTTTTCAGCGGCACCGCCACCGATCGGCGCATCGCAGGAGTAGCCGGCCGCAGAGGGCCTGCCGGCGGAGCCTCGTGCGCAGCCTTTATATACGGCGTTTAAGTCCTGTCTCATGTCGCCAGCGGACTTGCGCGCGCGCGCCAACCGCGCTTTCTGCACGGATAAACGCCATCCGCGCTGAAAGCGCGGTTATGGTTAACTCCAGGGACTGGCAGGGTTTTGGCCGAGATCGGGTGCACGGATGGCTTGTTCATCCGCGCACCCGATCCGCGCGCACGGCTTCTCGTCCGCGCAACAACTCTACTTCATGGATTCGATGTATTTGCGCAAGAAACTCACGAATTCGGGCTGAACCTTGACCAGCTCCGCAACGACGCGCTCGCCCTCCGCACCGACGATGAAATGGGGCTTGGTCAAGACGACCTTCTCGTATTGCGCGATGAATTCGGGATCTTTCCCCAGTTTCTCGAAAGCCCCGCGCATTTCCTCCACCGCCGCCGCCGGCGCATTCGGCGGCATGAAAGCCGTGCGGTACATGGTATCCACCAACTGGGTCAAAAGCTGCAGGGCCTGCCATTTCTGGCCGCTCGGCGTGGCTTCCTTGCCCCAGACATCCTTGTAGACCTCGTAAAACGTCGGCACGTCCGGAAGATCCGGGCTGCGGCCGAGCGAGACATCGGCACGATCGAACTGAAGCAGGGGCAACACGATCCCCTTGTCGACCAGGTTCGGTTTTGCGAAGGTGAAATATCCGGGAAGCGAGTTGGTGGACACTTGAATGTCGCCCTGCAGCATCGCCGTGTCGATATCGCGCAGCCCTTTGTATCCCTGGATGGTCTCGTACTTCGCGCCGAGCAAATCGAGCGCCAGGCGCACGCGCAGCGTGGTGATATTGGTCGGCCCCATTACGCCCAGCCTGAAAAGCCGGGCCTTGGCCACGTCGGCCGATTTGCTGATCCCGGGTGCGGTGTCGCGGCGGATGTAGATGAGCGATGTCTGGCGCATGCCGGCGATGAACTTCAAGTCGTTGTAGCGCACGCGCAAGGTCGGCTCCTGGATGATCTGATTCAAGGGATTCCAGGTCAGAAAGCCTACGGTCAGCCTGTCCCTCGCGGAGGCTTCGCCGAGCTGATTCACGCCGATGTTTCCGCCTCCCCCGCCGACGTTGCGTACGACCACGCTGTTCACGCCGGGCAGATATTTCGGCAAATGCCGGGCTACGACGCGCGCCTCGACGTCAGTGGGGCCTCCCGCCGAAAAATTCACGATGACATTCACGGTCTGGCCGGCAAACTGCTGCGCGAGGGCGGCGTTTGCAGCGGCGAGCAGGATCCCGCAGAAGAGACCCGATCGGAGAACTGGCTTTATCGATGGCATGGCGATGTCCCTAATTTAGATGAAGTTCGTGGGTCACGAGTAACATTTCCAAACGCATCGAACCGACGCGTAATCACTGAGCAAAATGGGGTCAGAGTAACATTTCGCGACCGCATCGAACCGACGCGGAATCACTGTAGTGAAATGTTACTCTGACCCCATTTTGCTATCAAACCATCCCGGTGATACCTGCCACCGCCCCGCCGGCGAGCAGCCACAGCGGGTTCCATCTCGTGCGCAGCACCAGCACCAGGGCGAGCACGGTGAGCAGCATGCCGCGCCAGTCGTGATTCACCGAGCGCACCAGGATCCAGCCGCTGGAGAGCATGAGCCCGATTGCGACCGGCGCCAAGCCGGCGCGGATCGCCCGCCGCAGCGGCGCCTCGGGATTGCGCTCCGAAAGGCGCAGGACCAGCAGCGTGATCGCCGCGGAGGGGATGGCAGTGGCGAGCGTGGTGGCCGCCGCCCCTATCCAGCCCGCCACCTGCCAGCCGATCAGGGTCACGTAAAGAACTTTCGGGCCCGGGCTCGCCTGCGCCAAGGTGTAGGCATCGGCGAACTGCTTGTCCGTCATCCAGTGGTGCACCTCGACGACGTAGCGGTGCATGTCGGGCAGCACGGTGTTGGTGCCCCCGAAGGATATCGCCGAGAGCAACAGGAACTGCAGGAACAGTCCCAGCACGTCGACCCGATCCATCAGCGCCTCTCCCCCCAGGCCGCGGCGACCGCGAGCGGCACCAGCACGGCCACGACGCCCAACAGCGGCCAGCGCAGCATGCCGACGCCGGCAAAGGCGAGCGCGCAAAACATCCAGGGACGCCAGTGCCGGGGCAGGGCCGCGGTCATCTTGAAACCCGTTGCAAGCAGCAGTCCCGCAGCCACGGCCGACATTCCGGAGAGAGCCTGCTGCACCAGCTCCAGTTGGCCGTAACGCTGGTAGAGCATGCCGACACCGATCAATATCAGAAACGGCCAGCCCATGAATCCGGCCAGGGCGGCGGCCACTCCGGTATAGCCGGCAAAGCGGTAGCCGACCATCACCGAAAGATTACAGTTGACCGGTCCGGGCAGAAGTTGCGCAAGCGCCATGGCTTGGATGAATTCGCGCTCGGTGAGCCAGCGCTTGCGCTCGACCAGCACGCGATGCGTCCAGAACATCGGGCTGCCGAAACCCGTGACCGAGATCTGCGTGAAGGTGAAGAATATATCCAGCGCGCCGATTTTCTCCGGCCCCCCGGCCGAATCGTGCGATGGCTGCGTGAGCGACATGCGAAAGTGCAAACCCCGGTTGAGCGCCAGTCACCATCGGCGGGAGTTCGGGCAGGCATGCGACGCCCCCGGCACCTCCCCCGAATCGGACCGCCGATGCAGTACCCGTTCTGAGTTCTTCTGCGAAGACTCGACAGTCTAATCACATTCAGTCGCCATTGGGAGACGACATGGCGAAACGGCAATCCTTCCCTCCTATACGTTCCCGCACCGAGGCCAATTGGGGTTGCCCGCGCAAAACAAGTGGGGGTTCACCCTAACGACAGCACGCCGCCCGAGCGGTCAAATATGCCTGCAACGCCCTTAGCGTGATTACCGCGGTCAAGTGTGTCGGAAACCATGAGGACGCCACAGACATGGACTCGCCCAATCGTTACGTTGTTCAGGCACTGTTCAAGGACAGTCTCGAGTATTTTGCAGTCGATGTCCCCGCGAACGATCCCATCGAAGCCGAAGCGATCGTGCGCCATCGATCATCGCGCGAACTTCTGATTGCCAGCGTTATCCGGACGCCAAGGGCCGCTTGACCAGGATCGCCGCAGCGCTCGGGGCATCGGCGCCGCCGCCAACCGCTGGGCCCGCGCTTGTCGCACGTCCCGTCAGCGCGGCATCGGCTTTGTCCTCCATATCTGCTCGGCATACTGCATGATGGTGCGATCGCTCGAGAATTGCCCCATGTTGGCCACGTTCAGAATCGCCCTTCGCAGCCATTGCTGCGGGTCTCTGAAGACCCGCTCGACGTCCGTCTGTCTTGCGATATAAGAGCCATAATCGGCGAGGAGCAGGAAATGATCGCCGTGGACGAGCAGATTGTCCACGATGGGCTTGAACCGGTTCGGATCCTCCGGTGAAAAATACCCGGAGCCGATCATGTCCAGCACCTGGCGCAGTTCGTCATTGGCCTGGTAATACTCCATCGGCCGATAGCCGCCGGCGCGCAGCTTGCCCACCTCCTCGGCGGTGAGGCCGAAAATGAATATGTTTTCGTCCCCGACTTCGTTTCGAATTTCGACATTGGCGCCGTCCAAGGTGCCTATGGTCAGCGCACCGTTGAGCGCGAGCTTCATGTTTCCGGTGCCGGACGCTTCGGTGCCCGCCGTGGAAATCTGCTCGGACAAGTCGGCCGCCGGAATGATGTCCTCAGCCAGCGAAACCCCGTAATTGGGCACGAATACGACCTTGAGCCGCCCCTGAACGCGGATATCGTTATTGACGATGGCCGCGACATCGTTGATCAGCTTGACGATCAACTTGGCCATGGCGTAACCGGGGGCTGCCTTGCCGCCGAAAATCACCGTGCGTGCCACCGCGTCGGCCCTCGGATTGCTGCAGATGCGGTTGTACAGCGTCACGACATGCAGCACGTTGAGCAGCTGCCGTTTGTATTCGTGAATGCGTTTGATCTGCACGTCGAAGAGCGAGTCAAGATCGACATCGACTTCGAATCTTTGCTTCAGTATGGCCGCGATGCGCTTCTTGTTGGCGCGCTTTGCCGCAGCGAACTCGGCGCGAAACTGCGCATCCTCGGCGAGCGGCGCCAATTGCTTCAACTGACCCAAGTCCTTGATCCAGCCGCTGCCGATCCGTGACGTGATGAGGGAGGACAGCAGAGGATTGGCCTGGTTCAACCAGCGCCGCGGCGTGATGCCGTTGGTCATGTTGACGATCTTGCCGGGAAAATGTCGATCGAAATCGACAAAGAAGGCCTGTTTCATCAATTCGGTGTGAATCTGCGCTACGCCATTCACCTTGTGGCTGCCCACAATCGCCAGATGCGCCATGCGGATGCTCCTGGGGTCTCTTTCGTCGATGATGGACATGCGCCGCAGCAGATCGGTATCGCCGGGGAAGCGATGCATCACGTCCTTCAGGAAATGGTGGTTGATCTCGTAGATGATCTGCAAGTGGCGCGGCAGGAGCCTCTCGAACAAGACAACCGGCCAGGTCTCCAGCGCCTCCGACATCAGCGTGTGATTGGTATAGGAAAACGTTCGGGTGGTGATGTCCCAGGCCTTGCCCCATTCCAGATGGTGGATGTCGACCAGGGTGCGCATGAGTTCCGCGACGGCGATCGCAGGGTGGGTGTCGTTCAGCTGGATAGCGACCTTATCGGGAAGTTCGTCGAAGCCATCGTGGAATTTGCAGAAACGATACAGGATGTCCTGCAGCGAAGCGCAGACGAAGAAATATTGCTGCTTGAGCCGCAGCTCGCGCCCCATCGCCGTTGAATCGTTCGGATAGAGCACTTTGGAGAGGTTTTCCGACTCGTTCTTGTCCTCCACCGCCTTAATGTAATTGCCCTCGTTGAAATATTTCAGCTCGAAATCGCGCGACGCCTTAGCCGCCCAAAGACGCATGTTGTTCACGGTTTCGGTTGCATAACCGGGAATGGGCGTGTCGTAGGCCATCGCCATCACGTCTTCGGTATCCACCCAATGGTGGCGCAGCACGCCTTTTTCGTCGGAGAACTGGACGACGCGGCCATAGAACTTCACCTGATAGAGAACTTCCGGCCGCGGAAATTCCCAGGGGTTGCCATAGCGCAGCCAGTTATCCGGGTGCTCCACCTGCCAGCCTTCCTCGATATGCTGCGAGAACATCCCGTATTCGTAGCGTATGCCGTAGCCGTATCCGGGCAAGTCGAGCGTCGCCATGGAATCGAGAAAACAGGCCGCAAGCCGCCCCAATCCGCCGTTGCCCAGCGCGGCGTCGTGCTCGACTTCGCGTATTTTCGCGAGATCGATGCCGAGTTCGGCCAGGGCCTGGCTGCATTCCGGCTCAATGCTCAGATTGTTCAGGATGTTCATCAGCGTGCGGCCCATCAGAAATTCCATCGACAGGTAATACACGCGCTTTGCATCCCCGATGTAATAGCTGCGCATGGTATCCATCCAGCGCTCGATCAGCCGGTCGCGCGTTGCGTAAGCGGTGGAATAAAACCAGTCACGCTCGGTGGCAGTGAGAAAGTCCTTTCCCACCGTGAAGATGAGACGCCTTACCAGGGAATTGGTGAGCGAGTCGACGTCGAGCCCGGCATGCGTGCTCGTGCTCTTGGCAACGATCTGCTGCGGCCGCTTGGTCATGGTATTTTCTTCGAACAATTGACGGGGTGTTCGACAGCGTACGCCGGGCCAACGCATATCCGAATGGCCATTATAGCCAAGCGCGCAGTTCGATAATCCGGCCTTAAGCCGCGCCGGCCGGGGCGCGCCTGAACCAAGTGGCCCTTTCCCTGCCCAATACATGACATTGTCCAGCCTGCCTCTGCGCTTCGCCCTTATCCCCTGCGAGGGTCAACGCGGAATCCCGCAGCCGAAGATCCGATCAAGGTTGAAGTTCGTCCCACACGAAAGGAGTTCCCGAATGGCAACATACATCATGCTTGGCAATTTTACCGATCAAGGAATTCGCAACGCCAAGGACGCCCCTGAGCGGGCCAAGGCGTTCAAGGCGGCAGCGGAGAAGCTCGGGGTTGCCGTCAGAGGCTCCTACGCGGTCCAAGGCCAGTACGACGTCGTTCAGATCGTCGAGGCCCCTGACGAGTTGGCCGTGACCGCCCTCGTGCTAAGCATCAGCAGTCTTGGTCATCTTCGCTGGCAATCGCTGCGCGCCTTCACGGCTGCCGAGTGGACCACGATACTGCAAAAGATGCCCTGAAGAAGCACTCGCGGCGAGCCGGAGCCGTCGTGAATGCGCGCGCGGAAGCGGCTGGCCGCTGCGCACGCCATCGGCGCCGCCCGACAGCGGCTTGCAGTCTATCGTCCCGACCGCTCGGCGAAGGCGAGGCTTTTTTGCGTGGTCAAGAAAGCGGCTCGGCTCGCCTCCCGCGCTGTATCCCAGTTGCGCGCGCGCAAGGCCAACGCAAGGAGGAGCATGCCGGTTGAAACGGCATACAGGCCGATCAGCCACACCATGGCAAGGACCCCTACCGCAGGAAATAGAAAGACCAGCACGCCGAATACCATGGACACAATCCCGGATACGAGCAGCAGCCATGCGTCCTTGATGACCGCGCGCAATCGGATCGCGACGGCAGCATCCAATGCGCCCGTTGCCAAAGCATTCATCCCCATTGCCAGCACCAGAACCAGCGCATTCGGATCCAGATGGGAAACGGCGATCAACCCCGCACCGACGCCCAGCAAGCCAAGCAGTAGGATCAGCCACCACTCCTCGTCGCTGCTGCGGTTTCTTACAGCCCCGACGATCGATACCCCCCCACCGAGTACCGCGAACACGGCAAACAGGGCCGCCAGCCACGCCAGGGTGAGTCCCGACCACGCCAATGCCAAGACGCCAAACAATACGGCGATCGCGCCGCGCAAGGCAAGCATCCACCAGTTTCGAAACTGCAACTCGTTCATGACGAATCTCCCATCGAACTGTCTTCCCGCATTCTGTGTGTCCGCAGGGTTCGGATTTCGGTACGATGGCGTTGGGCTTCGGATTTTGTCTTCAGCTCAACCTATCACTGCGCCTTGAGGGGAAATCTAGTTCCCGCTTCGCGCGGCAGCAATTGCACTTTGGTTTAATTCTTCCCACCTTTTCGCGTGCCGCTCGATGACGCTTCTGATCGATCGCCGGCTTGCAATCGCTCGCCGCGCTTGCGCAATGCGCTCCGGACGGCCTCCAGCAGGTCTTCGTCGCCAAACGGCTTAGGCAGCATTGCGAGCGCCCCGGCCGCCAACGCCTGGGTCCGCAGCTCGCCGGCGCTGTCTGCATGGGCGCTGATGACAACACTTGGAATGTCCCGGCCGCGTGCGCTCAGGTGGCGCTGCAGCTCCAGCCCGCTCATGCCGGGAAGGTGCACATCCACAATCATGCTCGCCGCCCGCTTCGCGCGCCTGGAGCGCAAGAACTCCTCGGCTGTCGCGAAGGTTTCAGCGCTGAATCCGGCCGATTTGAGCAAGCCCGCAATCGCTTCGCGGACGGACCCGTCGTCGTCCACGACAGCGATGCAGGGCCGGTCCCGCCGTACGTTCATTGCTCCGCCTGTGCCGAATTCATTCGTCGCAGGCTAGGCAATCCGCGGCCGGCAGTCTATTGCACCTTGGTATAAGCTCGGCTGCCTGCGGTTTCCCCGCCGCTGCCCGTGGGTTCCATCGGGCCGAGCATTTCCGCCATTCGCACCAGATCGGCCAGCGACCTTGTCCCCATTTTCCGCTTGATATTGCGGCGATGAACCTTGATGGTGATCTCGCTGATTCCGAGTTCGGCCGCAACCTGTTTGTTGAGCCCGCCGCGGACGACCAGAGCCATGACTTCGCGCTCGCGCGCGGTGAGCATTTCATAGCGCTGGCGGACCGTGTCGCGCCGCGAGCGTTGTTGCCGCGCCGCACGATCCCGCTCGAGCGCCGGCCAGATGGCGTCGAGCAGGTCCTGGTCGCGAAAAGGCTTGGGCAGAAACTCCGCGGCACCGGCCTTCATGGCCCGAACGCTCATCGGGATGTCGCCATGGCCGGTGATGAAGATAATGGGGATGGGGTCCCCCGCGTCCGCGAGGTGCCGCTGGAGCTCGAGTCCGTTCAAGCCGGGAAGCCGCACATCGAGCACCAGGCATGCGGCACTGTCGGACCGGGGCCGGTGAACGAACTCCTGCGCGGAGGCGAAGCACTCCACCTGCAGCCCGACCGATCGAATCAGGCTGCACAGCGCTTCGCGCACTGCGGCGTCGTCATCGACCACGAAAACGGTGGCTGCCTCGGAATTCACGATTCGCCCGGCGTGCCAAACGGAATGGTGAAATGAAACGTTTCTCCCGGACCCTCATTGGGAGTCACCCATAGCCGCCCGCCATGTGTTTCCACGATCGAGCGGCTGATCGCGAGACCCATCCCCATGCCTTCGGGCTTGGTCGTATAGAAGGGCTCGAAAATCCGTTCGCGATGCTGCGGATCCAGACCTACGCCCGTGTCGCGAACCGACACCAGCAGCGAATCGGGACCATTGCAATCTGCCGATATCTCGACTGAGCGCGGCCGTCCCTCGACCGGAGTCACCGCCTCGATGGCGTTCATCACGAGATTGACGATGACCTGCTGCAGTTCGACGCCATCGGCGAAGATCGATGGTATGCCGGTCGCCGCCTGGAACTGCACTGACACATCGCGGCGGCGCGCCTCGGCCTGCACCAGGGCGAGCGCCTCGAGCACGACGTCGTCGATATGCAGCGTGGTCTTGTGCGTTTCCCGCCGGTGCAGAAATGCCCGAATGCGCGAAACGACTTCGCTCGCCAGGTTTGCGTCCCGGATGATGCGCTGAACGGCATCGCGGCCTTCGCGCAGATTGATCGGTTTGGCGCCGAGCCAGCGCAGGCACGCATGCGCGTTGGTGACGACCGCGGCAAGCGGCTGCTTGACTTCGTGCGCGATGGACGCAGCAAGCTCGCCCAAGCTCGTGATCCGGGCAACGCGTGCAAGGTCTGCCTGGGCCTGGGCCAGGGCCTGTTCGGTTTTCTTGCGCTCGGAGATATCTTCCACGATTCTCAGCAGCATCTGAGGCTCGGTATCGGTGGCCGGAACGAGCGAGACATTGACGTTGGCCCAAACGACTTTACCGTTCCTTTGCTGATAGCGCTTCTGCAGGTGATACTCGCGCCGCTCCCCTTTGAGTAACTGGGCCACAAGCGCCCTGCTTTGCTCGCGATCGTCCTCGAGCGTAATGTCCATGAGCCAAATGCTTCGAAACTCTTCCTCGGAGTACCCGAGCATCCTCTGCAACGCGCCGTTTGCAGCCAGGACGCGCCCGTCCACGTCGGTCAAGCCGATGCCGACCGAAGAATTTTCGAAGACTGCCCGCCAGCGCCGCTCCGACTCCTGAAGCGCCCGCCTTTGGGCAATGAGCTCCTCGACCAGCCGGGAGATGTCGTTATCGCGGCTGCGAAGTCCCTCTTGGAGCACTTCCCATGCGTGCCGTATCGAGTCCGGACCCGTGTACTCGCGACCCCGATCGAGACCGGGATTGGCGAGGCCCTCGGTATTGAGCCCGTCGTTTTCCATGTGTCGGACCCCTAGGGCAAGCCCGCCGATGCCGATGACGCGGCCACGGCGGCGCAAGACCTTGAAGCGCTTACGGGAAATCGCATGAATTGCCCCTGACGACCGTCGAATTCAGGTGCTATGTCCTCACCGACAATATCTGACAGTTGTCCTCATCAATATATCCCGTGCCCCGGACAAAACCGCCGCGAATCGCGCTTTACGGCGTTGAAGCGTGCGCCGCACGACGCTGTGGAACCTAAGTCACCGACCGCCGGCATTGAAAAATGCAGAATCGCTGCCACCTTGGACTTACCCTTTCGTGGAGGAACCCATGTCGGTAGAACGTCTCATCCGCATTTTCGCCGGACTCTTCGTCCTCGCCTCGCTCGCCTTGGGCGTAGAAGGCAGCCCGATCTTCGTGAACGCGAATTTCCTCTGGTTCACAGCGTTCGTCGGCGCCAACTTGTTTCAAAGCGGCTTCACCCGTTTCTGCCCGCTGGAGTCGATTCTGCGCCGGCTGGGGGTGAAATCGGCCGAAGCACGCGCCTAGACGACCATGACTGCCGAAGTAGTGGAATCGATCCAGCTCGCCTGCCCCGAGTGCCTTACGGCCAACCGGGTGCCGGCCAAGCGCCTGAGCGAGGATCCGAAATGCGGCAAGTGCCGGGCGAGACTGCTCGACCCCCACCCGGTCACGCTGCACGAATCCACGTTTGACGACTTCCTCGAGCGTACCGAGTTGCCC
>JACQTO010000002.1 GCA_016210745.1 Betaproteobacteria bacterium
CGCCCACGGCAAGCGCCGCGACAGGCAAACCCGGACCAGGAATAGCCGCTCGCGAAAGCGAGCCCAGATTACCGGTTCTCCCCTAGCGCATCCGGTGGCAAAACTTCTTGTTCTCCGCGGAGAAATCGAGTCAGGTTCGGCTCGCAATGTGGCCAGCCAAACTACGCTCGACATCGCCGCAGGTATGTAAATATACCACTTGCCGCATCGGAATTATCTCACACCCGACGCGTTGTCAGTGCGTGCTTGCGCCCCCCCAAAAAAGCACCACCGTGCCCCGTCACTTGTTCCTTCCCGGTTCATCGCGGCTAGGTAGCCAGGGGCGCTCGTCGGCGCTAGCTCCGGCTTCATGAAGCTGACGGATTACCCGTCGCTGCTCGACTGCGCCCGAGATACTCGGGATCTTAGTTCCTTATCGATGAGGTATTCGGGTCGAGCCTTGATTTCGTCGAAAACCTGCGCAAGGTAGGCCCCCAGCACGCCGATTCCGAGCAGATTCGCCGAACCGAAGAACAGCACGATGACCGTCATCGAAGTCCAGCCCGATACGGCAATGTTGGCCAGCCAGGAATACAACGCCTGCATCAGCAGGAGAAAAGCTGCCGCCATTCCGATCATCCCCAGGCGGAAAATCATTCCGAGCGGTTTTGCGCTGTAGGCGGTAATGGCGCTGATAGCCAGCTTGGTAAGCTGTGCGCTGCTCCATTGGGTGGTGCCCGCGATTCGCGGCGCGACGTCAAAAGAAAGGTGCCGCGTCGAAAAACCGGTCCACACCGTCATGCCGCGAAAGAAGCGCACTTTCTCCGGAAACGCAAGCAATGCGTCCACGACGCGCCGGTCGAGAAGGCGGTAATCCGAGGCTCCCGTGAGGTCCAGTCCGGTCACCATCCGCATGATCATGTTGAAGGCGCGGGCGCTTGCGCGCGCCATCCAGCTGTCGCTGGATCTAGCGGCCTTCCGCGCAGCGACGATCTGCGCACCTCCGTTGCGCCAGGTATCCAGAAACTGCGGTATCAGGGCCGGCGGATGCTGGCCATCAGCGTCGATAACCAAGACGGCCCGGCCCACGGCATGTCGCAGTCCTGCCAGGATAGCCGCTTCCTTGCCGAAATTGCGCGTGAAGCGAATCGCGCTCAGCTCCGGAAAGCGTGCCTGCACGTCGGCCACGCGCTGCCACGTATCATCGCGGCTGCCGTCGTCGACGACACAGACTTCGAACCGGCCGCAGCAGCCGTGAAGGACCCCAAACAGTAGCTCGAGAAACGCCGCAATGCCCAGCGCTTCGTTGAAAGCAGGGACGACAACGCTGAGTTCGACGCCACTGCTTTCGGGAACGTTCGATGGCTGAGTTATCTCACTTCGGCGTGTTTCAGGGTTCAATAGCAGAGTCATTTGAGCTCGTCCAGTTTCAGCGTCCATTTGTTGCCGGGATATTCCGCCCGCAGGCGAGCCGCGAAAGGCGCAGCCCGATCGCGATTACCGTCCATGGTTTCCAACTGCACGTAGGTAAATAAGCTCTCCGGCAGCCAGTAGCCGTGATAGTGCTCGGCCAGTTCCCGGTAGCGGGCTTTGGCATCGGCACGGCGTCCGGCAAGCTCGCTCGACTTGGCGAGCCAGAACAGCGCCTCCTCTTTTTTCGCCGGCGGCCGGCGCAGTTCATAGGCTCGCCGGAAATCCTCGCTTGCCTGAAGAAAACGGTTGGCTCGCATCGACTCCCAGGCCCGGTTGTAGAGCTGCTCGGGCGAGCGCGTGGCCAGGTACCAACCCAAACCAAGCATTGCGAGCCACACGACCAGCATCGGCCGCCAGCGCCAGCGCGCAGTACCGATATGAAATTGACCCAGGGGCGCACCCGATCGCCGATACGCTCTCCAGGCATAGAACAATATGTACAGACCGGCTGACAAGGTAGCCACGACTCCAAGCTGCCCGACCAGCGTGCGCCCATAGACAAGGTGGATCACGCGCTCCTGCGGAACGACCAGCATGAATCCGGGCCCGGCCACGGCCATTTGTCCCTTCGTCTGCAGATGCCAGCGCGGATGGTAGGCAACCTTGATGAGATGAGGGGCGCCTACTGCGTTGGTTTCGAACAGCAGTTCGTGACGAGAAAGCAGTTTCTCACTGACCGCACCGACCGAATGTGTCGCAGAGGCGTATTCCATGGCCGCATCGCTATAGACCGGCAAATACGAATCGAAGCGGCTGCGGGTGCGAAACCAGGCAAACGCACCCTGCATCCAATCGCGAACAGGAGCGACGCGCAGCGGCTGGCGCACAATCTCTGCCAGGCGGCTGCTAAAACCGTTCACCCGATAAAGTGCAAACGGGGGCGCTTCAGCGGTCTTCTGAAACAGGCCGCTCGCCTCGATCGCGCTCCTTGCCTCCCGGCTGCGCAGCAACAGCGTATCCGCATGAAGGAAATTCATGTGCCGGGCGGCGAATTCCGGATCGAGACTGCCGCTCGGAAAACGCACTAGCGGCGAAGACGGGCGCGCAGAAACCTCCGACTGGAGCTGGTAAACAGCCGGGCCCAGCACTGAAGATTCCATGTACAGGCCTTCAAGGACGGGCCGATGATCGAGAAACATCGGCAGCGCCTCGAGCGTACGCGTCGAGCCGGTATCGTGATTCGCGGGATCGTGTTCGAATACGATGCGCGGACTCCAGAGGTCGCCGCGCATGGCAGGGAAAAGCTGCGATAAGTTGCGCCATTGCGGCTTGGAATCGAGTCCGGCGTGGTTCCATAGGGCCCAGTCGGGCGCCACGCGAATGTGCTGTCCGAACCAACCCAGCAATATCAAAACCGCACCGATGGAAAAAAGTGCCTGTGCGCCGACTAAAATGAGTCGGCCCTCGCTGCCGATCATCGCCAAGCATTGGCCGAACAACCAGCCGCAGACAATCGCCCCCAGCAGCCACGTCAGCGGGAAAAAACGAATATCCGCCAGCCCGAGTTGATCCCCGGCCAGAAAACCAAGCGCCGCCAGCGCCGCGCTGCTCCCAAAATAACGCAACGCGCTCACCTGCAGCGCCGACCAGCGGCGCCGCACCGGGGGCGCCAGTTGCAGGGCGAGTCCGACAAGCCCTCCAGCCAACACTGGCCACAGCGTTTCTGGCAGCAGATCGCGCCAACCCTGTACCGGGAACGCCGCGTCGTTGGGAATGGTCAGGCCGTGCATTTCCATCATCGGCCACAGCCACCCGCCGAGCAGACAAAACGCAAGCAGATGGCCGCGCACCAGTAAACCCAGCGTGCGCCACACGTCGCGCCCTTCGATCAACAGGAAAGCGGTCGAAAATCCGACCAGCAAGAGCGGAAAGCCGTGCGAATAACCGGTTGCAGCCTCGAGCAACCCGGCGAGGACCCATCCGCGTCCGGAATGCACGGCGCGAAGCCATGCAATCATGGTCACTATCGAAAGGCAAATGCCGTAGCTGTAGGCAAATTCGCCCGCCAGCGTAGAGAGCAGATTGCCGCCCCAGATCGAGTTCTGTTCGTGCAGCAGAAATGCCAACGCGCCCAATGCGCCAAAGAGCGCCGCAGTCCAAGGCATTCCCAGCCAGCGCCGGCCCGCAAGAAAAACCGCGCCAGGCAATAGCATCTGCGCCAGAAACGCGCCCCATTTGAAAGCCGGTGCAAATCCGATCAGCTTCGACAAGAACGCGATGACGATGAACGGCAGCGGAAAATAATAGGAAAGAAAGGGCATCCCCCCAAACACTTCGGGCACCCACGGCAAGATCTTGCCGGAGAAGAAAAGGTCCTCAGCGTAGAGCCACGCATAAAGGATGTGGGAAGCGGTATCGCCTCCGGTCGGCCAATTCGGCGAGTTGAGGAAACCGATACCCAGAACGCTCGCAACCAACGCCGCCGAGGCAAGAACAACCAGCGCATCGACAAGCCATGCGAAGACCCAGGATCTGGACATCATGCGGGGCGCCTTCTGAGGCGCCGTAGGACCAGCTGCAATACGACCAAGGCGGCTCCCGCCCCGAATGCGAACTGCGCCGCGCGGTAGAAGTAGGACCTCGCGTCGAGCCAGGCGGCGCGCTGTTCCCGTCCCTGCAGTCCGCCGCTCGGTACGTGCTGCATGAAAAGCCCCTGGTCGGTTTCGTGCACCAAGATCGCAGCGGGCTGACCGGCCCCGGTATCGAGGCGGAACGCTTCCGGGGGCAAGCTCCGCCAGTCGATACGCGTCGCCGGAGGGGGACGATGCTCAAAGCGAACCGGGCGGCGAATCAAGCCGATTCCTTCCTCGCGCGGCCAAAGCACCCAGCTCGACCGTATCGTCGATGTCCGGCCTGGGGGTTCGATAAACAGTTTCCCGCCGGCATAGCCGCTCTTCAGAAACTCTTTTGCTGCCGACGGGGCACGGAAAAAAGAAATTTGCCCGAAACCGACCCCGGCCTGATCGAAGAAACACACCATCACCGCCTGCATTCGCTCAAGCGGCAGATCCTGCTTGGTCTTGTCGGCCTCGGTCCAGGTCAACTGCAACCGCGCGCCCGGAACCAGTTCCGCCGGTCGCGCCTTCGCGGCGAGCTGCTCCCAGCGACCGTCCGCCGCCAATTTGAAAACCGCCGGATAAAACGCGGTGCTGTTGCCCTGATTGGTCACGATCACCTCGGCGCCGGTCAGCGACAGATGAAAGCTGATGTCGCCGGCTGCGGCTCCGCGCGCGCACAGCAGCACCGCTGCAAGCAAAAGCACGTTCAACACTTTGCGCATCACCATGTCTGATAGGGGATAGCGTTAAAACCTACGCCGTCGCTGCGCGAATACCGTCCCGATTCACGATCGTCGCGTGGGGAATTCGCTCATGAACACCGATGATAGGCAATATGGGCGTCTGGCGGTAGTGATGACATTGGCATGAGCAACGCAGGGTGCCCTGCCTTGGAGTTACGGCCCTGCCGGCGTAGGGCCTGCGCTTGAAGCTGCCTTGAATTCCAGGCCCAGGGGGGTGCGAGAGTCTCGCCATGCCTAGTGCAGAAAAGCGACGGCCCCGGGAGCTGAGAGCAACCGGGGCCGAAAGACCATCGCGTATATTATTAGCGACTTAAGCCGCGTATTCTAGCTGCTATAGAGGAACGATGCAAGACTAACGCAGCAGTTCAGCTCACTAGCGAACTGAGCCATGCGAGGCCAAGCTTTACCGTACCGATGTGAACACGCAGGCTCGGAAGAGACGATATCTTGGCCATGGTGAAAATCCAGATATCGGCTCCGGCAAGAACACCCAGCATGAGCATTACCGCGATTCGCGAGGCGGGATTCCAGGCGGCCGCCCTGGAACCACCGTTGACACTCTGCGCGAAGTCTTGCGGGATCGGCTTTCTCCCATCGACTCCCACGCGTCGATCACCCTGGGTCATTCGATTGCCCTTTGGAGGACATTTCCGGCCAAACGCCCGTTTGCCGATTGTCGTGACACTAGCTTCAGAGCACCATTTATACCAGGAAAAAATGCGCGCACAAAGCCAATATCCTTTGCAATGCAGCAGAACGCGTGAAGCCGAAAAGTCCCCGTAAGCGGACTCTCGCTTGCGCCCGGGAAACCGGGATCCGGATCAGTTCGGCTGCCCAGCGCTCACCAAAGCGGCCTGCTGAACTTCTCCGTGAACGAGGAAAACATGATGTTGAAGCTGATGCTTATCCTTTCCCGGTCGCTGGAATTCGCGTCAACCGAGTGCTGCAAGTAGGACGGAAAAACGAGAAGGGTTCCGCTTGTCACCCGGACTACCACCTGGTCGATGTTTTCGGCCGTGAGTTCGGTGACCGGAGGCCTGATGACCCCGGTCTGATTTCTCGGGTCGTGGAAGTTTATTGCGTCGGAGCCGCAATGAGCTTGAACGTAGTAGACGCCGCTTAAATAATTGTTGGGATGACTGTGAGCCTTGTGCGCTGCACCCTCGGCGAGGACATTGGCCCAACACCCAGTTATCTCAAAAGCCGCGTCGGAAATCTTCAAGAATCGCATGACGCTCTTCACCGCGTTGTCGATGCAAAGTCTCAGATCGCGGAATTCTTCGAGCTGGTGCAGCGTCTGATCGGATTGCCACCCCTGTCCGGGGCCGAGCTGGGGCAAGTCTCGCCTGATTGCTGCAAGAGCAGCGAGGATCATGGCGTTTATCGCTTCCCGCTTTTCCGTCTTGAGCTGAACCTTCCAGACCAAGGTTGGGAACATCGGAATTACGTCCGATGCTTCGATCCACTGATCGGTCCGCACAGTCATGAGTGAGTTCGGTCCGTCGCCGTTCTGTCTGTTCGGTGGCTATCACACCCGTCCTTGCGCGCAAACGCGGGCCAAGGGCCGATCCGCCTGGATCTCGAACTCGAGCGCCGCGTGGGCGGCACGCAAGGCGGCTTCGGCCGATTGCGAAGCGCCGGCGCGGGAGAAGATGAATCCGAGGTAGCCCGATCCCTCGGGAGGCGGAGCGACCAATTGACCCGTTTGCGCAGTAATGCGGATGTCGTCTACGCCGGGGATTGCGCGCGCTGCTTCGAGCCCCCTCGCGCCGCGGAAGATTCCGCGTCCGGGGACAGGGATCATCATCACTCCGGCAGCATCGTCGTTTGCGGGCGGTGGTATCGGCATGCCGAGCGCGTCGCGCAAGACGAGTTCTTCCAGCGGCATGCCCAGGCGATGATTGAGCACCCGTCCACACAGCCCACCGATCGAACGGGCCGCCACTTCCAGAAGCCAGATTCCTTGATCGTTGACGCGCACTTCCGCGTGGACCGGCCCGCTCGCCAGCCCTGCCAAGGCGCAGGCGCGCCCTACCTCCCCCGCAATGGCTTTCTGGATCTGAACGGGCAGGCGCGAGGGCGTGACGTAGAGGGTTTCCTCGAAATAGGGGCCGTCCAGCGGATCGGGCTTGTCGAATAGCGCCAAAACGCGCAATCCGCCGTCTTCCTGCAGTCCTTCCAGCGCGTATTCAGCGCCGGGGATAAAGTCTTCCAGGATCAAGCCCAGTTGAGCTGCATCGCGGTCCGCCAAGGCCTGGATGCGGCGCACCTGCGCGACGGCTCGAACGAAGGACGCCGCATCGTCGGCACGGACCACACCCCGGCTCGCACTCAAGCGCCGGGCCTTTACCACCACCGGATACTGCAGCGACGAGGCAAGCGCCCTGACGTCGGTATCGCTTGCGGCTACCTGGAACTGCGGACAGTTAAACCCGTTCGACTCGAGCAGCTGCCGGAAGGCGAGCTTGTCGCGCGTGCTGCGAACCGCCTGCGGCGAATTGCCCGGAAGCCCGAGCTTTTCCCGCAGCAGCGCGGCCAGTTCCAGGCCGTGATCGTCGACCGCCAGCACCGCGTCGACGCGCCGTCCCAACGAGTCGAGCGCCTGTTCAAGCGCGATTGCCGGCCGATCAAAAGGCAAGGACAGGATCGGGCTCATACCCATGAGCGGGGCGAGTCGCCAGCAATAATCAGCGGCGGCTATAACCTCCACGTTCAGCTTTTGCGCCGCCGAGAGAAAATCCTCGTTGCGATAGCCTGCGGCGGGCAGCAGCAGCAAGACGCGCGCCATGGTCACAACGATTGGAGCTGCAGATCCGTGGGCTCGGCGCAGCAGTACCAAGGCTCCGAAAGGCGAGGGATCGGCTGACCGGGGTCAGTGCACGCGAGGCTTGGCGCTTGGCGCTCAAGCGCGGCGTGGGCGAGCCGCCAAATCTCTTCAAACACTTCGGCTCGCGACGCGCTTTCCATGCGCATGACCAACGCCTGAACTTCACGCTGCAGCGCATCGACGCGCGGATCGGCATGGTGCCAGGGATAACCGAGCAGGTTCGGGTCGAACGGAGCAAGCCTGTCCGCAAAGCCAGGCATGCGCAATAGATAGGAACCCTCGGGCACCAGCAGGCGAATGGCAAGCTGCACGGGCGGCACTGCTTCGCGCAGCTTCAGCCGCACCAATTCATTCAGCAGATCGAGGTAGCCTTCCAGAGTGGTCCACGGCGTGAAGGGCACGAAGGTGGGCGCCAGAGCAATGCCGTTCGCGAGGCACAACTTCAGCGCACGCTCGAAATCCGCGCGGCTGTGATGTTTTTCCAGGCAGGCGAGGATGCGGTCGTCCACGGCCTCCACTGCCGAGGTAACGAACAGGCAGCCGCAGTCGCGCAGCACGGGCAACAGCTCGGCATGGCCGAGCAGGTGCTGAATCTTGATGGTGGCATCGAAAGTCAGTTTCGGATGGCGCGCGTGCATCGCCCCGAGCACCCTCAGCGCATGAGTGGGGCCGTTCAAGAAGTCCGGATCCCCGAACGATATGTGCGTCGCCCCCGCAACCACTTGCTGCTCGATGTCCGCCAAGACTACACCCACCTCCACTGCGCGAAATCTTCCCTGGTACACTGGGACGACCGGGCAGTGGCGGCACAAGTGCTTGCAGCCGCGAGTGGTTTCGGCAAATCCCACGACCTTGCTTGCGCCTCCGGGCAATAACAGTCGCGCATAGCGCCCCAACTGGGGCAGACCCGTTCTATCGGGTTTGAGAAACTTCACGCGCGACAAACCAACGAGCGGCTCGCGCTGTGGTCCGCCATCACCGCCGCGAAGACGTTCGGCCAGCGCAAGCAGGCCGGTTTCGAACTCGCCGCCCAACAGCGTCTGTACCCCAAGCCCGCGCAGAAGAACTTGATTCATGGGCGCGTACAGGCCATACATGCACACATGCGCGAGCGGCGCCAGCGCGCGCACTTTGGGCAGCGCGGCGACGGCGATACGCGTCGCGGTATGCATGCCCAGGTGAATCGCCACCAGTCTGGCGCCACGCAGGGTATCGGTATCGAGCTTTTGCAGTGCAAGATCAAGACAGGCGACGTCGAAACCGCACGCCTTCAGAAGCGCGGCGGGCGCAGCCAGGTTGAACGATTGCCTGCCCAGCTCGTAGGGATTGACAAGAGCAACTTTGAATGGCGAGGCTGGCAGCGCCAATGCTTCGCCGCCGGCGGGATCGCGCGCATTCATCGTGGCTTCGTCACTTGGTCTTGGGACGCGCCGGCGCTTCAGCCATGGGTTCGCGGGAAGCGCCGGCATCTGCCAATTGCCTCAGATACTGATCCCAGAGCATGACCTGGTTCTCGCCGAGCTCATACAGGTAGTCCCACGAATAAATGCCGGTGCTGTGTCCATCGGAAAAAATCGGCTGAATTGCGTAGCTGCCCACGGCATCGATCGCGGTAATCTCGACGTTCTTCTTGCCGATCTGCAGCGTTTCCTGTCCGGGTCCGTGGCCGCGGACTTCCGCCGAGGGCGAGTGGATGCGCAGAAACTCGTAGGGCAGCTCGAAGACCTTGCCGTCCGAGAAGGCGATCTCCATCAGCCGCGACTTCTGGCGCAGCTTGATTTCCGTAGGGATGGGGTTCGTTTTGTCGGGGCCCGGCATTTGTCCTCCTGGCTGCAGTGCGTAAGGCTTCGGGGACATCGCCGCGGGCGCCGATCGGCTCCCGACTCGCGCTTCATTCGCGGCAACGCCCGGCAAGTCGAAGCAGCGAATCCGGAAAGCCCTCCCCCGGTTCGACGCACCTGTGCCATCAGGACAAGCCGATGGTCAGGGCGTCAATCTGAGCAACGGGTTCCCCGAAACCGGAAGCAAATCCTATCATCCGGCCGGCAAGTCGATGGAAATTCACTTGCTGCTTGGCTGCACATAACCGGCGGCTGCTTCGGCACCGGCACCGAAGAAATGAGCTTCCATCTGCTCGGCAAGATACTTGCGCGCCTTGGCGTCGGCAAGATTCAGCCGATTTTCATTGACGAGCATCTTCTGATGCTCCAGCCACGCTTTCCACGCCTCCTTGGACACGTTCTCAAAAATTCGCGCGCCCAATTCGCCCGGATACGGCGGGAAATCCAGCCCTTCGGCTTCCCTTCCCAGCTTTACGCACTTCACTATTCTGCCCATTTCCTTGATCCGCCGAGAATGAATCACGTTTGGACTTTCGCGAAGCGGGACTTTCGCGCCATGTCTCCGGCCGCCGCGCAACGATATCGATATTTCCCACCCGATCGGAATTAGAGCGGAGAAACACGGATCGGTTCTACAGCGCTTCGCGCTGCGAGATCCCGCGGCCGAGCAAACTTGCAAAACAGGACACTCGATAGCCCTGCGCGGACCAGGGGATTGGCGCCGGTAAGTCCGCACGTCATTCGACGCGAACCTCAGCCCGGCTGGCAGGATTGCCTCGATCGGGCCTAGGCATGCGCACGGTGAGTACCCATTGGCGCCTCAGCATGTGCTTAAGGCACTAGGCAGGCTATGATATAGCGTGCGTGATATCGGTCTTACCCGTCAGCGGAGCGATTAATAGCTCCCGGGTCGGGTCGCCGGCATGCAATTCCGATTCGGATTGCCCAACACGGTTAACCAAGGACGATCCCCGCAAATGTCTACCAAGGGAGTTGTTCTCGCATTGGCACTGATGCTTGCAGGCTGTGCCGACATGCAGCTTCTGGGACTGCCGGGACTGCAAGGTGACCATCCGGAACAGCAACAGGTCGTGGAGCTGATCGGCTACGCGCAGAAGGTGGCAGCCATGTCGGCCGACCAGCAACACCGAGCTTACGCCAAGGATAATCAGGCGTTCGCCAAGGACAAGAGCGCCTACAGCCGAGTCCGTCTCGCACTGTTGCTCGCTACGCCGGGGGCCAGCGTTCGCGACGATGCCCGCGCGGCGGACTTGCTCGAACCGCTTGCGGCCCAGGGCGAGCATGCAGGTCCGATACGCTTGCTCGCCAGCATCATGCACGCGCAGATTGCGGAACGCCAGCGCGAGCAGAAGCGCCACGAGCAAATTCGCCAGCAGATCGAAGCCGAGCGCCAGCGGATAGAAGCCGACCGCCAGCAGATCGAAACCGAGCGCCAGCGCGAGCACAAGCAAGTCGAACAGTTGCGCCAGCAGATCGAAGCATTGAAGAGCGTCGAACGCTCGATCACCGAGCGCGTGCAGCCCGCGCAGCCGCGGCGCCAATAAGACCGCAGATTCCGCAGGGCTACGACGGGGACGATGTCCGAAGTCTCGCCGGAATGCCCCTCGACGCACCCGGTTAGTGCACAGGGTCCGCGGGCAGAAGCAAGAAGTCCCATTTCGAATGTCGCGGCGCACGCGAAACCCGCTTGAGTATGAGAAGGACGCGCGTGAGCGCTGCGGCTTGTCGTTTGTCGGCGACAGTACAAATTTCAAATAATCCGGCTGTTAGTCGGCAGCACCCGGCAAGACGTCGGGGAAGGGCGACACAACGCTGCAGCGGGCCGGGATTCTATTGCCGCAACTATCTGATCCCTCTCGAACTTGCAATCCTGGCACGAGCATTGCTCGTCAGTCGCGGCAGCGTGAGGCATGCGTTCCTCGTTCCGACCGCGAAATCACACCGGGTTCCGAAATCATCGCCCGATACGTGGCTGTCGCCGTGACGGCGATTACGGCAGGTGGCCCGCCCGCGCTGCTCGCGGTCAACGGTTATAACGACGGCAGGAGAAAAAGCATGGGCATGAGGAACTCTCATCCATCGGTCACTAATCCGCTTGTTTTGGGCACAGCGGTTTCGGCGATCGTCGCCGGCCTGGTGGGCGCCGCGGCGGTGGTCGGATTGTTCCCGAGCGCGCATTCGCAAAAGGTCGAAACGTCGGTTCAAAACAGTCCGCCTGCCGCTGCCCAGCGCCGCGACACCCCGCGTGATCGCGTTTGCGCATCGTGCGGCACGCTGACAGCTGTGCGCATGGTCGAGATCACGGGCAATGGGACAGGACTTGGAGCGCTCGCCGGCGGGCTGACCGGCGCGGTGGTCGGCAGTCAACTGGGCAAGGGCGACGGCAATACCGCCATGACCGTATTGGGCGCTGCGGGCGGCGCCTTGGCCGGCAACGAGATCGAAAAGAACGTGAAAAAGCGCGTGACCTACCGAGTTACGGTTCACATGGATGACGGGTCCTTCCGCACCGTGTCGCAGCCGAGCCCGCCCCCAGTCGCGCGCGGGGGACGAGTCCGCATTATCGATGGCGCGGTCTTGGCACACTCGTAGACGCGCAAGGGGCGCGCTAATCGCGATGCCGCGTACAAGCGGGCACCGCAGCGGAGAACGGCAAGTTGCCTGGCGGGGAGTGCCGCCCGGCTGAATCTATCGAACGATCGATTGTCATATCTGCGTAGGCAGGCGGGAACGCTCACCTACTCAGACCGGGGGGATCCAAGTCTTCACGCCTGAGCCATGCACTCAAGCGGCCGAACGCGGCCGAGATCCTGAGCCGGCTCGCCAGGCTAATTTGAGCGGATACCCCATTCCACACTTTTGAGACTCCATTCGACAAAATCCCTTGATCGGACCAATCAAAATGAACTGGAAGGATGAATTTGCAACGGGCATTCACAATATCGATGATCAACACGAAACGATCTTGGAGTCCATTACGCGATTCGAACGGAATTCTGAAGAGGGCACGGCCTCGGAGGCCATGCGCCCCTTGCTTCTGCGCACCAGGGAGTTGGTGGTATTGCACTTCAAGGTTGAGGAATCCCTGATGCAGCTACTGGCGTACTCGGATCTGCGGGCTCATCGTGCCGAGCACAAGTGCATATTGGATCATATTGCGGATCTCGAGGGTCAAGTGCTTCGCAACGACGTGCAGGACAAGCTGGCACCTTTGGTGCGCCATTTGTTGTTCGGCCACGTCGCCGATAGCGACAAACGGTTTGCGCAGTACGCGCTCGATCTCTTCAGCGGACCGTCATTGGGCGTGCGCCGAACCGCCGACTAGGGGACTGTTGACAATCCGCACGCGAGTGCGGTGAATGCCAACAGGCGCCAGCCCTGCCATACCGTACGCGACCTCCGGCGGGGAAGCAGTAAGACTCCGCGCAAGCGCTTAGAAATCCCAAGCTCGGGTGGGATTTGCGGCTCGCGCCGATGGCGGCCGGCGGCGGAGTTTCGCATCGCGAATCCTCCCCGCGCCGCTCGCGGCGAATTCTTCTGCGAACCGCGCATGTTCTGAAGCTCCAATGCCCGCCCCCGCCGCCCATGCTTGCATCGGCCGGAGGGATGCTATTGCGGCTTTTCAGCCGTGATGATGGGGGCTTTCTCCATGCGGGATACCGTTTTCCCCCCACAGACAGCCGGTTCCCGTGTCATTAGGGTGGATACCGACGAATAAAGCGGCCAGCAGCGAGCGAACTCACGCTGAGGGCCGGCGGTTCAGGATTCCGTAATTAACGTGTGGAGATCCAAATGATCGCGCATGAACTCGAGGCCAGCCTGCACTTGGCGTTTCTCGAAGCACATCGGAAACGCCATCGCTACGTCACCGCCGAGCATCTGCTGCTCGCGCTGCTGGACAATCCGGCGGTGCAAAGGGTGCTGCGCGCCTGCGCTGCAGATTTGGATGATCTGAGAAAGAACCTGACGGACTTCATTGGGGAGCACACTCCGACAGTGCCCGACACCGAGGCCGTCGATACGCAATTGACTCTCACGTCCCAGCGCATTATCCAGCGGGCCATACTGGAGGCGCAATCCTCGGGCTACAAGGAAGTCACTGGGGACGCCGTGCTGGTCTCGATCCTGGGCGAGAGGGGCTCACACGCCGTAACCCTCTTGAATGAGCAGGGAGTAACAGCGCAGGACGTAATCGATTTCATATCCCGCGGCATCACAAAATCCCCTCAGGCCAAGGATTCGGGCGACGAGCAGGAGCCCTCGGCACGAGATGGCGAACCCAAGATCGCCGGCGATCTGGATGCCTACGCCACCAATCTCAACGCGCTCGCCTTGCTCGGCAAGATCGACCCGCTCATCGGCCGGGAGGACGAACTCGAACGCGTCATCCAAACCCTGTGCCGACGGCGCAAGAACAACCCGCTGTTGGTGGGCGAAGCGGGAGTAGGCAAGACCGCAATCGCCGAAGGCTTGGCCCGTCGAATCGTCGAGGGCACCGTGCCCGAGGTGCTGGCGCAGTGCCGCATTTATGCCCTGGATATGGGAGCACTGGTTGCAGGAACCAAGTACCGCGGAGATTTCGAACAACGACTGAAGTCCGTGGTAAACCACTTCGTCGATAATCCGGACGCAATCCTGTTCATCGACGAGATCCACACTCTTGTCGGCGCCGGCACGTCCTCGGGCACGAGCATGAATGCCTCGAACCTGCTCAAGCCCGCGCTCTCCTCCGGCGCACTCAAATGCATCGGTGCAACGACCTATAACGAATACCGGGACACGTTCGAAAAGGATGCGGCCCTGTCGCGCCGCTTCCAGAAGATCGACGTGCCTGAGCCATCGGTTGATGAAACCGTAGCGATCCTGCACGGCTTGCGGTCGCGGTTCGAAGCCCACCACGGGGTCAAGTACAGCGCTCCGGCGCTCACCCGGGCCGCTGAACTGTCCGCCCGCTACATCAACGACCGGCACTTGCCCGACAAAGCGATCGACGTTATCGATGAGGCTGGAGCGGCGCAGAAACTGCTGCCCAAGTCGAAACAGAAGAAGGTGATCGGCAGGGCTGAAATCGAAGCGATCATCGGCCGCATCGCGCGCATCCCGCCGGCGTCTCTGTCGCGGGACGACCGCAAAGCACTCAAGAACCTGGACCGGGATCTGAAAACCGTCGTGTTCGGCCAGGACCATGCAATCGAGGCGCTGGTATCGGCGATCCGCACCGCCCGCTCCGGCCTGGGCAACCCGGGCAAACCCATTGGCTGTTTCCTTTTCTCCGGCCCCACCGGTGTGGGCAAGACCGAGGTGGCGAACCAGCTCGCTTACTGCCTGGGAATAGAACTGCACCGCTTCGACATGTCGGAGTACATGGAGCAGCACGCCGTGTCGCGCCTGATCGGCGCTCCCCCCGGTTACGTCGGCTTCGAGCAAGGCGGTCTTCTCACCGAGGCGATAAACCGGCAGCCGTACTCGGTGCTGCTCCTCGACGAGATCGAGAAGGCGCATCCGGACATCTTCAATATCCTGTTGCAGGTCATGGACCACGGAACGCTTACCGACAACGCCGGCCGCAAAGCCGATTTCAGAAATGTCATCCTAGTCATGACCACCAATGCCGGCGCGGAGTCGCTCAGCAAGCCTGCCATCGGCTTTACGGCGAAAAAGGACAGCGTCGATGAGATGTCGGAGATCAAGCGCCTGTTTTCCCCCGAATTCCGCAATCGCCTCGATGCGACGATATCCTTCCGCTCGCTCGACCACGCCACCATCGTGCGAGTGGTCGATAAGTTCCTCATGCAGGTCGAAGCTCAATTGCAGGAAAAGAAGGTGGAAGCGACGTTCACCAGTGCGTTGCGCGAGCACCTCGCCGAGCGCGGATTTGATCCCCTCATGGGAGCGCGTCCGATGAGCCGCCTGATTCAGGACACCGTCAGGCGCGCCCTGGCCGATGAGCTGCTGTTCGGGCGACTTGTCAATGGCGGCAGGGTCACGGTCGACCTCGACGCGCAGGGCAGAGTTACTCTCGAATACGACGAAGAAAAGATCGCCGAGGTCGCGCAGTAGCCGCCATGACCCAATTACTTCCTTACCCCAAGCTGCCTTCCGGTGTTCACCCCGGGAGTATTGCGGGTTTTGCCTTGGTGCTTTTTTGCCGCCCAACGACCAGACTTTGATGGCCGGATACGGTTCAATTACAGGAGGCATTATGAAGATGCGCGCTTATGTTTCTCTCTATGACGATGAGCCCGAACTGGAGGAAACCGAATTTGCGCCTGCGTTCGCGCGCGGCATATCGATCGAAGATTCCAACGACCTCGGCGACATAGGTGATTCGTTTTCCATCGGCATGGACGTGATGGATGCGGACGAAAGCTTCGCCGCCGACGCATGAATTAGACGCGCGTTTCTTGGACGTGCGCCGGGCAGGGACGCGCTTGCCGATGTCCGGATAGCCGGCTTCAGATAATTTCCCCCGACTCCGGCTGAACGCGGAGTCCACAACAATCTTCCTCCTATTCCGGGGTCGCTCCGCAGCGGCCCCGAGCGCTATTCCTGCTGCGGATCTGTGTCGGAGTTGGGTTGATTTATCGTCCGGGGGCTCCGACTTGTAACCTCTTACATATGGTTGCACTTTTCCTGTGAACCAAGGGGGGCTTTGGGGCGTTCTAACCCTGGAGGGCCGGTGGTGGAACGGAAACGCTCTTGTCCTCTGCACAGGAGGCACATATGAAAGCGCACGGCGGATTCCAGACCTTTCGATTGATTACGCTGCTGCTATTGTTGTTCCGCGGCTTCGTGCCGAGCGCCGCCCTGGCGCAGGACCAGCCTGCGTTCTCGCAGCAGCAGCTAGAACAACTGCTCGCGCCCATCGCGCTCTATCCCGACCCGCTGTTGTCGCAGATGCTTATGGCATCGACCTATCCACTGGAGGTGGCCGAAGCGGCGCGCTGGTCCAGGATGCGCCCCGAGTTGCAAGGCGACGCCGCGGTTCAGGCGGTCGCGCAGGAGGACTGGGACCCGAGCGTCAAATCGCTGGTCGCATTTCCGCAGGTGATCGCGTGGATGGATGAGAACCCGGACTGGACGCGCTCCATGGGCGACGCCTTTCTCGCGCAGGAGCCGCAGGTCATGGAAACGGTACAGAACCTGCGGCAAAGGTCGCAAGCCATAGGTACGCTGCGCTCGGACGATCGCATCCAAGTGGTGCAGGACGGGCGCATCATTTCGGTCCTGCCGGCCAATCCTCAGATCATCTATGTACCTTACTATGATCCGATGGTCGCGTATGGGACGTGGATGTGGCCCGCGTATCCCCCGGCGTACTGGCGCCCCCGGCCGGGATATTTCATTCAACCGGGTTACTCCAGATTCTATTGGGGGCCGGGAATCACGATTTCGACCGGATTCTTTTTCGGCGCCTTCGACTGGCATCGCCGGCAGGTCCGGGTGGTGCACGTCGACAATTATTACTACCGTCGCCCGACCGTGAACCGGCAGGCGAATGTCGCCGCTGTTGGAGGACTCGGCCATGGCCCGGGGGTATGGCAGCACAACCCGGCCCATCGCAGAGGAATCGCGTATCACGGTCCGGCGGCGCAAAGATACGTTTCGGCGCCGCGCGTCCAGCGGCAGGAATCCCGACGCGATGATCCGACGGGACGTCTCCAGCGGCCCGAAACGCGAGGCCGCAGCATCCCGCTCACCGATCCCCGTTCCGGCACGCGCGAAGGTGCTCGCCAAACCACTGCTGGCTCAACCGCCGCGCGCGCAAGCGAAATTCGGCCGGAGATTCGGCGCGCCCAACCCACCACAGACGCGGCCAGCCCGCGCGAAGCGGCGAGGGCAAGCGCAAGTCGACCCGAGACACGATCCAGCCAGCCAGCCGTGCGCGCCAACACCATTCCTGCGGAGGCGGTGCGAGCACGCGAGATTCGGCGCGACCTGCCCGCCGTGCCCGCTAACGCCGCAAACTCTCCCGAAGCGCCGCGAGCGCGCCCCTGGCGATCCGAGACTCGATCTGCCCAATCGGAAATGCGCCGCGACGCCGCCACGCGTTTCAACCCGCCGCGATTAGTTGCACCTCGTTCAGAAATCCGCGCTGGCCGCGAACCGCCGGTGCGCGCGGTTACCGGGGCCAAAACGGAAGCGCGAAGCGCCGGCGATCGCGGGGCCGGAAAGCCATCCGAGCATCGCGGGCGCTCCGGAGGCAGAGACGGCACCCGCAGCAGCGGCGGATAGGTCCTGCAAATCGATCGAGAGCGCACGATCCTCGCAGCACTAAATCTTTCGCAAGAAGCTTAAGCGCTTGCGGGACGCCGGCGGTTCGAGCTGATCGGCGATAGCCACCGCAAAGCGCACCCCCTTGCGGCCCCACCGAAGGCGGCGGCAGGTTTTGCCTTGCCGCAGTCATCGCGTCATTGCTACCGCGTTCGCCTCGGCCATGCATTCATCGCGTCGTTCGTCCGTCTCGGCCATGCGTGCTACCGATATGGCGCCAGTTCAAGGCGCGCGCTGTTTCCCATTCACTTGTCTCTCGTCAGCTCGTCGCTGCAAATGCCTGCATAGTCCTCGGCCGCGTCATGACGATGCTGCTCCGCGTCATACCAATAGAGTTTGCCCGGATCTTCGCTCTGGGTGATCTTGTGCGTTCCATTGCAGAACGGTTGTGTGCTGGAAAGTCCACAGCCGCAAATGTATTTCGTTTCACCACCGATCGTCACTGCGTACGGCTTGCCGCGAAACCGCTTTACCAATCTCGCCATGATACCTCCTAAAAAAGGATTACTTTGCCTTCTGACGCGGTCCAAGTCTAGTTCCGCCTCATTGCACTGCATCAATCGACGCTCGGCACTCCGCAAGACACTGGTTTAATCGTGGTTTTCGCACGTCGAATCGATACCTATACTGAAAACGTTTCTTCGCTGAGCCGATTTCTAATATTCCCTCGGAACCAGATCTCGCTCCCGCTTTCTATAGGAGAGACCAGCAATTCGATTTGTCGCCTGAGCCTGCCTAGCATCAAATCTTAGATTCTTGCGTGCGTATGCGTATGTCGTTTCTCGACGACACTTAACCGGAGGACTGCCATGCCCCAACGAATGGTCAGTAGCATCATTGAAAATCAGAAAGTTGTCACCTGCACAGCACAGGTGACCGTAAGCAAAGCCGCGCAGTTGATGCAAGAAAGCGAGGTCGGGGCGATTATGGTGACCGAACAGGGCCGACTAGTAGGCATTTTCACGGAACGCGATGCCTTGTTTCGAGTGATAGCTCCGGGACGCGATGCGAAATCGACATCCCTTTGCGACGTTATGACTCCCAATCCGCAATCGATTGAACCGAACAAACGATTCGGACACGCGCTGCATCTGATGTACGAGGGCGGTTTCCGCCATGTCCCCGTTGTCAAAGACGGGCGGCCCGTCGGCATTATTTCGGCCCGCGATCTTCTGGGTCCGGAATTGGAGCAATTTGTGGACGAGGTTCGTCAGCGAGAACACATCATCGAAATCCTGGGCTAGCAAAGGGTCGAGTACAGACAGGCGCTAAAGGACTCGCAGATGGAGTAGAATCGAGCCAGGGAAGGAGTGAGGAGGAACTGGAGCGCGTTTGACTCGGTATCGAGTGCGGCCAGCTTTTCCTGGTGTAGCCTGCGCAGAGCAAGAGCATGCAGTACGACTGCCTCGATGGGGTGGAACCGCGGCCCAGACCGGGCCGCCCTGTGCGCTCAATGGGCATAGCCGCCCTGGTCTTTTTCTTCCCCAAGCCGATCGTCCGCTCATGGCGAATCGTCTGCGCTCATTGAGCCTCAAGAACCGGATCGTCCTCCTGGTCGTGGTGATTTTCGTCGCCAGCATCTGGGGACTGGCCATACGCGTGACGGCGGTTCTCCACGCCGATCTCGAGAAACTGCTCTCGGCACAATTGTCGGCAACGGTGGGCTATGTCGCCGCGGACCTCGACCGCGATATCCAGTTGCACCTCGATGCGCTGGAGCGGATTGCAGCAATCGTCACCCCGGAACTGATGGCCGATCCGGTGAAGCTCAATCGCACTCTCGACGAACTCACGGAAGCCAACGTGTTATTCCCGGCCGGTTGCTTCGTCGCAAACGCAAGGGGAATCATTACCGCGGCTTATCCCAAGGACACCGCGACACTGGGCGATTCGGTCAAGGACCGCGATTATTTTCGCGAGATCATTGCGAGCGGTAAGCCGGTCGTCGGGGCACCCTCGAGTCCCCCGGGAAACCAAGACCGCGCAGCCGTTCCGCTCGCCGTCCCGCTGCACGACCGTGCCGGTGCCACCCAAGGTGCGCTCGTGGGGCTGGTTTTGCTCTCGGACTCTGAGCTGCTTGGCCAGCTCAAACAGTCGAAAATAGGTCAGACCGGCTATTTCATCGTGGTCTCCCCCGAGGACCGCTTGATCATCTCGGCCCCTGAGCCGAGCCGAATCATGCAACGGCTGCCTCCGAGGGGCGCCATTCCTCAGCTCGACCGCCGGCTTGACGAGGGATTCGAGGGGGCGGGAATTACGGCCACCGCACCCGGCATCGAGCAGTTGGGCGTGGGGCGGAAAATGGCAACCACCGGCTGGATGGTGCTCGGCGGCGTTCCGACACAGGAGATTTTCGAGCCCATCGCACGGCTGAAACGCCAGGTCTATCTGGCCGCGTTGCTGATTTCGCTGGCGGTCGCGGTGATCCTGCGATTCGTCCTGGTGCGACAACTGGCGCCGCTCAAGCAAGCGGGTGGAGCGATGCGACGCATGACCGAAGGCGAACAACCGCTGGCGGCAATTCCGATCGCCCGCGCAGACGAGGTTGGCGAACTGATCGCAAATTTCAATCGGCTCGCAACGGAGCGCCTCCGCCTTGATGAGATGCTGCGCGGAGAGATCGCCGAGCGCAGACAGGCGGAGGATGCCCTGGCCACCGCATTGAAGCGTCTGCAGGCGCTATCCGAACGGGTCACCAAGGCCCAGGAAGAAGAACGCAGCAGGATCGCCTTCGAGTTGCACGAACAATGGGGCCAGGAACTCGCCACTCTGGGACTCCACCTGAAAGTGCTGGAAGCACACTGCCGAGGGGCGGAAGCGCAAGGCCGGCTGCGGGATGCGCGGGCGATTATGACGCTCGTCTTGGACCAAGTGCGCAACATGTCGCTCGATCTGCATCCCCCGCAGTTGGACGATTTTGGACTCTACGTGGCATTGCGCGCGCATTGCAGAAGGCAAGCGCTCGCAGCGGGCTGGGAGATGCATTTTGATGCTCCGGAATCCGGCGACCGGCCGCACCGCGACGTGGAGCTTGCGTGCTTCAGGGTAGTGCAGGAGGCGCTCACCAATGTCGCACAGCACGCAAGAGCGGCGGGTGTGTGGGTGAGCCTGCGCCGCAGCGGGGATGAACTGGAGCTAAGCCTGCGCGATAACGGCGTCGGATTCGATGCCGCAGGCATGCGCGAGCGCGTTAGCGGGCGGGGCCTCGGCCTGATGGCGATGGAAGAACGGATCAGGCAGTTGGGCGGACGCTTGGAGATCAAGTCGACTCCCGGCAGTGGAACCGAGGTTCATGCCGTTCTTCCGGCGGTTCGCGCCGGATAAACTCTCGGGATTACAGCACGGAGGCTGTGCCGATCGTGGCGCTGCCGGCATTCTTAAGCGGCACTATCAGTACAACATGACCATGACCCAAATGCCCGCTAGGCAAAGCGCGATGCCGGCTGATACGAGAAGCGCTACGCGCTCATTCCAGCTTTGGGCGAATTCGGATGAGATTGCGAACACGACCGGAAATGCCGTGCACGTAAGCAGGCACAGCAGCGTCAATTCGAACGCAAAGACTTTCATCTCCGCCTCCTTCCGACCGTCGATCCTTGTCGCGCGGTCGCACCGTCCAGGTAATCCGATAGTAGGTGCTCGGGCGTTTGGCCACACTACGCACTACCCTCCAATTCGATGGAGGTTTTCCCCGCAATGCCGGGCGGCCGGCGAAGTTTTGCGGACGGCAGCCGCACAGCGCATGGATTCGTTGTATCGGCCCCCTATGGCGGGCGTCGTGGCTTGCCTCCCGGTTTGTTTCCCGCGCCGGACCGGCCATGTCCGTCCGAACTCACGCCGCAACATGGCGTACGGCTGGAAATAGCTGGTATATTTCACAGTTGAGGGCTATTTACCGGCGCTGGCGGCATGCACTCGCCACGCAAGCGCTGGCAGCGATCTGTGAATGAGACGGGAGAACCGCTATGGGGTGGGTTAGCTGGAGCGAGAATCAGATTACCGGACACGCCGACATGGATCATGGCCACAAGAAACTGGTGGACCTCATCAATCAACTGGCCGTTGCCATGGAGAATAACAGGCCAAAAGAGTTCTGCAGCGATATGCTCGAGCAGTTCATCGGGGAAACAAGAATTCACTTCCAGGCTGAAGAACAACTGATGGATCAGATCCGCTATCCGAAGGCGAAGGAACACAAAGCCTTGCACGAAATGCTGCTCAAGGACGTGCTTGCTTTCAAGACCTCGTACGATGCAGGCAACACCTCGGAATTCACCACCCTCCTGGTGATCCTGGATATCTGGGTGAATCGCGACATTATGGGAGCGGACAAGGCATTGGCGGATTTCGCCGCCGCGGCCGGCTGATCCCCCATTTTGCCTGCGTAAGTGGACACTTGGCTGTCGCCGAGTGTTCTTCGCAGGCAGACGCACCCGGCTTAGCGGAGGATCGTCCCGGAGAAAAGTAGGCGCGTGGATGATCTTGCCGCGAGTTGCGGGAATAGAATGGAAACAGGGCCCTTGGGCCCTGTTTCCATTCCCCCCTTGGGAATGCGCGATGCGTTCGCGATCCGCATTGAGGCGCGTGCCCAGGTTGTACCGAGGAATCGCTCGCCGTGCCGACGCCGCGATAACCGCAAATCAATTATGGGTATGGGAAAACCTGCGGATTGAGGGTGTCTATGCGGTGACGAAGGAAATGGTCGGCGCTTTCTGGAATTTGGAACCAGAGTTGTTGTCAAAGCGACGTGGTCTTGGCGGACCGTCGCCTTTCGGACGGCGAGAAGAACGCCGAGCAAAGCCCATGTAGCGAATGGGGGGAAGTCATGAAATGCCTCTACTACCTCGCGCCCACGCTTAGCAGCACGCACCAAGTCTCGAACGATCTGCATGCGGCAGGCGTCAAAGATTTCTTCCTTCACGTCGTCAGCAAAGACGAATCCGGATTAAAGCAACAGCACATACATTCCAGCAATTATTTAGAAACCCTGGATATCGTTCGCGACGGTTTGATCGGTGCGGGGATTGGTTTTGTCGTCGGTCTTGCCGGCGCCGGGTTGCTGATATTTTTCGAGCCTTTCGGTCCGGATGTTCCCGCTATCGCGTATGTGATGGCCGTGGTGCTGGTTACCATGTTCGGCGCCTGGGAAGGCGGGCTGACGGGAATAGCAACGGAAAACAAGAAGCTTCGAAGATTTCACCGGGACATCGAAGCTGGAAAATATCTGATCTTGATCTATGCCTGGAACGAGCAGGAAGCAACCGTCAGAGCGATGATGCGAACCCGGCATCCGGAAGCGGATCTCGTCGCGGTCGACAGGCATTTCATCAATCCATTCAGCGACGTCGCACGCCGGCGCCGGACCCCAAGGAAACAGGCCAGAGCACTGTAGAAGGAATAGGCATGCTGATAGCCGTCGTATTAGTTCTGTTAGTCGGCGGGTCGCTCCTATTCCATTTTCTGAGCCCGTGGTGGTTCACCCCGATCGCCTCCAATTGGCAGATGATGGATGAGACGGTCAACATCACCTTTTGGATTACCGGTATCGTTTTTGTCGCAGTCAACTTGTTCATGGCGTATGCCATCGTCCGGCACCGCCACCGGCAGGGGCAACGGGCCAAATATGAACCGGAGAACAAGAAACTGGAGTGGTGGCTGACCGGCATAACCACCGTGGGCGTCGCGGCGATGCTGACACCGGGCCTGTTCGTGTGGGCCAAATTCATCGATGTCCCGCAGGACGCAATCGTCGTCGAAGCGCTGGGCCAGCAATGGAACTGGACTTTTCGTTTCCCCGGAAGGGACGGTGCATTGGGCACCACCGGCGCGAAACTCGTAACCGCGGACAACCCCTTCGGCATCGATCCGCAGGATCTCAAGGGACGCGACGACATCCTGATTACCCGCGCCGAGCTGCATCTCCCGGTCGGCAAGCCGGTCAAGCTGCTGCTTCGGTCCAACGACGTATTGCACGACTTCACCGTGCCTCAGTTTCGGGTCAAGATGGATCTGGTGCCGGGCACCGTGACGCATCTGTGGTTCACGCCTACGAGGACCGGCGCATTCGATGTCCTGTGCGAGGAGTTGTGCGGAGTGGCGCATTTCGCCATGCGGGGCCGCGTCGTCGTGGATGAAGCGCCTGCGTTCGAGTCATGGCTTGCCGGGCAGCCGACTTATTCGCAATCGTTGGCGCAGGCCGCGGGCGATGCCGCGGCAGGCAAAGCCTCCTATGTAATCTGTTCGGCGTGCCACGGCGCCAACGGGGAAGGGAATCAGTCGCTCAATGCTCCGAAACTGGCCGGACAGTCGCCTTGGTATCTGGAAAGACAGCTGACCAACTTCAAGCAGGGACTGCGCGGTACGCGTGACGAGGACGTGTATGGCAAACAAATGGCGGCGCTTGCCGCTGCGCTCGAAGGTCCGTCGATAAAGAATGTGATGGCTTATCTCGCCACGCTGCCCGATGGCCGTGCCCCGTCCACGCTGACGGGAGACGCCGCAAGGGGCAAGGCGCTCTACACGACTTGCGCCGAGTGTCACGGCGCCGCCGGAGAGGGCATCTGGTCAACCCATGCCCCTCGGCTGGCACAGATGAATGATTGGTATCTGGCACGGCAATTGCGCAACTTCAAGCAGGGTATTCGCGGCGGGCACCCGCAGGACTTTCCGGGTGCGCAAATGGGATTCATGGCCAGGGCCTTGGCTCGCGACGAGGACATAAGCGATCTCGTTGCCTATATCGGGACCCTCAGGTGACCGAAGTTCACGCACGAAAGCAATAGCGGAATCAGAGCAGGCGGGGAAAAACATGGGCAGGAGAATTGGCTGATGGAGTATGTTGCGATTGCCGACCGTGACGTGCATCTGCATGACCCGCAGACCTTCGTCAGGAAGTATATTTGGAGCCAGGATCACAAAGTCATCGCGATCCAGTACTCGGTTACCGCCATCGCCGTCGGCCTGGTGGCGCTGGTGCTCTCGGGAATGATGCGGCTGCAGCTCGGATTCCCGAA
>JACQTO010000042.1 GCA_016210745.1 Betaproteobacteria bacterium
CGGCGGTATCCACCAGGCTGAATTGCGCGCTCGGATTGCTCTGCAGGAGTGCCTGCGCGTCAGCCACTGACACGACGGCGGGCGGCGGCGTCGTGGTATCGGTCGGCGGCGGCGTCGTGGTATCGGTCGGCGGCGGCGTCGTGGTATCGGTCGGCGGCGGCGTCGTGGTGGTCGTGCTACCGCCACCGCCGCCGCCACCACCGCCGCCACCAAGCGCCAACAACGGCAAGGCCATGATCGGCGAGAAGCCACTGGCGACCACCGCCGTTTCGGCCGCGGCCGCGCCACCGGCTTCCGCCCCTGCCATTGACGACCCAGCTCCCGCTGCCGATGTTCCCGCATCCGAGGCCATCGGCTGAATCGGCTGTACGGAGCCCGAAGATGCGCCTGTCGCACCGCCAGCGCCCTCTGCGTCGGCAACCATGCTTGTTGCCTGGGCGCCAGCGTCCGCCGAGGTCTCGGCATTCGAGACCTCGCTTGCGGCCGCTTGCGCAAGCACGATCGCATTGGAATCCGCGACGATTTCTCCTGGGGAGTCAGAAAGCGACTCCTGGCTTTCCGCGTCGGCCGAATCTTTTTTCGCCTTGCGCTGCCAATCGAAGACCTTGGCTTTTGGCGCCGATGAAACCGTCAAGGGCTGACCGTCCCAGCCTCTGCCATCGCCCGTCTGCTCGGCTGACTGAGTGTCCGTTCCTGCCTTGGTCATCTTTGCGGCCGTAATTTTCGCATCCATGGTCGTGTGTCCTCGCTTGGTCTCAAGAAATCAATCACTCACCAACCTGCCCGCGCTCGCGTAATGCATCGCGGATAGGCTCCTCATTCGATTCGGTAGGCACCTCCGAGAAATACGCAAATGAATTCGCGATTAGGTTTGATGCATGAATCCATGACTGTCTCGTCTGTCCCCGAAAGTTGATAAAAGTCGCCCTATCGCGGCGCACTTTTTATCAAATGCGTGCGGACAAGAACGTGACGAAAGAGTTACATTTCAGTAATGCATCGCCTGGCGGCGATTTCGGACTGCCAAAACAGCGGGGCAATAACGGTAGTTCTCGCTACAGAAATGGCTTGCTTAGGAGGGGGATTGGGCTGTAGAGAACTGCAGACCCCGCATCGCGCGCTGCGGGTATTCGATCATGATCTCACCATTGCCAAGCGAGGCAAACGTGCGAAGAGATTGCTTCGTCGCTCCGCCGAATTCGAAACGATTGCTTCGTCGCCGCGCTTCTCGCAATGACCGTTGCAGCTGGTCAATGCAGGCGCAGCGGAGAATTCTTCTGCGCACTATAGGCATTAGCGGGTGTTACGTCGCTATTGCATGACAAGCTTTGCTAAACCACCGTCATTCCCGCGTGGTAAGCATGCCCCCGCGAAAGCGGGGGCGGGAATCCAGACCAGCTCAATGAAAGTCACTGGATCCCCGCTTTCGCGGGGATGACAGGAATATGAGGAGGGGTACCCGAAGCGAAGCGCAGGGCGGGGGGTCCAGACGGCCGCGCTTTATCAGCCTTGTGCGCCACTCCTGGTCTTGGCGCCGAGATCCACTTCGGCAGTGGCCCGAGGCTCCCGCAACAGCGGGGTGACGATTTTCTCCAGCGTGCGCGAATCCAGTGTCTTTGCAAACTTGAACCCGTCGAATCGCAGCACGCCGCGCCGATCGATGACGAATGTGATCGGGATGCGCCAAAGCCGGCCGTAGCCCTGCGTCTGCGCACCGGAGGCAAGCGCCGCTGGAAAGCTGAAGCTCTTCATCACGTTCTTGACTTTGCCGAGATCCTCCGGCCCTTCGATGCTGATCGCGATCACTTCCAATCCTTTGGCGCGATGAGCGCGGTAGTAGGCTTCCAAAGCCGGCATTTCTTCGCGGCAGGGCTTGCACCACGTGGCCCAGAAGTTCAGCACGATCACCTTCCCGCGTTGACTCGCCGAATCGAAGGTGCCGCCCCCGATCAATTCAGCGCGAAAAGGCGGCGCCGGCGTTCCCACCTCGATCTGCGCCGAGGCGCCGGCGATATCGAGCAGAAGCAGCGCGCACGATAAGAGGATGCTTCGCAACGCTCGCAACATGGTTTCCATTCCAATAGGCATCAATTTGACATGAGAGTGCGCAACTCCCGCGCGAGTTCGTCGGCGCTCGCAAAACCATCGATGCGTACCCACGGTTTGCCGGGCGCCGGCCGCAGGAGCGTGAGCGGCCCGTAGTCGTTCATGTCGCGATGATAGTTGTCGAATGCATGCAGCAGCGTCTCGATGTCCTCTGCATTGCCGGTGAGAAACTGCCAGTTCGCGCCGGCCCCGAATTGCTTGGCGTAGGCCTTGAGCTGCGCGGGCTTGTCGTTTTCCGGATCCACCGAGACGGAAATCATGCGAAGTTTTCTGCCCTCCGGCTTCAATTTCCCAAGAAGCTTGGAAAACGCAGCGCTCATGGTCGGAGATGTCGTGGTGCGGGTCGTGGAGATGAAATCCACCATGACCGGAGCGTCCGCCCCCAGCATATCGCGCAGCCGCACCGGCTTCGCGTCCGCATTCACGAGCGCTACGTCCGGAACCAGATACACCTGAAGCGAACGCGAATACGCGCCGGATTTCACCTCGGCGTGACCCGCGTGCGTCCGGTAGTCTCCGGCCCGGGCTTCGCGGGCGGGCTTCGCCTGCGCTCCATGGTCGTGCCCTGCGTGAGCCCAGCAGATTGTGGAAGCGAGCAATAGGCCGCCGGTGACACCAGCTGCGGACAAGAGCGATTTCATAGGGTCTCCGTTCATCGATAAGGGGTCGGGTTGCGAGGCGGAAATGTCACGACGATTCCGGCCCGGTTCCGATCCGGCCCCTCGAATTCCCTCCGGAGCGAGACACTAGCAATCGGGTCAACAAAACGCAGCGGGGTAATTACCCCCAATTGCGCGGTGGGTACGCTCACCTATGGGTGGGGTTTCACAGCAGCCGCAACGCGGCAGCAACCATCCATGCCGTGGGGTTACCGGTGCATGCCGCATCCGATCTCGTAGGCGCCGAAACCGAAAGCGCCTACCGCGACTACCGCAATTTGTTGTAAGACTCGATCACCTTGGGGACGTACGCGGCGGTCTCGGCGTACGGTGGAATTTGCCTGCCGTATTTGAGAACCGTGCCCTCGCCGGCGTTGTATGCCGCCAGCGCAAGGTGCATATCGTTGTCGAAAAGTTTCAGCAGATCCCTCAGGTATTGTGCTCCGGCGCGCACGTTATCCGCCGGATCGAACACGTCGGCGACACCGTAGCGCTGGGCAGTGGCAGGCATGAGTTGCATGAGGCCTGCCGCGCCTTGTTTCGACACCGCATTGGCGTTGTATCCGGATTCGACGGAGATCACCGCATGCAGCAGCGCGGCGTCGATCCCGAATCGCTTGGCCACCTTTGTGATCACGTCGCCATGCGGACGCCCGCCGCCGGTTTTTGCAGGCTTCTTCGGCGCCGCCGCTTGGCGCGTCTCGGTGTCGACGGACGCGACCGGCGGGTCCAATCTACGGTACCGATAGTCATCCGGAACGTTGCTGAGATGAATCTCCCCATTCCGGTCGACAAACGCGTAAATGCCGGAGTCCGCCGAATACGACGGCGCTCCCAATAGCCCAATTACCGCTGCGACTATGCGAATAGTTTGCATGCTCGGCCCCATCCCGTGTCAGCCCCGGCACAATCCCGGACAACACGGTGCGCATGCTAAATTCGGGCCGCATGGACCGGCAATACGGTAATCGCCCCATATACCGGACGGTTTCTATTGGGTTAGTGTTGCACCCCACCGATTTCGGGCGAATCACGTGCAACCTCAGCCGGGCATGTTCAAGTTCTTGCGATTGTTCTCCATCGGCAGCTTCATCGCCGTCGTGGGGACGACGGCGCTGCTCACGCTGTTTTATCGTCAGGAGACAATTCGGGAGACCGTCCATCTCGCCACCGCCGGCAATCTGGCGCTGGCGAAGGCGACGCTGGTCGCGATTCGGCCAGAACTCGACAACTATCTGGGTATCGCCTCTCGCGTCGGTTCTCCCGAACTCGCCGCTCAAAGGCTGTCGAGCCGCGTCACGGAGGTACTGAACGAAGCTTCGCGCGATGCCCTGATCGCGAAGGTCAAACTCTACAATCGCCGCGGCATGGTCATGTTCTCGACCGACCGCGACCAGATCGGCCAGAACCAGTCAGGCAATCCCAGGTTCAGGTCGGCGGTCAACGGACAGGTCGCGAGCAGCCTGAATTACCACGACACATTCGACCCATTCGATGGCGGCGATATGGACGCCAATCGGATGCATACCTACATTCCGGTGCGAAACGCCGCGACGGGCTTCATCGAAGGCGTGTTCGAAATCTACGCCGACGTTACTCCCTTGGTATCGGCTAACCAACGGGCGGTGATCGTCATCATGGCCGGAGTCGGATTGATACTGTCGCTGCTCTACGCCGTCCTGATTCTGGTCGTACGCGAGGCTCGCAAGGTCATCGAATCGCAGCAACAAACGATAAGCGAGAGGACCACGGCGCTGGAGACACTCTCCGCGGAGATGTTGCGAAGCGACGAGATGGCGAAGAAGAAGCTCGCGGTCGGTTTGCACGAGGGCCTCGCGCAGACCCTGAGCGCGGTCAAGGTCCGTATCGAGAACAGTCTCGACACAATCGCCGCCAGCCGGGCAGACGACGCGTCGCTCGCATCGATAATTCCGGTGCTGCAAAGCGCCATCAAGGACGTGCAAACGATCGCGACGGAGCTGCGGCCGGCCAGCCTGGACGATCTCGGATTGCTGCCGACGATCGACTGGTTCTGCCGCGAATTCGAACAACAGCATCCGGAAATCACGATCGACCAGGAAGTTACGCTGCAGGAAATCGAAATGCCAGCACCGCTGAAGATCGTCGTTTACCGCATCGTCGAGTCGGTTTTCCGGAATATCGAGCGCTACGAGCACACGGACAAGATCTCGCTCGATTTACACCGGAACAACGATGTCATCACGCTTGAAATGGACAGCACCGCACGCGATTCGGCTTATGTTGCCTGCGCCGATGGGCGATCCGAATTCGAACTGCAGATGCGTTTCGCCGAAGCGCGCGAGCGTGCGACGTTGTCCGGGGGCTTGTTCTCGGCCATGCGCAACAGGGCGGGCGGGATGACCCTGCGCGCGGCATGGCCGGCCCCACCTTCCCCTTGACCGGAAGGGAAAGTGTCTGCCGCCGGCGCTTACCCCGGCAGGGAACCGCAGTTGCTCGCCCGCGAAACTTGCGCGATTACCATGAGCTCTAAATCCAAGGTAGGGAGCACGCAAAAATTGGGTAGAAAACCCCAGCTCTTTACAGGGGATACCCACCCGCCTTGGGTTGCCGCCTGAAGGACAATGCCTGTTGTGATTTTGTTACGCGACCAACCATTCGCAATCGGAATGCCCTCATCATGAGCGCACACCCCAAGCCTCCGCGGCACATCCGGCCAACGGTACCGTTCAATCTCAGCCGGTGGTTTGGTATCGTCGGCTTCGTCTCGATCGCGATCGTCAGCGCCGCTTCGTCGCTTCTGCTCTCGCATTTCCTGACCGAACGCATGCTGCGTCAGGAAGGGGTATTGACGATGGAGTTCGTGCAAAGCGTGGTTTTGGCGGAAAAGTCGCTGCGCGGATACTTCACCGGCGATCGGGCGCAAGATGCCGCTGCGCTCGAGGCGGCCCTCGGACACATCGCCTCCATGCCCGATGTCCTGCGGGCGAACATCTACAACGGCGAACGCTCGCTGATCTGGTCGAGCGACGACAAGATCATCGGCCGGCACTTCGGATCCAACCCGGAACTCGACGCGGCGCTCGCGGGCAAACTGGTGGTCCACGGGGACGCCGACTCCAACCACGAGCAGCCGCGCAAGGACGAGCACGTGGATCTCCGTGATCACAGCGGCTATTTCGTCGAGATCTACGTTCCCGTCAGGGATGCCCCGCGCGGCCGGGTGATCGGCGCCGTCGAGCTGTACAAGAATCCGCAAGCGCTCGCGGAAGCTTTGTCCACGGGCCGTCTTTTCACCTTCATAGGCGCCGCAGCGGTCGGCCTATTCCTGTACCTGACGCTGTTCGGTCTGACGCGCCGCGCCGACGCGGTCATCCGGCAGCAGCAGGACCGTCTGGTCGAGACCGAAATTCTCGCCACGGTCGGTGAAATGGGCTCGGCGGTCGCCCACGGCATTCGCAATCCCCTGGCAGCCATTCGCAGCTCGGCCGAACTCGTGCTCGAGGGCACTCCGGAAACCGCGCGCGAATCGGCCCAGGACATCATCGCCGAATCCGACCGGCTCGAGGAATGGGTGCGCAATCTTCTGAGCTATACGCGTCCGCTCTCGGACGATGCCGGAGCTGTCGCGCTGCGCGCGATCATCACCGGCACTATGGATCACTTCGCCCGGGAGATGGAAAAACGCGGCATCTCCGCCCGGCTGAACGTCGCGGAGGATCTTCCGATGGCCAAGGGAGACCCGCTTCTGCTGCGACAGGTGCTGCACAGCCTGATGGCCAACGCGGTCGAGGCGATCCAGCAGTCCGGCACCATCGAAATCGCCGGCATCACCGATCCGGCAAAGCGCCGGGTCGAACTGACCATACGCGACAGCGGCCCCGGCATGAGTCCGGAGCAGCTCAAGCGCATCTTCACGCCTTTTTACACCACGAAAACGCGCGGCATGGGCGTCGGCTTGGCGCTTGCCAAGCGCATCGTCGAGCGCTTCGGCGGTCGAATCGCCATCGACAGCGCGCCCGGCCGCGGCACCGCGGTGTGTTTGTCGATGCCCATTGCATAGGAGGGAAAGCAATGTCGCGAAGCATACTTTTGATTGAAGACGAAACAACGCTGGCCAAGAACGTATGCGCGTACCTTTCGCGCTACGACTACGAAGTGCGCATTGCGACGACGGCCGAAGCGGGGCTGACGGAACTCGATACTTTCAAGCCCGACATCATCATTCTCGACTTCAATCTGCCGGGAATGAACGGCGTGGAGGCGTTGACGCGGATCCGTGCCATTGACCGCCAGATCAAGGTAATCATGATTACCGCCCATGGAAGCATCGATCTCGCGGTGGAAGCGATGCAGGCCGGCGCCTATCATTTCGTCACCAAACCGATCGCGCTGAGCAAGCTGAGGCTGACGCTGGAAAAAGCCAGCGTCGACGAGCGCCGGGATCAGGCTTTGTCGTACTACCAGCAAAAAGTCGGCGGCGACGCCGCCGTCGAGAACCTGCTGGGCGCTTCCTCAGCGATGCAGGCGCTCAGGCGCAAGATTCACCAGATCATCGACGCTGAACAGGCGCTGCAGGACGGCGATGCGCCGGCGGCCCTGATCCTGGGCGAAACCGGTACCGGCAAGGAGCTTGTCGCGCGTGCGCTGCATTTCAACGGGCAACGCCGGGACAAACCCTTTGTCGAAATAAACTGTGCCTCCATCCAGCAGCATCTGCTCGAATCCGAGCTTTTCGGCCATGAGCGCGGCGCGTTTACCGACGCGCGCGAGCGGAAATTCGGCCTTTTCGAGACCGCCGACGGCGGCACCCTGTTCCTCGACGAGATCGGCGACATGGATCTCACCTTGCAGGCCAGGGTGCTCAAGGCAATCGAAGAGAAGACCGTGCGGCGCGTCGGCAGCACGCGCGACCAGCGCGTCGACGTTCGTATCATCGCCGCAACCCATCGTTCGCTGGAAACTCTGGTTCGCGAGGGAAAGTTCCGCTCCGATCTCTACTTCCGCCTGCGCATCGTCCAGATCGAAGTCCCGCCGTTGCGCGCTCGCGGTGATGACCCACTTTTCCTCGCCCGACACTTCCTCGCGGTCCAAGGCGCGCGCTATGGCCGAGGAAAGATGAGCTTCGACAAGTCGGCCGAGGACATGTTGCGTGTGCATCCCTGGCCCGGCAATGTGCGCGAATTGCGAAATATCGTCGAGCAGGCCGTCCTGCTTGCCCCGAGCGAGATCATCGATGCCGACCAACTCAATCTCTGCAGCCCGCGGCTGTTCATGGAGCCGGAAGAATCAGCCGCCCCCGAGTTGAATGAAGGCGTCAATTTTCCCCGTGAAGGCGTTCAGCTGGCTACGGTGGAACGCGAACTCCTGCTGCGCGCGTTGAACCACACCGAGTGGAACGTCACTCATGCGGCCCGGCTGCTCGGCCTGTCGCGCGACACCATGCGCTACCGCATCGACAAGTTCGGCCTCACGCCGCCCGGCTGATAACGCTTCCGGATTCGCAGCAATAGCGCGCCGCGCGCGAGGTACCGTGGTCTCGGTGCGTCCGATCGAGTCCGATAGTCCGATAGGGGTCGGGTTCAACCGCTGGGCCCCCGGCCCTCCAGGGGATCGATGCTTTTTCGTGATCCACGGTGACCGTCCAGTAATCGCCAGGGGTCGGGTTCGGGGCTTTCTCGTGATCCAAGATCATTCTCCGCTGAACTCGGTGCAGACGATCCGGCACACCCTCATGCCATCATCGCTGTCAACCAACCCACCCGGTGAACGCGTTACTGCTAATGGATACGAGAATGGTCTCCATGCCCCGTCGCCCGCGCCTAAACCTTACCGGCTTGCCGCTGCACATCATCCAACGCGGCAATAACCGCTCGGCCTGTTTTTTCGCGGACGAGGATTATCGTTTCTACCTGCATTCGCTGCGCCTTCTGTCAGCCAAGCACCGCTGCGCCGTTCACGCTTACGTGCTCATGACCAACCACGTCCATCTGCTGCTCACCCCTGCGGATCCCACCGGTGCCTCGCGGCTGATGCAGGCGATGGGCCGCCACTACGTGCCCTACGTCAATCAGCTCTACAAGCGCACCGGAACCCTTTTCGAGGGCCGATTCAAGGCGAGCGTGATCAACGCGGAAGAGTACTTGCTCAAGTGCTACTGCTATATCGAATTGAATCCAGTCAGAGCGCGGATAGTGGACAATCCGGCAGACTACTTGTGGTCAAGCTACCGCTATCACTCCATCGGCGCTTGCAATGACATCGTGCAGGACCACGCGCTGTTCGCCGCGCTCGATAGCGACGAGACAAGAAGACGCAATGCCTACACTGCGCTCATTCGCACCGAGCTTGATCTGCAAACCCTTGGGTCGATCAGGACCGCGACCAATCGCGGGCAGGCTCTGGGGGATGCGCGATTCCGCGAAATGATCGGATCGGCAATGTGCCGCGTGGGCGAACCTGAGAGTGGAGGAGGACTGGACCGTGAAGGGCGGGGAATCAACGTTGAACAGATCGATCTAGGATTCTAAAACCAACCTCAACCCGACCCTTGGCGGCGAGGGAGAAGCAAAAAAAGCCCCACCCTTGCGGGTGGGGGAGCGAGGAACAACTGGAGTCTGTCTGGAACCTTGGCTGATCGATTATTTGGAGATCAGCGCCGTCGATCGCACCGTGCCGTTCGACGAGGTGGCCTTGACCGCGGAGGTTCCGGTGGGCCGGGCGACTGTCGTGTCGAGCGTCCAGTTCCCGGCGGCGTCCGCAACGACCGTCCCTGCCGTGCCGAGCACCGTGCCGGCGGAGTTGACGAATTCCACTTTCACCGTCTGGTTCGCGGCCGGGCTGATGGTGCCCTGCACTTTGATGCGGCTCTTGCTGACGATATACTCGGCGCGTGTGAAGCTGATCGTTTCCGCAGCAGCCACTTGCACGGTCACCGTCGCCGTGTTGGCCGAGACGGCACCCGAGGCATCCTGCGCCTGGTAGGTGAAGGTGTAAGTGCCGCCCGCAGTCGCGTTAAAAGTCACTACGCCGCCGGCAACGCTCGTGGTGGCAAATCCCGCAGGCGTCGGTTGCGTCACGTTCACCGCGGCGACGAGGTCGGCCGTACCGTCCGGATCGGTATCGTTGGCGAGCACGTTGATCTGAACGGGCTGATTCACGATCGCATTGGCGGTGTTATCGACCGCGATAGGCTCATCGTTCACCGGCGTGATGTTAAGCGTCACGGTGGCGGTGTTCGAGACCTGGGTGCCGGTTGTCACCGTATAGGTGAAGACGTCGGTGCCGCTGGCGTTGAGGTTCGGCGTGTAGTTCACGACGCCGTCAGTGCCCACCGTCGCGGTACCCAGCCGCGGCGCGGACGCGATGGTTATCGTGCCGCCGGTTGCGTTGCTGTCGTTCGCCAGCACGGAAAGACTTTGCGCACCCGAATCCTCAAGGAAAGTATAGGAGTCGTTTGCTGCCACCGGGATGCCCGCCGGGGTCGGTGTGCCGCCGGCGAATCCGGTGCTCACCTGGAAGGTGTTCGCGCCGAGGTAGATCGAGCTCACCCGAATCTTCGCCGGCGCTGCGATCATCCCCGAGACCACAGCCTGGCCGTTGACGAGATCGGTCAGTGCGGATCCGTCCGACAACGTCAGCGTCGGCGGAACCGCACTGTCGCTCGAGCTCGCGGCCACCGTCAGCGTACCCGCGCTTGGATCATAGAGCGCCTCGGTGATGGTGACTTCGTCGGTGACGATCTTCGGGAAGTAGAATGGAACGACATTGCCGGTCACGTCGCGCACGGTGCCATCCTTCACGCAAATCGCCTGCGGAATCGCGGCGGGCTGAATCTGTCCCCAGTGGATGCCGCCGCGGGCGAACATTTGGGTTTCGGTGGCGCCTGCCGGAGCGCTGAAGGGCGGCAGCACTTCGCCCGTGAGCGGGTCGACGGCGCCGGCGCAGGGCGCGTCAAAGAACGTGAGCATCGGCTCGGCCGGTCCGGGCTTCGGCTGCGTCGGAAGCCGGCCCTGCGTGGTCGTGAAAGCGGTCGCAAACACATCCACCTTCTGGCCCGAGGCGTTGCGCGTATAGCTTGCGCGGTCCACCCCGACGCGTCCCGGGATCGCGGTGGTCATGATGCGGCCCATCAATGCAAAGTTGGTGGTCTCGACGTAATCAAGCGAAGCCCCGGTAATCGGATCGACGCCCAGTCCGGATCCCGCGGGACCTTCGATGCGAAAGATGTTGTGGTTGCGCGAAGCGCCGGTCGAGTCGATGAAATTGGGCAGCGAGCTGCCGGTGACCGGCCCGCTGCGCGCCGGATCGGCGATGTACAGGCCTGACGGACCGGGAGTGGCGGGCAATTCGGCGCCGCCAGGGGTGTCCGAAGGCAGCAGGAACGGCCCAAAGCGCCCGCCCAGCGCTCCGGCGAATTCACCCGGCGCGCCGATGCCGAAGTCCTCGGTGAAGAAGATCCGGTCGCCGGCGACCCCGTCAATGGTCTCCTCGCCGTAGGGATGGATGAAGCGGTAGGTGCCGCTCACCGGCACCGGATTCAACACGACGCGAATGCGCGCGAAAGTGATCTGGTCGCCGGGGATGACACGGTCGGTCGCAAAAGCGGCTTCCACTCCCAGGACCAGAAGGGCCTTGGCGCCGTTCGCTGTGGGCGCGATCGCATCGGCGGCAAACCAAAAGTGCTCGTCGGCGTAGGCGTTGGGAAACACTTCCGGCACCTGCGACACGTCGCCGGCGATGAGCAAGCACCAGCCGCCGTCGACTTCGGCCTGATTCTTCGGATCGCAGAATTCCAGCGTCAGCCCGGTGGTGTCCTGGTACCAGCTCGGGAAACCGCCGACCGAGGGGGCGGTGTTCGTTGGACCAACGCGCTCGAGCACGGCATTGGCGGAAAAACTCGTTGCACCCAGCGCGAATGCGAGTGCGACCGCGCGCACGCTGGTCTTGACCTTGGATGGCATAAACATTGGAATCTCCTTACACGTTGGTTACGGTTCAGCGTCAGTTCTGTAATCTGACGACAGTCGCGTTTACGCACAGCGCGTGCCAGGAGTCCAACCAATTGATTTTTCAGGGTGTTTTTATTACGGATACGTCATTCTTCACCGCAGGCGGGACAGGTCGGGCGAAATAGCCCCCGCAAAGTTGGGTGAAACGGGTCAAATCCCCGCGTGGCTGCGTGGCGACCTAATTCCTGACGATTCCGGCGAAAAATTTGATGTTGTATTCGTTTCGTGTTTTCGCGCAGTTGCAACTTCGCAACTGCGCGAAAACACGAAATCGATAAAAGGCAAAACCAGCCTCTTGGGTTCCGGCGGCGCCGGGGACAGTCTCTTGCAGACTGGGAGAGTATTGCGGACAGCCGTCGGCGACAAGCGGCGCGATAACGCGCCGCCGTCACTGCGCCGGGGCCAACAGAAGATCAATGGCGAATCCGGATCTGCTTCGACTTGTCAGATCCGGCAAGCTTACTGGAGTTTCGACTCCAGCTGCACCTTTCTCACGATAAACCGGTCTTTTGCGAGCGCGAGTTCGACATCGGCCATTGCGCCGCTTGCGCCGGACTCACCGCTAATCGGGACTTGAACGCGCATGGTATCGGCGTCGGGCCACACGTTCCCTTTTGCCGATACGCCTTTGGGCAATTGCTTGGACAACTCGCGCAGCCAGCCGCGCGCCTCCACCGGTATCCAGCGGCCGGACTTCCAGCGGTAATAGCTCTTGGTTACGCTGCCGTCCGGGAAACGCGCCGCGAGAGTCAGGATGTCTCCAAATTTCGTTTCCACCAGCAGCGGATCGTCGTACTCGGCTTCGCCCGGGTCGATCCGCTGCAAGATCACTTTCGCTTTCGGCGTGTAAGCGCGGTTGGCGAAGACCAGGAACGCCTTCTGATCGCATGCGCCGTCGCCTTTGCCGAGGCAGTACTGGACCTGAAAGAGATCCACAATGTCGTACGTGGCGAACCAGCGACCCTTGACCACGCTGCAATTCGACCAGCGGGCTTTAGGGCCGAATTCGATTTTCCCCACCTGGACGCAACGCTCCTGCACGCCCTCGAACTTGGTCACATCGCTGCGGGAGTGGACCGGCGTCGAAACCAGTGCCGTAATCAGCAAGAAAGTACTGAACGCGATGCGGATCATGATCATCTCCCTGAATCGTCGTTATTCAAACTGCGATCGAGCCGTGAAACCTTCAGTTTCTGGAATCAACGGTTATGTTCCCGTTGGCCCACAGGTAATCCTTCGCCGGAGCAAGCCCCTGGCGCGCCGCGTTCGTCAGCCATTTGACGGCTTCCTCGCGATCCGTGTTGAGCCCGCGCCCTTCGGCAAGACCGACGCCGAAATAGTATTGCGCCAAAGCGTCACCCCGCTCGGCGGCTTTACGAAACCATTGCAGGGCCTGCACGTCGTTCTGCGGCACGCCGCGGCCTTCCCAATACATGAGGCCTATCTGGGCCTGGGCTTCCGTATGCCCTTCCTCAGCCGCCTTGCGAAACCACCAGGCGGCCTCGAGCGGGTCATTCTCGACGCCCTGGCCGTCCCGGTGCATGAGCGCGAGGTTGTACTGTGCCAACGGCTCGCCCTGAAACGCGGCTTCGCGCAGCCAGTTCGCGGCTTCGATCGGATTTCTCTCCACCCCCCGCCCTTCCAGGTACATCAGGCCCAGATTGCTCTGGGCAGCGGCGTCTTCCTGCTCGGCCGCCAGGCGAAACCATTTCACCGCCGCTTCGTCGTCCGCAGCAACGCCGCGGCCATGGACATACATGAGTCCGAGCCTGCTTTGGGCTTGGGCCTCTCCCTGCTCGGCCGCCTTGCGATACCACTTCAGCGCTTCGGTATCGTCGGCTTCCGCGCCCTGCCCCGTCAGATACATATCTCCCAGCGCGGTCTGCGCCTGGGGATGCCCGCGCTCGGCAGCGCCGCGCAACCACCGGTATGCCAGGGCGTAATCCTCGTTCGCGAGGGCGCGGTTTCCGATCTCGAACATATCCGCGGCCGAGCTCTGGCCACTCGCGGCGGGCGCGACGCCATTGATCGCGGTCACGGGACCGGAGGGAGCGGTCGGCAAGCCGCTGGCCGCATATGCCGCGCCGGCGCTGCACGCGGCCGAAAGCAAACAAATGGCGAAGCTTGCACAAACTGTCGATCCGTTCAAACGCATGTCCGTCGCAGGCCTGCTGTCAAGGCAAAAATGGGGTCAGAGTAACTTTTCGCAAACGCATCGAACCAATGCGGAATCGCTCTAGTGAAATGCTACTCTGACCCCATTTTTGCATGCGTCTAAGCTAAGTCGACAGCCACCTGAAAACACTGGCGATGTTTCCAGGCGAACTGCGCAGTGCCACGCCGCCCCAGCGATCGAGCCTATCGTCTCCGTACCGGCCCATTGCCGTGTGGTTGTTGACGTTCTTGTCTCTAATCGGATCCCGGTCGACGATACCCTGGGCGCGGCGCAGCAGTTCGATGTCCGAGGGCTTGCCGGTGAGGAATGTCCAGCCCGGCTTGATCTCGAAGTTCTCCGCGTACGCTTTCAATATCTTCGGGGTGTCCTTTTTCGGCTGCAGCGAGATCGAGTAGAAGAAGATGTCCCGCCCCATGCGCTCGCCCAACAGGTCCTGAACCTTGCGCATGTTCGCCGTAACGGTCGGGCACAAGCCGTCGGTGCACTCGACCAGGAAGAAATTGATCAACACGATCTTGTCGCGGATAAGGTCGTCGTAGAACGTCACCTTCTCCCCGTTGTGCGTGATCAGCGGCACGTTCGGGAACATTCCGATCTGCGCGGCGCGCGACATCGGCCGGTCCTGCCCGGCATGCGACGGCGCCGACAGCATCAGCGGCACGAGTCCCAGGCCAAGAAAATCTCTTCGCTTCATGGTTTGTTTCTCCTGCGCGGGGCAATTGTGAATTTGCATGCCCCTCATCCCAACCTTCTCCCCGCAAGCGGGGAGAAGGAGCGTTTTGTGTGCTTACACGATCTTCCACATCACCATCATCGCGTGGTCTTCGTGCACCACGTTGTGGCAGTGCATCGGGTAGATGCCCTTGTAGTCGCGGAAGCGCATGTATATCTCCGCCTTGGCGCCGGTTTCGAGCCTCAGCACGTCTTTTCTGCCCGCATCGACCGGAGCGGGGGCCTTCCGGTTGTAGCTCAGGATGCGATGCTCCTCGTAGTGAATGTGCACCGGGTGCAGCCACGATCCGCCGCCGTTGATAATGCTCCAATGCTCGGCCGTACCCTCGGGAATGGTGGCGGCAATCACGTTCCGATCGAAGACCTGGCCGTTCACCGCCCACTCGCCGTTCTCGCGGTCGAACTTCCAGGTGCGGCTCCTCGAGATCGGCTGCCTGATATCGGGCAGCGGGCGCAGCTTGGCCGGGATGCGGCTGTAGTCCGTGCCGAAGGAGTCCGACGTCACGATGAACTTCAGCACTTGCATGCCCGGGCTGAGGAGCTTGCCGCTGGGTGCACGGCCGTCCACCTGCTCGGCGCGATTGATGAGGATGATCTCCGTGCCGGGAGCGTACCTGGAAAAATCCATGATGACGTCGAAGCGCTCGGCCACCGTCTGCCTGACGCTCCGCATCAGCACCGGGGCCGGCAGAAGATTGCCGTCGTTGGCGATGACGATGAACGGGGCACCATTGCTCAGGAACCACTCGTAGGTGCGCGAGGGGCCGCCGTTCAGCATACGGAAACGGTATTTCCGGCGCTTCACCGGCATGTAGGGCTGAATCTTGCCGTTCACCGTCATCTTGTCGCCGATGGCGCCGTCGAAGCAGGCCAAGGGGAAGAAATCGACGCCGCGCGGATCGAACTGCCGGTCGTGGAACACTAGGCCTACGTCGAATTCGTAGTTCTCGCCGCAGGGCAGGCGCCAGCCCTTGGTTTCGTCGCCGTAGTCGCCCATGCTGGGGTTCGAATACGCGCCCCAGGCGTCGTAGATGGAGTTCATGCCGAACAGCCCGGCGTAGACGTTCTGCGCGGTGAAATCGAGCTGGTGGTCGTGATACCAGATGGTGCCGAGCGCCTCGTCGGGATTGCCGATGCCGCCGAACTGGTTCACCCCGGCATAGACGTTCGGGTAGCAGTAATCGTAGTAGTGGCCCGAGTAGTTGGTGAAGAGCGGATTGCCGTCGCTCTCCGAAGGCGTGTGCATGTTGTGCAAGTGGGTCGTGATCTTGTTGATGCCGAAGCCCAGATTCGTAGCCGGCAGATCGTTGTGGATGCGCACGAAATGCGGCTCGCCGTAGCGGGTCCTGAACATCGGTCCCGGGATTTGGCTGTCGAAGCCCCAGGCCGGCTGGCCTGCCATGCCCGCGGGCAGGTCGCGATGCCAGACGTGGTTGTACTGTTTGACGCGCATTTCGTACCACTTCTGCGGCGGGAAATTCCCCAGTGCACCGCCCTTGCCCCAGCATTGATGCTCGAGCTCGGAATAGGGCGTCATGGTGTGCATCTCCGGATACTCCTCGCAAAGCCGGAACTTCGAATCGCCACCGGTCATGGTGCCGACCGGTATCCCGGGCGAGGGGTAGTCGCCGCCGTTGCCGCAATCGAAATTGTGCGGATCGTTATCCAATACGGTTTGCTTTTCGGTCAGGCGCGGCAGTTCTTCCACCCAGGGGCGGGTGTACGGGCTGATGATGTCCTCGCCGGGAACTGGGCACGACTTGGCCCAGGCCGCGCGCATGCTCAAACCCGGAATCGGCAGCAACATCCCGGTTCCGGCGCTCAGCAGACCCATTTTGAGCAGGTCGCGCCGCTTGAGCCCTGCCTGGGTGATTTCCCGCTGGACATCCATGGTCCGCTGAATGAGTTTCTCGCGCTGATTCATTTTCGTTCCCTCATAGAAAATTGGGGACAACTGCTTGCATCGCGCCCAGTCGCTACGAGGAAAAAGTTCCGAGGTGGCGCAGTCGAGCGGTGGTTACCGGTCGCTCCTCTGCTCATCGGACTCAAGCGGGGCGTAGCACGCACTTCGGAACTTTTCCCCCATTTGCACCGGGGCATGCCACCCTAAGAGCAGTATGTGTGCCAAGAATCACGTTATTGCGATTGATTCTGATCAACCGGTTGGAAAGCCGCGCCAGGCTTGGCACACCGCAATTTGGCTATGACGTTGGAATAGGCGACTGCCTGAGAATGATTCGCAATTTGGGGAATCTTCCCCAACGTTGGGGACACGGCATTGAGGAACTATTGATCCTTACCTAACCCTGTGACGCAAGCGGCTTGCGTCACTGTCATTCCCGCGGAAAGCGGGAATCCAGGGTCTCTGAATGAGCTTTTCTGGGTCCCTGCCCCCCGATAAGTTCATTCGGGGGCAAGCTTCGCGGGGACGACGGGACGGTGTCGTGCGGTGATGTAATTCTCGCTAATTGCGCCGCGCGGGATCTTCCGGTTCAACGGTCGCGTTCTTGCTCACCCGCAGGTAATCTTTCGCCAGCGACAGTCCCTGCTCCGCCGCGCTCGTCAGCCATTTGAGCGCTTCTTCCCTGTCCTGACCGACGCCGCGGCCTTCCGCGTAGCTGACCCCGAGATGGTATTGCGCGAGCGCGTTTCCTTGCTCGGCGGCGCTGAGAAACCACTGCGCCGCCTCGGCGTCGTCCTGCCCGACACCGCGTCCGTCCAGGTACAGGATGGCGAGGTTGTACTGCGCCATCGGCTCGCCCTTTAGCGCGGCCATTTGCAGCCAGTTCACGGCTTCATTCTCGTTCTTCTCAACACCTCGGCCCTCCAGGTACATCAAGCCGAGACCGCTTTGAGCGGTGGGGTCTTCATTGTCTGCCGCAAGGCGGAACCATTTGAGTGCCGCCCCATCGTCCCTCGGTACGCCTCTTCCCTGGGTGTACATAAGGCCGAGGCTCGCTTGCGCTTCGGCATTCCCCTGTTCGGCAGCCCGGCGATACCATCTGAGGGCCTCGGCATCGTCCGCGGCTACGCCTTGCCCGGCGAGGTACATCGCGCCGAGCGCCGCTTGCGCTTGCGGCTCCCCTTGCTCGGCGGCATTGCGCACCAAGCGATACGCTGTCGCGTAATCCTTGGCAAGTATCGCCTCGAGTCCGATTTCAAGTGCGCTCCGGTCATCGTCCCCGGGGGTGCCTCCGACGCCGGCTGTGCTGGTTACCGCGGCGCGGCCGCTGCCGGCCGCCATCGCCCCGCTGCAATGCACGGCCGCGAGCAGGCAAACGCCCAGCTTCACCCCGTTTGCCAGCCCGATCAAGCGCATGTCTGCTGCATCCCTGGTGTTAGGACGAACCTCTTACTGAGGATTGCATGTCATCCCCCGCGAAGCTTGCCCTCGAATGCCTTTATCGGGGGGCGGGAATCCGGCGACTTTCATTGAGCTGAGATGGATTCTCGCCTGCGCGGGAATGACGCCACAAATGGTTACGGATGCCACGTAATTCGGTAAAGATGAATAATTCCGCCGGCGCTATTTGTGTTCGCCGCCGTGATGGTGTTGGTGATGATCGTGAGCACTGGCGCCTGACTTTTCCACGCCTGCCGCGGCCGGCGCCGACACCTGCATCGCATCGGGTTTCGAACGGTCCTGGGCCTCGATGTACGTCATCAGGTCTGTCACATCGTTCCTGGTCAATGCCAGGTTGGGCATCAACACCTTCCAGCTCTTGGCGAGATCCAGCGCGATGGGATCCTTGTTGGCCCGCATCTTGTCCGCGGCCGCGAGATAGCGGATAACCCAGTCGCGGTCCCGGCGGGAGGTCACTCCCTTCAGGTCCGGTCCCAGATGGGCTCCCTTCCCAAAGGTGTGACACGACGCGCAGCGATTCGCAAACAGGACCTGCCCCGTTTCAGGCATCTTCTGCCGAGGAGCCTCGTCGAAGCGCTTCGGTGGCTTCCCGGCATACCAGTTCAGATCGAGCGCCCTGTCGATCTCCGCGACGAGAAGGTTGCGGTCCGCGGCCAGCGGCAGCCTCATCCATTGGCCCGCCGCCACTTTGCCGACCCGGACGGTATTGGCGTGTTCCTCCTTCTTGCCCCGGTCTCCGAATTTGAAGCGGATTTTGTCGATGTCGGCTCGCTTGCCGGTGAGAAACAGCCAGCCCGGCCCGGCCCCGAACTGCGCGGCATACTCCTTCATCTTTTCGGGCGTATCGTTTTCCGGATCGAGGGTGATGGAATACATGAAGACATCGCGGCCGACACGCGAGCCGAGCATCTTCTGCACCTCCGCCATCTTCGCGGTGTCGAGCGGGCAGGCCTGGTCGCAAAGGGCGAAGATGAAGTTGACCAGCACCTTCTTATCCTTCATCAGGTCGTCGTAGAACATGACCGTCTTCCCGTCCTGGGTCACCAGGGGCACGTTGGGGAAGTAGTCCGCTCCCCAGGGAGAGCTATTCGGCGCGGCCCAGGCGCCGCCGGGCGTCCCAGATATCGCAACAGTCAGCAATAAAGCGGCGGCGCTGACGAGGCTCTTGAACATGATTTCTTCTCTCCTAAGCCGGCATAGCCGGAACAAACAATGCTGATTTTGTCTTTAATCGATCTCGTGTTTTCGCGCAGTTGCGAAGTTGCAACTGCGCGAAAACACGAGACCTATAC
>JACQTO010000036.1 GCA_016210745.1 Betaproteobacteria bacterium
CTGCTTGACAGTCAGATGGCGGTGTTCAACTACGAAATCGACCATGCGAAAGCCGTCATCGGGTTCAATAAGGCGCTCGCGGAGCTCGACCAACTCACGGGGAAATCGGTACCCGAGGCGCAATCGACATCTTCTCAAGGAGAAAAACGGTGAATAGGCTTCTGTCGTTCTTGGTCCTGGTTGCCTTCCTGGGAATCGCCGGAGGGGCGGGGTATTGGCTGGGTGTGAGCAAGCCGATGCAGGCGCCGGCGACGGCCGCGAAATCGGAGCGGAAGATCCTTTACTACCGCAATCCGATGGGTTTGCCCGACACCTCCCCGGTGCCGAAGAAGGCGCCTGACGGCATGGACTACGTCCCCGTGTATGCGGACGAGGAAGCGAGCGCCTCGGCGGGAAGCGCCAAGGGCAAGATCCTCTATTACCGGAATCCGATGGGCCTGCCCGATACTTCGCCGGTGCCTAAGAAAGATGCCATGGGCATGGATTACGTTCCGGTGTACGAAGGCGAGGAACCCGCGGGACCTCAGGTCAAGATCAGCCTCGACAAAGTCCAGAAGCTCGGCGTCAAGACGGAAGCCGCGATGCTCAGGGAAATCACCCGTGCGGTGCGTGCTGTAGGCACCTTGCAGGTGAACGAGCGCGTTCTGCACACGGTAACAACGAAATTCGAAGGATGGATTCAAAAGCTGGTGGTCAACACAACCGGAGAATACGTGCGCCGCGGCCAGCCGCTGATGGAAGTGTACAGCCCGGAGCTGATCACCGCGCAGCAGGAATACATAGTCGCAACGAAGGGCATGCAGGCACTCAAGGACGCGAGTCCCGACATGCAAGCGAACATGCGTACGCTCATGGAAGGCAGCGTGCAGCGGCTGCGCAATTGGGACATCTCGGAGCAGGAACTGGAGCGGTTGAAGAAGGAGGCGCAGCCGACGAATTCGATCACGCTGCACTCGCCTGTCAGCGGAGTGGTATTGGAGAAGCCGTCCCTCAAGGGGATGCGCTTCATGCCGGGCGAGATGCTTTACAGCATCGCCGATCTCTCGTCCCTGTGGATGCTCGCCGATGTCTTCGAGCAGGATCTGGGGTGGGTTCGCTTGGGCCAGGTGGTGAAGATTCGGGTGAGCGCTTATCCGGAAAGGGTGTTTTCCGGGAAGGTGGCGTTCATCTATCCCACAATAACGCCGGAGACGCGCACGGCCAAGGTACGCATCGAACTCGCCAACCCCGGCGGACTGCTCAAGCCGGAAATGTATGCCAGCGTCGAAGTCGTCGCGGGCCAGGGCGGGAAACGGCGCGTTACCGTTCCCGATTCGGCGGTGCTCGACAGCGGTACGCGTCAGTTGGTGCTGGTGCAGCGCGGCGAAGGTCTGTTCGAGCCGCGCGATGTGAAGCTCGGCGCGCAAGGCGGCGGCTATGTCGAGGTGCTCGAAGGCGTCAAGGAAGGTGAAAGCGTGGTGGTCAGCGCCAACTTCCTGATCGATGCCGAAAGCAACCTCAAAGCGGCGCTGGGAAGCTTTGGCGGTCCTGCCCAGGGAGACACGGGTTCGACGCCGGCGGCACCGGCAACGACCGGAAATGGCGCGCGCGCAGCGGGAAAGGCGCCGGCTTCGACCTCACCTGCGACGCCCGCGCCGCCGGCGGGAGCCGCCGCTCAAAAGGGACACTGACATGCTGAGCCGTATTATCGAGTATTCGGCGCGCCACGTCTTCCTGATACTGCTCGCGACGTTCTTCATTGTCGCCTGGGGCGTCTACACGGTTATTAAAACGCCGATCGACGCGCTCCCGGACCTGTCCGACGTGCAGGTGATCGTCTACACCGAATACCCGGGTCAGGCGCCGCAGGTGGTGGAAGACCAGGTCACGTACCCGCTGACCACTGCGATGTTGAGCGTGCCGCGCTCCAAGGTCGTTCGGGGCTTCTCCAATTTCGGCGTGTCGTTCGTCTATGTCATTTTCGAGGACGGTACCGACATCTACTGGGCGCGCTCTCGCGTCCTGGAGTACCTGAACTTCGCGTCGAGCAAGTTGCCGAAGGGCGTTACGCCCTCGCTCGGCCCTGACGCGACCGGAGTCGGCTGGGTCTATCAGTACATCATTACCGCCAAGCATCGCAGCCTGGCCGAGTTGCGTGCGATCCAGGATTGGTTCGTGCGTTACCAGTTGACTAAGGCGCACGGGGTGGCGGAAGTCGCAACCGTGGGCGGGTTCGTGAAAAGTTATCAGATCACGGTCGACCCCCGGCGCCTGCAGGCCTACGGCATCCCGCTGAAAAAGATCACCGAAGTCATCGCCATGAGCAACCGCGATGTCGGCGGACGCGCGATCGAAATGGCGGAAACCGAATACGTGGTTCGCGGCAGGGGCTACCTGCGCGGGGTCAGCGACCTCGAGAACCTCGTCGTCAATGCGATGGGCGGCACGCCGGTTTTGCTGCGCGACGTTGCCCGCGTCGAGCTGGTTCCCGACGAGCGCCGAGGGATCGCCGAACTCGACGGGGAAGGTGAAGTGGTCGGGGGAATCGCGACGGCGCGCTACGGCCAGAATGC
>JACQTO010000043.1 GCA_016210745.1 Betaproteobacteria bacterium
CTGCAGGAGCGCTACGAGGTGCATCACGGCGTGGACATCACGGACCCGGCCATCGTGGCGGCCGCGGAGCTCTCGCATCGCTACATCACCGACCGGTTCCTTCCCGACAAGGCGATCGACCTCGTGGACGAGGCCGCCGCGCGCATCAAGATGGAGATCGATTCCAAACCCGAGGCCATGGACCGGCTCGACCGGCGCCTCATCCAGCTCAAGATCGAACGCGAAGCGGTGAGAAAGGAAAAGGACGAGGCTTCGCAGAAACGCTTTGGCCTCATCGAGGAGGAAATCGCGCGGCTGCAGAAGGAGTACTCCGATCTCGAGGAGATCTGGAAAGCCGAAAAAGCGCAGGTGCAGGGCAGCGCGCACATCAAGGAAGAGATCGAGCGCATCCGCGCCGAGATCGCCAAGCTCCAGCGTGCCGGCAAGCTCGACAAGGTGGCCGAGCTGCAATACGGCAGGCTGCCGCAACTCGAGAGCCAATTGAAGCAGGCCGAAAAATCGGGCGAGGCCGGCGCCAAGCCCAACCGCTTGCTTCGCACCCAAGTCGGCGCCGAGGAAATCGCCGAAGTGGTTTCGCGCGCGACCGGCATCCCGGTCTCGAAAATGATGCAGGGCGAGCGCGACAAGCTCCTGGCGATGGAAGCGAAGCTCCACGAGCGCGTCGTCGGCCAGGACGAGGCCGTGCGCCTGGTGGCAGATGCCATCCGGCGTTCGCGCGCGGGGCTCTCCGACCCGAACCGGCCCTACGGATCGTTCCTCTTTCTCGGCCCCACCGGCGTGGGCAAGACCGAGCTCTGCAAGGCGCTGGCCTCGTTCCTGTTCGACTCCGAGGACCATCTCATTCGCGTCGACATGTCCGAATTCATGGAGAAGCATTCGGTGGCGCGGCTGATCGGGGCGCCGCCGGGCTATGTCGGCTACGAGGAGGGCGGCCATCTTACCGAGACGGTGAGGAGAAAACCCTATTCTGTGATCCTGCTCGACGAGATCGAGAAGGCGCACCCGGATGTGTTCAACGTGCTGCTTCAGGTGCTCGATGACGGGCGCATGACCGACGGGCAGGGGCGCACCGTGGACTTCAAGAACACCGTGGTGGTGATGACCTCGAACCTGGGCTCGCACATGATCCAGCAGATGCAGGGCGATGACCCGTCGCTGATCAAGACCGCGGTGCTGGCCGAGGTGAAGACCCAGTTCCGGCCGGAATTCGTCAACCGCATCGACGAGATCGTGGTGTTCCATGCCTTGGACGAGAAACACATCCGCGATATCGCCAAGATCCAGTTGCGCTATCTGGAGGAGCGCTTGGCGAAGCTCGAAATGAGAATCGAGGTGAGCGATGGGGCGCTCGCCGATCTGGCTAAAGCGGGTTTCGACCCGGTCTACGGAGCGCGGCCGTTGAAGCGCGCCATTCAGCAGCACATCGAGAATCCGCTCGCCAAGCAGATCCTCGAAGGCAGATTCGCCGCCAAGGACGTGATCCGCGTCGAGCACAAGGGCGGGGTATTCCGCTTCGAGAAATCGGCAGCGGCTCCAGCCGAAGCGCAGGACAAGCCGGCAAGAAAGCACGCGGCATGAGACCAGCCTCCTAAGCCATTCACCCTCGACGCAAGAGGGGATTCATGTCGGCGCCTGTTGAGAAATTTAAGCTATTAGTTTAAATTACTCACAAATGCGCTACATCCACCGGGAACTGGAACCACAGCTCAGGAAGGCCGCCCGCGCCTTCCCTGCGGTTATACTCACCGGAGCCCGCCGGGCAGGCAAGACCTGGCTGCTCAAACATTGCTTCAGCAAGGCCAGCTACCGCCTCTTCGAGGATCCCGACGTCGTGGCGCGCTTCCGCCACGACCCCCAAGGGTTTCTGGACGATCTGAAGTTGCCTGTGATCCTCGATGAGGTCCAGAACGTCCCCGAGGTGTTCAACTATTTGCGCAGCCGCATCGACCGCTCGCCGCGGCGCGTGGGCCAATGGTTTTTGACCGGTTCGCAGGAAGCCGGCTTGATGCGCAACGTGACCGAATCCATGGCGGGTCGCGCGGCGGTGTTCCAGTTGTTGCCGATGTCGGTGCGCGAAAACGCGAAGGTCAGCCTGCTGCACGGCGGTTTCCCGGAAGTTCTGGCGCGGCCGGGCGCAGCTTCCCTTTGGTTCAGTTCCTATCTTCAGACCTATCTCGAGCGCGACGTGCGCGGGATCAGCGCCGTGCATGATCTTGCCGCCTTTCGCCGATTCCTCGCACTCCTGGCGACGCGGCATGGGCAGGTGCTCAACAAATCCGATCTGGCCGCGCCGCTCGGCATGAGCGTTCCCGGTATTGGGCGCTGGCTGGACATTCTGGAGGTTACCGGGCAGATCCTCATCTTGCAGCCGTGGTTCGAGAATCTCGGCAAGCGCTTGATCAAATCGCCAAAGGTCTATGTCGCCGATTCCGGCCTTGCCTGTCATCTGCTGGGAATCGAGACGGCGGCCATCCTTGAAAAATCGCCGTTCCTCGGTCCGCTGTTCGAAGGATTCATCGCTGCGGAAGTGGCCAAAGCCCAGGTCAATGCCGGCGGCCGCCGCGAACTGTATTACTTCCGTGACCAGCAGGGGCTGGAAGTCGATTTCGTGGTTCCGGGGAAAGGCGGTGCGACCCGGCTGATCGAAGCCAAAGCCTCGCGTACGCCTACCCCGGACATGGCCGCGCCGATGCGCAGGCTTGCGGAGGCATTTCGCAAGCGTCCTGCCCCGCAGCGTCCCCTGGAGATGATGCTGGTGTACCGGCCCCCGCGCCGGCCGGAGATCTCGCGTGCCCTGGCCCCTGGAGTGAAGGCGCTTCCCTGGCAGGAGTTTGTCGCCTGATCGCAGCTTCGGCGGGGGATCCCGGCTTCCCGACACCGGACCGGGTGTGGCGCGCAATACGCGAGACGCGCAAGCAAGCCGTGTGACATGCGCCGTTGCGGGAGGGCGAAAGACGGCCTAGCATGAATTTTCCGTCGATTCAAAATCCCAGTCCCGACTCGATCGTTTCACCGATTCCGGGACAACCACAAGGCGAATCAACCATGACCAAACGTGGCGAAATGGCAGCGCGCGGGCGCGCGCTGTGTGCCCGGCTTGCGCTGTTCTGTGGTGCCGTATCGTTCCTCGGCGTCCCGGCCGTAGCCCAAGAGGTGTTTCCTTCGCACCCGATCCAGCTCATTGTGCCGCAGCCTCCCGGAGGCGTCGCCGATCTTCACGCGCGACCCTTCGCGATGGCGCTGGAGCGGGTTCTCAAGCAGCCGGTCGTGGTGATGAACAAGCCCGGCGCAGGCAGTGTCATGGGCACCCAATTCGTCGCCAACAGCCGCCCCGACGGCTATACGCTGCTCATCGCTATGCCGGGCTTCTTCATCACTCCCCCGGTCGACATCCTCAACGGCCGGCCGCCGAAGTTCAGGATCGAGCAGTTCACGCCCATCGCCCGGCTGAGCGCGGAACCGCTGGTGATGGTGGTGCAGCCGGGGCGGCAATGGAAGTCCGTCGCCGACCTGATAGCCGATGCCAAGCGCCGACCCGGCGCAATCACTTTCGCCTCTTCGGGGCTCTACACGAGCCTCCACTTGCAGATGGAATTTTTCGCCGCATCGGCCGGAATCAATCTCAGGCACGTTCCCTATAACGGTGCCGGTCCCGCGGTGATCGCGCTCCTTGGGGGGCACGTGGACGCGCTGGCCTCCGGCCCCGGCCCGGTGCTGAAGAAGATCGCCTCCGGCGGACTGGTGGCGCTCGCCATGTCGGGAGACAAGCGGCTAGCCGAATTGCCCGAGGTGCCGACGCTGAAAGAGCTCGGCCTCAATGTCGAGTACTACCAGCAAGTCGGCATCGTCGCGCGCAAGGAAGCGCCGGCACAGGCGCTCGCGGTGCTGCGCGATGCGGCCAAGCGAGCGGTGAAAGACCCCGACTTCGCGACTGCGCTCACCAATCTGGGGACCGGCGTGTCCTACCTCGACGCGAGCGAGTATCAGAAGCAATGGGCAAGGGACACCAAGTCCATCGCCGAAGTGCTCCAGCGGATCGGCAAACAGATCGACTGAAGTGTCCGCGGCGGCCCGACCCGCCCAGCTAGGTGCGTAGCCTCTCCCCGCTTGCGGGAAGAGGGCAGGGTGAGGGGAGCCCGCAATAAATCAGCCGTAGGTCGGCACGAATAGATCGTCCACCGGAATCGGTGCGGCGATGATTCCCTGCTCGACCACATAGGTCATCAGCGCTTCGAGGGTCTTCCGATTGGGTTCGATCCCATAGGGAAACGGATCGCCGTCGAATATCTCGCGGATTTCGTCGATGTCGCGCATCAGCCAAGGCGTCATGTAGCGCAGCGCCCTTGCGCTGAACATCTTCTCGATCGCGATCTTCTTCGATTCGGCGAACGCATCGTAGAGGCTGCTCGCGACAAAGGGATAGCGCTCGTAGATCTCCTTCTTGATCGCGATCAGATGCATGATCGGAAAGATGCCGGTGCGTTTGTAATAATCCTTCTCGAGCTCGACGAAGTTCGGAAACAGGCGCCCGACGTCCGGATTGCGGCGGATGGCATTGGGCAGGCTCGTGCCGAGCGTCGCATCGATCTGACGTGCTTCGATGAGGTCGCTCAACGACTTGCCGCTCTTGTTGCTCTCGATCGGCACGGGCTTGACCAGCGGCAGCACGGTCGGCTTGCCGTGCGATTCGGCGGTGTTGATCGCGCCCTGGACCCAATGAACTTTGCTCAAGTCAACGCCGTATTCGTGCTGCAGAAGCCCGCGGATGAAAACCGCAGCGGTGATCGTATAGAGCGGCACGCCGACACGCTTGCCCTCCAGGTCTTTGGGCTTCGCAATTCCGGCCTTGCGGTGAATCGCGATAAAGCCGTGGCGGAAACTGCGCGAGGGGAAAACAGGAATCGCAACGAAGGGACACTGCTTGTTGGCGAAGCGCTGTACGAATTCCGAAAGCGAATATTCGGACACGTCGAATTCCCGGCCGCCGGACATGCGATCGAAGATCGGGCGCGGCTTTTCGATCGGAATGAAGTTCAGATCGATGCCCGCCGGCCTCACTTCGCCCGTATAGATCGGCTGCATGCGGTCGTAAAGCGCGCACGCAAATGACAATGGCAGATTCAAGACAAACCCTCCCTTGTTTCGGTGCGCCATCGGCTCGCGAATGCCGATCTCGCGGCGATGGCTCCGATTTATGAGCCGCCTGAAGTTTTAGCACGCGCCTTGTCGGATCGTCAAACAGGGACATCGACCAATCGCGGCGTTGTTGGCGGGTGCTATGTTGCGCGGACGAAAAGCCGTCCGAGCGCAATCGGCGATCTCGTATAGAAGCCTAAGCGGTCCTGGTCTTAACCATAACCGTGCTTTCCGGACGGATGTTGTTCATCCGTACGGAAAGCACGGTTGGCGCGCGCAGCGCGCAACTCCGCTGGTGCACGAGACAGGACTCAAGCCGGCCTGGGAAGACTCACGGCAATCCCGCCAGCGCCTTGGTGTACGCGGACTCGACCTCGCTGCTGCCTACCACCGATACGCCGAGATCATTCAGCTTCCCGTCGCTCAGGCGGTAGATCCAGCCGTGGATCATCAGGTTTCGGCCGCGGCTCCAGGCGTCGCGCACGATCGTGGTCTGGGTGACGTGCATGACCTGCTCGATGACGTTAAGCGCGCACAGCCTTTCCCAGCGCGCCGTCATGTGCATGTCCGGGCCGAGCAGCTCCGAATGCTTGTCGCGCACGTCCTTGATGTGGTGCAGCCAGTTGTCTATCAGGCCAAGGCGCTCCCCGGTCAGTGCGGCCTTCACGCCGCCGCAGCCATAGTGGCCGCAGACGATGACGTGGCTGACTTCCAGCACGTCGACGGCGAACTGCATGACCGAGAGGCAGTTCAGATCGGTGTGGATCACGGCGTTGGCCACGTTGCGATGCACGAAGACCTCGCCTGGCTGGAGTCCCGTGATCTGATTGGCCGGCACCCGGCTGTCGGAGCAGCCGATCCAGAGATACTGCGGGGATTGGACGGCGGCCAGGCGGCGGAAGAAATCGGGGTCCTGGCCCGTCATCTTTTCCACCCAGGCGCGATTGTTCTCGAACAGTTGAGGAAGGTATCGCATCGGTGGTTTCCTGTTGCAGGGAATCACTCAGCCAGTCGCTGCGCGGAGGCAGCCGGTCAGACCTGATTCAGCCGCAGCTCCTGACGCGCTTCGCGACCGACGATGAACGCCGAACGAAGAAAGACCGCACAGATGACGGCGCCGGTTGCGATGTCGGGCCACGGCGAACCCGCGATCCAGACGGCGAGCGCCGCCAGCAGCACCAGCGTATTGGCGATAAGGTCGTTTCGCGAACACAGCCAGACCGAGCGCATGTTGATGTCCTCGGCGCGATGGCGCCACAGCAGCGCCAGGCAAAGCGTGTTCGCAGCCAGGGCCAGCGCACCGACCGCGCCCATCGCTTCGAAGACGGGAACCTGCGGAAACGCGAGCTTGTACAGGAGCTGGGCAAGAACGAACGCTCCGAACAGTCCCATTACCGCGGCCTTCATCACCGCGGCGCGGGCCTTCCAGAGGGCGCCGCGGGCAACGACGTAGAGGCTGAACCCGTACACGAGCGCGTCGCCTAGCATGTCGAGGGAATCGGCAACCAGGGCCACCGACCCGGCCAGCAATCCGGCAACGAGCTCAACCGCGAACATCACGACATTCACGTACAGCACGAGCTTGAGCGTCGCCGACTGGCGGTCGCGCAACTGTTCGAGCGCACAGCCTTTTTCAGAGCAGCAATCGTCCATGGCGTATCACAGTGTGGAAGTGTAGTTGACCATCGCCGGTCTTTGCGCCGATCGGGTGGACTTGGCTCGGAGTACCGTTCCAATGCTCAGGAAGCAAAGCGGCTGTTCATGCGCCGTCAGATTGAAAAGCAGGCGCATTCGCTGCGAGTACAAAGCCCTGCCGCTGGAGAGGCCGGCCCCGAACCCCATGGCGTGAGCGGTGAGCAGCATGTTCTGTATGGCACAGCCTGCGGATATCAGACGCTCCTGCGGATGCGTGGGTCCCAGCGCGGGGTCGAGACGAGCGACCACCATGACCAGGAACGGGCCGCGGTAGGCTTTGTCGCGGGCATCCTGTCTCTGCACCTCGGTGGCTTCGGCGTCGCGCTCCGCGAGCGCCTCGGCAAAGGCTTCGGCCAGAAGGTGCCGCCGCTCCGGAGGAACGATGATCAGTCGCCAGGGCGTGAGCAGTCCGTGATCGGGCGCTGCACCCGCCGCAGTCAGGATCTTCTCGATCTGATCGCGGTCGGGCCCGGGATCCCCTAGCCGCTTCGGGGATATGTGCTGGCGCGAATGAATCAGCGCGAGCGCAGCCTCGAGCACTTCCTGGTCTTCCGTCGATTCCATGCGCGTAAATATATAACGTTCTTTCGCTGCGCGCGCAAATAAACGCCGGCTTTGTTGTCTTTCGCTGTCCCAGTTTCATTTAGTAGGGTCCGCTCCCACTGGCCTGCGTGTCGCTAACGCGATCTTGATCCAGGTCAACATCCCTGTGGGAGCAAGAGGCGAGACTTACACATACGGTTTGACATATGTGTTAGTGCTGCCTTACATGTGGAAACCCCTGGTGTTTCATGGCGCGCCGACAGGCGCTGGAACGATGCCAACGACGGGTGCCATGGCAAGAGCACGCATGCATGCTTTCGGAGCTCGTGACGTCCTTCGGCGCCCTTATGTATGCACGATGCGATATGTATGTGCAGGTGTCGGGGTGATAGAGATTCGAGACATTGAGCGCCTGTTCACTTGACTGGATTTCCCGCACCCCCACGTTTCAGGACGAAGCCATGCACCACCAATTTGATACTGCAGACTTCTTTTCGCTTCTTTCCGATGAACTCAGGCGCCGGATTCTGGTGCTCCTGACCTCCGAGCAGGAGCTGTGCGTGTGCGAGCTGTTTTTCGCGCTCGATGCGATCCAGCCCAAGGTTTCGCGCCATCTGGCGTTGATGCGCGCGGCGGGCGTACTGAGCCAGCGAAAGCTGGGGCGCTGGGTTCATTACCGCGTCGCGTCGCAAGTGCCGCTCTGGGCGCACCGGATTCTGGTATCGATGGCCGACGGGGTGGAGGACGGCCGGCCCTACATGGAGGATCGGAAGCGCCTCAGGGCGATGCCAAACCGGCCGGCGAGGAGCGGCACGACGATCCCATTGCCGGTTGTAAAGGGGGGGCGATCGGCCCGTACGGGTATTCGTGCCTGATCGGGGCCCGCAAACTCCGTCGTTGCCAGAGGGCGTGCAAGGACAATGGTTGGGGAGCAGGCCGATGGAAGCAGAAAAGCAACTGACCTATTCGGTGCGCACGCTGCGCAAGGACGCGCTCGGTAGCGAATCTACCTGCAAGGAAGCCACGATCCCTCTCGACACCGGTGTGCAGGGTCGCAGTGACGCCTTCAATCCGGCGGAACTTCTGCTCGCCGCGCTGTCGGCTTGCATGATCAAGGGCATCGAACGCGTGGCGCCCATCCTCAAGTTCGGTTTCCGCGGCATTGAAGTGCGCTTGAGCGGTGCGCGCCAGGGTTCGCCGCCGAAGATGGAGCGTATCGACTACGAAATTCTCGTGGACACCGACGAGCCCGAGCGCCGGCTCGAATTGCTGCACGACAACGTGCGCAAGTTCGGCACCGTATTCAACACGGTGGCGCCGGGAACCGAACTCAAGGGCGCGCTGCGGCGCGCTGTAACCGGAGACTGATCATGGCCAAACCAGAAATCGTGCTGTGCAATCCTGTTCGCACCGCTATTGGCACCTACGGCGGCGCACTCAAAGACACGCCCGCACCTGCGCTGGGCGCGGCGGTTATCCGCGAAGTATTGAAGCGCTCTGGCCTGGCTCCGCAATGTGTCGAGACGGTGGCCATGGGCAACCTCATGCACTCGATGAAACGCGATGATCTGAAGCGGGGTGTCGTAACGCTGTGCATCGGCGGCGGGCAGGGAATCGCACTTGCCCTCGAGACCGTGTAGCAGGAGCGCCCATGAGCACCGGCGCGATCCGCGCGGTTCTCGCAAACGCCTTGGCGGCCGCGGTTTTCGTGTTGCTTGCCGGGAGCGCTGCGGCGCAGCCCGCTCCGCAGGTGCAGGTCTATCTGTTCTGGGCCGATGGCTGTCCGCACTGCGAACGCGAAATCGAGTTTCTCAAACGACTCGAAGTGGAGGAGCCGCGCGCGCGCGTCCACTATATGGAGGTGTCGCGCGACGCCGCGAATCGCAAGGCGTTCATCACAATCTCCGAAAAGCTTCAGTTGGAGGATCTCGCGGTGCCGCTTACGCTCGTGGGCGATGCGCCCCTGGTGGGTTTCGACACCGGCGCGACAAGCGGGGCCGAACTGAGGCGCAGAATCGCGTATTGCCTGGCGAACGGCTGTCCGGACACGGTCGGCCCCGTGGTGAGCACGCTCGGCGACGCAGTGCGCCCTGCATCCGAGGCGCTGCCGCCCGGTCGGGGCGGCAGCGCCGCGCAAAGGATGATCCCGCCCACGGTGTCGGTGCCGTTCATCGGCGAAATCCGCACCGCGGACCTCTCGCTTCCTGTCCTCACGCTGGTGCTGGGCGCGCTCGACGGCTTCAATCCCTGCGCGATGTGGGTACTCGTATTCCTGATCGGATTGCTCCTCGGCATGCAGGACCGCTATCGCATGTGGGTGCTCGGCGCGGCATTCATCGCCGGCTCCGCGCTGGTGTATTTCCTGTTCATGGCCGCGTGGCTCAATTTCCTGCTTTTCATCGGCGCGGTCCTCTGGGTGCGCGCCGCGGTCGCGCTGGTGGCGCTGGGCGGCGGCTTCTATTACCTGCGCGAGTACTTCACCAATCCGGAGGCTGCATGCAAGGTGACGGCTCCGGAATCGCGCAAGCGCGTTTTCGCCGGTTTGCGCCGACTCGCTTCCGAGAGCCGCTTCTGGCTTGCGCTGCTGGGCATCGTGGCGCTCGCTTTCGCGGTAAATCTTGTGGAGTTGCTCTGCTCGGCAGGCATTCCCGCGGTGTATACGCAGGTCCTCGCGATGAGCAAGATCCCGGCATGGCAGTACTACGGATATCTCGGGCTCTACATTCTGGTCTTCATGCTCGACGACCTGATCGTATTCGTGGTGGCGATGAAAACGCTGCAGATTACCGGCGCCACGACGAGCTATTCGCGCTTTTCGCATCTCGCGGGCGGCGCGGTGCTGCTTGCGATCGGCGCACTCCTGCTGCTCCGGCCGGAGTGGCTGATGTTTGGATGAGCAGGAACATGAGGTGGCAAACGAGGAGTGGCACGATGCACCGAAGTTGCCGATGCGCACGTCCCGGCGCTATTCATCGGCGGCAGGCAGGCATTCGCGCTCGCCCTCGAAGTGTTATGACCTCCGAGATTGCTCAACAGCGGTTACGGGATTACGAATGGTTGCAATGGTCTGGTTGGCAGAGCGCGCATCACGGCGTTGATCGGATTCCTTCGATGATATCTGTCGGACCTTCGTTCCACTCACCTGAAAGGACAACATCATGAAACTCTCCCGCATCGGTTTGATCGCCATGCTCGGCGCTTCGCTCGCATTGCCCATCTACGCCCAACCCAGTCCTGGCGGCGGTCCGGGCGTTGGGCCCGGCGCCGGCGTCGGTCCCGGTGCCGGTCCCGGCAGAGGTCCGGCGGCCAAGCGCCCGCGCTTTCAATTCAACCGGGACAACACCTACGGCTGGGCATTGATGAGCGACAAGGAGCGTACGGCGCATCGCAGCAAGATGCTGTCCGCCAAGACCTACGACGAATGCAAGGCCGAGCAGGACGAGCGGCACGCACTGATGGAGGCGCGCGCCAAAGAAAAGGGTACGACGCTGCGCCCGCCGCGCCAGAACGCCTGTGACCGCATGAAGGCGCGCGGCATCATCAAGTGAGCGCGAGCATGGGTTTCATTGGGCGGGCGACCGCCCGGTCGGCGGCAGCAGCGCCGGTCGGGTGCTCTTCTGCCACTTGTCGGTCACGATCGATGCCGACGATTCGGTATCTCCGGATGATTGTTGCGGCCCGCCGCCTGGCCAAGCCGTTTCGTAAGGAGAAAGCAAGCCGACCTGCGCAAGCTGGGTCCGGCCAACTTTCTCTACACGGACGGCGAGACCTTGTTCGCGCATGGCCATCGGCGCATACAAGCGGCCACCGGTGAGATCAAGCCCCCGGGACTTTTTCTGCTGTCGTGCCGGTGTGTGCACGCCGACGAAACCGTCGATGCGCACGGGGTGTCCATCGGTCCCGGCTTCCAGGAGGTGCAGCTGATCGCCAGCATTCCGCTTACCGATGAAAATTGGCGGCCCTTTGCCGAAGGTGAAATCGTTGCCGTGTCGGCGGGGAAACTGCTCGCTTCGGTGATGCCGTGACCGCGGCCTGCACATAGGGCCCAGGACCGGACCCGTAAGGAGCCTTTCATGGAACTGCTGTACGCCGCGCTGCAAAGTGGCGTTGCGAGCCTTGCCTCCTATCTCGCTGCCCACGTGCTGCTCTGCCTGGTGCCGGCATTCTTCATCGCCGGCGCCCTGTCGGCTCTGGTGCCGCAGCAGTCGATTGTCCGCTTTCTCGGCCCTGATGCACCGAAGTGGGTTGCCTATCCAGCGGCGGCCGGTGCGGGCAGCCTGCTCGCTGTCTGTTCATGCACTGTTCAGCCGCTTTTCGCCGGTATCTACGGCAGGGGGGCCGGCCTCGGGCCGGCCGTCACCTTCCTGTTTTTCGCTCCGGCGGGGAACATCCTCGCTCTTTCCTACACGGGCGTGGCGCTCGGTGCCGACTTCGCGATCGCCCGGGTCGTGCTTTCGCTCGCCTTCGGCATCGGTATCGGCATGATCATGGCGCTGCTGTTCCACCGTGACGACACGGCACGCCTTGCCGATGCCGCGGTCTTCGCCGGCGGCGAGGGCATCAGCCGCCGCGCCGTTGTTTTTCTGATCGCGCTGATTGCCCTGCTGATTGCCGGCACCCTCAAGCTCGATTTTCTTACCGCCCGACTTGTGAGTTTCGACATTGCGTTGTCCGGCGCCCCGCCGGCGCAGGCGCTGCTCGACCGTCTGGTGCCGGTGGACACGATCAAGGGCGAGGAGGGCCTCAGCCTGCAGGGTACGGCGTTGATCGTCGTGCTCGCACTGATCGGTGCCACCGCGCTGCGCGGATTCGGAAAAGTGGATGAAGGATTCAACCGGCTGACGACGCTCACCTTGGGATTGATCGCAGCGACGCTGATCTTCGCCGCGCTCGGCGTGCAAGCCACCGCCGGCGGGCTGAATCTTGTCGTCACGGGACGCAGCATCGCTGTAATAGTGCTGCTCGCCGTGCTGGTTCCGCTGGCGCGTCGCTTCGAAGCGTGGGACTTGCAGCAATGGCTGTGGGAAACCTGGCGCTTCGTGCGCATGATCTTTCCGCTTCTGATCGCCGGCGTTTTTCTGGTCGGCGTCATACGCCTGTTCATCCGCCCGGAGTGGATCCAGGCAATCGCCGGCGACAACACCGTGACCGCCAACCTCGCGGGCGTCGTCTTCGGCGTCTTCATGTATTTCCCGACCCTGGTCGAAGTGCCGATCGCCAAGATGTTCCTCTCGCTCGGCATGCACCCCGGCCCGTTGATCGCCTATCTGATGGCCGACCCGGAGCTGTCATTGCAGAGCATCCTGATCACGGCCGCGATCATCGGCAAGCTGAAAGCCTGGACCTACGTCGGCTTGGTGGCGCTGTTCTCGACGGCATCCGGCCTGGCCTACGGGGCCTGGGTCGACGGCGTGCCGATCGCCGCGATCGCTGTGGCTATCGCCGGGTTTGTCTTCGTCGTGGTTGCTGCGCTGCATTTCACCGAAAAATACCGTTCACCCGCCACAGCCTGACCCTTTTGGGAGATTCGATATGGACATCAAGATACTCGGCACCGGCTGCCCGAAGTGCCAGCGACTCGAACAGCTCACCCGGGAGGTCGCGGTAGATCTCGGCGTGGACGCGCAGTTCGAGCATGTGCGCGACATGGGGCAGATCATGAAATATCCGATCCTCAGCACGCCGGCCCTGGTCATCGAGGGTGAAGTGAAAGTTGCTGGCCGGATGCCGTCGAAGGAGGAGATCGCACGCTGGCTTGGCAAGTCCTGACCATCCGACCGGGCTGGTCTGGATTACCGGATTTATCGCGCAGCGCGGCTGAAGACCAGGAAGTGCTGCTTCGGCAGGAAATCGTATTCCTTCACCAAATCGTAGCCGGCGCTTTTCATCTCCGCTTTGATGCGATCGGGTGGCATGCGTACCTCTTTGGGCGGGCCCTCGGGGGAATCCATGCGGAAATCGACGATTGCAACGCGCCCGCCGGGCTTGAGGGAGCCCGCCAATTTGCGGAAGTAATCGGTGCGGTTGTCGATATGGTGGTAGACGTCGACCATGATGGCGACGTCTACCTTCCGAGGGAGCAGCGAATCAGACGGCGTTGCCTTCACCGGGATCAGGTTCTTCAGTCCCGCGCGCTTCGCCCGCTCGGTGAGGTACTTCACCATGTCCGGCTCCGTATCCACGGCGTAGACGCGCCCTTTGGGCACCATATGAGCAAGACGGGTCGAAAAGTAACCTGTGCCGGCGCCGATGTCAGCCACGTCAGCGTCGGGCTTAAGGCCCAGCGCTTCGATCACCTCATGGGGCTTTTGCCAGGCGTCGCGGTTTGGGTCGTCGAAATACTGTGCCCATTTTTCGGCGTCGCCGAAGCTGTGCTGGTGTGTATGGGGTGACTGCGCAACCGCTGGTGCTGCGACTACTGCGATGCATCCGCATACAGTCAGCGCTGCGGTAAAAAAAGCCTTGCGTAGCACGTATATCTCCTCGGATAGGTTAAGCGGGGCCCCGGCCGGCTTCCCGGCACGGGGGCATTGACCGACTTCGGCGAGAGGCAGAACGAGCGGCGCATCGAGTTTCGGATGCGTTTCTACTTCTGAAGCCCGGCCGATGACATGTGGTCGGTCTAGACATCGATCGTCACCGGGCGAGCACCGCGTTTCACCCTAGCTCGCGCCCGAACGGGCCGAGCGTCACCGCACCGGGTCTGTGAATTCCACTTCCCAATGCGAGCCGTCGCAAAACGGTTTGTTCTTCGATGCGCCGCAGCGGCATAGAGTGTAGTGCTCCTTCGAGGCGCCCTCGCCGAAGGGCACGCCGATGAGCTCGATCCCGCCAGTGATCGCGTAGGGCCCGTCATCGGTGACCGTTACCATCGGTTCGCGATCCTGGTCTCGGTACTCGACGTTTTCGATCGAGTAGCTCAGCGCTCCCGACGGGCATTTCTTGACGGTCTCGATTATCTCTTCGGCGCTTGCCCCATCGGGGTCTATCCAGGGTTCCTCGCCCATCCGGAATACCGATTTCAGGCCCTCGGTGCAAAAGCCCGCGTGCGAGCAGATGCCGCGGTTGTCGTGAATGGTGATGCGCTTGCCGGCGTAATCGACGCGGCGATTCTGGGTTTCCTCGGTAACTCTTCGATCTTTGAACCCGATCGTTCCGTGCGTGCCGTCGCAGAAGGGTTTGTTCTTCGAGGCGCCGCAGCGGCACAGGGCCACGCCTCGCACCGTCGCACAGGGCTCGCCGCCTTCACGGCACAGGTTGGGCACCGCGGCCGGTGTCATGTCATGGAGCAGGTAATAAGGACCGTTGGACAGGCAGGCGATCTTCGGTGTTTGGCGTGGATCGCTCATGTTTCACCGCAAAATGGGGAGTCACATTTCATTAAGGCGATGCCGCGTTGGTTGGATGCATTTGGGAAAAGTTACTCTGACCCCATTTTCACCCGTAGTTCGAGACCTCGATCAAGTTCAGGTCCGGGTCGCGAAAATATACCGACATCATCGGACCCCTGGCGCCGGTTCTTTCAACCGGGCCCTCGATCACTGGGACGCCGCAGGATGCCAAATGCGAGGCTACCTCGGCAATCGGAACCGAGGTCACAAAGCACAGATCGGCGGATCCGGGGGTTGGCTTTTCGGCCTTTGGCTCGAACTCTTTTCCGTATTGATGCAGATTGATTTTCTGGGCGCCGAACGACAACGCTTTTCTGCCGCCGCCGAAGGTAACGACCTTCATTCCCAGCGCCTTCGCGTAAAAGGCGCAGGTCGCCTCGACGTCCTTTGCCGTCAAGACCAGGTGGTCGATCCCGTCGATGTGCATGGATTCTGCCCCTTGGCTATTCCACCTTGAACCCGACCTGCTTGATCACCGGCCGCCAGCGCTCGATCTCCGAGCGGATGAATTCGCGCGCTTTCTCCGGGCTCGATTCCTCGACCAGTTCCGCGCCGGCCGAGCCGATGTCCTTGCGGAACTGCTCGGTCGCTTTCGCTTTCTGCGTCACTTGAACCAGCGTGTCGATCGCCTCCCTGGGAATCCCGGCTCGCCCGAACAGGACGTTGACGACCATGACCAGCATGTCGGGGATGCCTGCCTCCATGGCGGTCGGAACGTCGGGCATGGCCGCAATTCTCTTGCTGCTGGTGACGGCCAGGATCCTGCACTTGCCGCTGCGGTGCTGGCCTATCAGCGGAGAGCTCAGGAGCAGGCTTGCCATGGGAATATGCCCGCCCATCAGGTCGGCGAGCGCCGGGGCTCCGCCTTTGTAGGCGATGTGGGGGATATCCAGTCCTCCGGCTTTCAGCTTGAAGAGTTCTCCGCTCAGGTTCGAAATCGTTCCGGCGCCCGCGGTTCCATAGGAGAGTTTTCCCGGATTGGCCTTGGCGTAGGCCACCAACTCGGCGAGCGTGTTGGCTACCTTTGGATTTGCCACGATGACGGCGGGCGAGGTGCTGATCATGCAGATGGGGAAAAAATCCTTGAGCGGATCATAGGGCGGCTTTGTCATCGCGATCGGGTTGATGACGTGTGTGGTCGTCTGTCCGCACAGGATGGTGTAGCCGTCGGCCGGATCGCGCAGGACGCTCGCGCTGCCGTTCATTCCGCCGGCACCGGGCCTGTTCTCGACGACGATCGATTCGCCCAGGTAGGGCCCGACCGCATTGCCCCATTTGCGCCCGATGGTGTCCGTTTCACCGCCTGGCGCGAACGGAATGACCAGCCGAATGGGCTTGTTCGGGTATTTGCCTTGACTCTGGGCTGGGCGCATGCCCAGAGCCTGCAGTGCGGCGGTGGCGATTCCGAGACCAACAAAATCACGCTTTTTCATAATCTCTCCCTAAGCCGGACGAGCCGGAACCAGTTGATTTTGCCGTTTATCAATCTCCCCCTTTTTCGTGCAGTTGCATGCAACTGCACGAAACGGGAGAGACGAATTTAGAAACCAAATTCTTCGCCAAATTTGTCGACAGTAAAGACTGTAAGCACCCGGCACTGCGGGCACGAACGCGGCCGCCTGCTGCTTACTCGATCTGTTCCACGGCGATCTCGCTCAGAGGCACTTCGGCCGTGATCGTACGCGCTTTGAGCATCAGCCGGTTCCACAGGTCCCGCGTGTCTTTGGTGAATACCGTTTCGGCATCGGCATTCAGCACGTACCAGTCGCCGCGATCGATTTCGCCCCGCAACTGCTCCGGTCCCCAGCCCGCGTAACCCGCAAAAAAGCGGATATTGGCGGGCGGTTTGTGCATCAGCTCGTCGAGCGTCGAGGGGTTCCCCGCGAAGAACAGACCCGGAAGCATGGCGAGCGCATCGCCCGGGCTCGCCGGGGCGCGAAACAGGGCGAACAGCCCGTTCGCGGAAACCGGGCCGCCGAAGAAGACCGGTTCGGTGAACCGCTTGAAGCGCTCACCCGGCAGGATCGAGGCAAGCGAGCGTTGCGTCGGGCGGTTGACGATCAGGCCGACGGCATTGGCCTTCTCGTCCTGGGTGACCAGCACCACCGACTCGCGGAAATTCGGGTCGGGCAAGCCGGGCCGCGCAACCAGCAGGAGGGTGCGCGACAGATCCTGCGCCGCCGCGGCGCCCGTGACCGCGACGGCGGCAAAAAGTGCAGTGCAGGCGAGGATTCGCCTCAGAAACGCGTCGGGGGCCATAGGCTGCCCGCGTCCGCGGTAATCGACCGCGCCAGCCGCGACAGCTCCTCCCACAGTCCGGAGGTGTCCTTTCTGAACACCATGTCGGGGTCAGGGTCCATGGCGTGCCAGAGCTTGAGGTCGAGCTCCCGGCGCAACTCGCCTGGGCGCCATACGACATTGCCGACGAAGTAGCGCGCCTGATTCGGCGTGTGTTCGATGACGCTGTCGACCGTGTCCACCGTGACCGCAAGGAACAGGTGCTCGATCATCTCGATCGAGCCGATGCCGGGCTTGGCGTCGCTGCGCACGACCGCGAATACCGCGGTGCCGGACATCGGCCCGCCGAAGAATACGGGTTCGGCCACGGCTTTTGACGGTTCATGCTCGGGGAACAGGCTGGCGAGCGAGCGTCGCGTGGGGCGGTTGATGATTACGCCCACATGGCGGTTGTTATCGATCGGCACAGCGATCACCACCGTCTGGCGATAGCTCGGGTCGACGAGGCGCGGGGTCGCCACCAGCATCACTGCATCGGATTTGGCAGCCAGTTGCGCGAGCGCGACGCTCGGGGATGCAAAGAATGCCAGAGCAGCAAAGATATACGCCAAACGGTGGTTCATGTGCATGTCCTCATGGTGCGTTTTTTGTTGGAATGACTGGAATAACTATTCTCTGTTAAGTGTAGTGTAGCGGTAGCAACTGACAAGGTGGTCGTTGACCATGCCCACCGCCTGCATGAAGGCGTAGCAGATGGTTGGGCCGACGAAGCGGAAGCCGCGCTTTTTCAGGTCCTTGCTCATGATTTCGGACGTCCGTGTCCTTGCCGGCACCTGGCTCATCGAGCGCCGCCGGTTCCGCACTGGCGCGCCCCCGATAAAGCTCCAAATGTAGGCATCGAAGCTGCCGTATTCGGCTTTGACCGCGAGAAACGCCCTGGCGTTCGCAAGCGACGATTCGATCTTCAGCCGGTTGCGGACGATGCCCGCGTCCTGCATAAGTCGATCCAGATCGCGCGGGCCGAACCTCGCCACGCGCACCGGATCGAATCCGGCAAAGGCGCGGCGATAATTCTCGCGTTTTTCGAGAATGGTGGACCAGGAAAGCCCCGCCTGAGCGCCCTCGAGGATCAGGAACTCGAACAGCCGCGTGTCGTCGTGGAGAGGCGTTCCCCACTCCTCGTCGTGATAGCGAATGTAGGTCTCGCTTCCGAGACACCAGGGACAGCGCCGTTTGGCCGCTGGGTTCATGGCTCAATGATAATAACTACTGTCCAGGAGTGTGCGCACGCAGGGAAACTGCCGCTTCGGGCAGGACCCCGCACGCGGTGCTCGCGTCCGCTGTCGACAGCCCGGAGTGACCTCGGCCATCATTTCGGCCAGCTCTTTGTGCTAACCTAACACCGTTATTCCGATGTCGCCACAGTGCGCGAGCGGTCCTGGGAGGGAATTCGCGCACGGCGTTCCTCCGATAATCCTCCGCTCAAATCGAAAAAAGGAGAAGGTATGGCACAAGTTCTTGCTCCGCTGGCCGGAAAAATTCTGCAGGTGCTCGTCGAAGTCGGCGCCAAGGTCGAAGAGGACGACGAGCTGATCGTGATCGAGGCGCTGAAGATGGAGAATACCGTGTACGCCCCGTCGGCCGGTACGGTCAAGGAAATCAAGGTCAAGAAGGGCGACAGCGTAGCGGACGAAGCTGTCCTGCTTGTCATCGAATAGACGCATAGTCCGAGTAGAGAAGCGAGGCAACGATGAATTTCGAATTGACCGAAGATCAGAGGCTGATCCAGGACACGGCGCGGCGATTCGCCGCGGAAGACATCGCCCCGACGCTGGAGGAAGAGGAAGAAAAGCACGAATTCCGCACCGATCGCGTCGCCCGGATGGGCGCGCTCGGCTTCTTCTCCTGCGCGTTGCCCGAGGAATTGGGCGGCAGCGGCATGGGTTTTGTCGAATCGGCCCTGATGACCGAGCAGATCGGCAAGATATCGGCCTCCTGGCGCGTGCCCTTCAATATGCAGAACCTGGGCCCGGCGCTGACGGTGACCAAGTTCGGCACCGAAGCGCAGAAGAAGAAGTATGTCCCCGGCTGGGTGGCTGGCACCCAGCTCGGATTTTTCGCCATGACCGAAGCGAACACCGGTTCCGATGTCGCCAGCATGAAGACGCACGCGATCGACCGCGGCGATCACTGGGAGGTCCACGGCACCAAGATGTGGATTTCGCAGGCGCACTTTGGCGACGCCGGATTGCTTTACGCCTACACCGACCGCGCCCAGGGGAACAAAGGCATCACCGCCTTCATCATCGAGCCCAAGAAAATGGGCGGCTGCACCGCCCGCGCCATCGAGACCAAGCTCGGCTTGAAATGCGCGCCGACGGGCGAGTTCGCCTTCGAGGGCATGAAGGTGCCCAAGGAGAACGTGCTCGGCAAACCGGGTGAGGGATTCCGCATCTGCATGTGGCAGTTGAACCAGACACGGCTGGGCTGCGCGGCCGGGGCGCTCGGCGTGGCCGGCGGCGCACTGGACATCGCCATCAAGTATGCCAACGAGCGTACCCAGTTCGGCAAGCCCATCTCGCAGCACCAGATGATCCAAGCGCAGATCGCCGATATGGTGGTCGAGCACCAGGCCGCGCAGATGCTGGTGTACCGAGCCGCGTGGCTCAAGGACCAGGGCAAGCCGAGCCAGTACGAGACCTCGGTCGCCAAGCTCATGGCCTCCGAGGCGGCGGTGCACGCGGCCAACGAGTGCATGAAAATCTTCGGCTCGTTTGGATTCTCGACTGAATTCCCCGCGGAGCGCTTCTACCGGGACGCGAAGTCGCTGCAAGTCGTCGAAGGCACATCGAACATCCAGAAGATCATCATTTCCGGCATGGCCTGCGGCTATACGCCGAACCGCGAGTAGCAAAGATGGGGCCAGGCTTTGGACGAAGTCGGGCCCTTTTGTCTGCATCGGAATCGACGATGTCGTTCTTGCCGTTTATCAATCTCCCCGTTTTCGTTCAGCTGCTTGCAACTGAACGAAAACGGGGAGACGAAGTTAGAAGCCAAAATCCCGCCAAGTTCGTCAACACTTCCCTCGCGAATGACCAAGGATCAATGACATGAGACCGTATTTCGAGAAAATGCCCAGCTTCGGCAAGCCGCTGAAGGAAAACCGCATCGCGCGCACGCAGGATAGCCGTGCCCAGATAGAGGCGGTCGAAGCCGAACTCGCCGCCGCGAAGAAAGCGGTGGAGGAGGTGGGGATACCGGCGGCCAAGATCAACGAGCGCGGTTCGCTTACCGTGTGGCAGCGGATCGAATACCTGGTCGATGCGGGTACATGGCAGCCGCTGCACAGCATCTACAACCCGAAGGACAACGAAGAAGGCACGACCAACGTCGTCGACGGGCTGGGCAAGATCTGCGGCCGATGGGCGGTCGTCATCGGCTTCAACAACAAGATCCTCGCCGGCGCGTGGATTCCCGGGCAGGCGGACAACGTCTTGCGGGCGACCAATCTCGCTAAGCGGCTGCACATTCCTTTGGTGTGGCTGGTGAACTGCAGCGGCGTGAAGATGCCCGATCAGGAGAAGTTCTACGCCGATCGGCGCGGTTCGGGCACGCCCTTTTATCGTCATGCGGAACTGGAACAGGCGGGCGTTCCGGTGCTCGCAGGCATTTACGGCACCAATCCCGCCGGCGGCGGCTACCAGGGCATCAGCCCGACCATCCTGCTCGCGCACAAGGACGCCAACATTGCCGTGGGCGGAGCAGGCATCGTCTCGGGCATGTCCCCGCGCGGGGGCTTCGACGTCGAGGGACTGGAGGAACTGATCGCGAAAACGCGAGACATCAAGGAGCGCCCGCCTGGCCGGGTGGACACCCATTACAACGAAACCGGCTTTTTCACGCGCGTGTTCGATGACGAGAAGGGCGTCCTGGACGGCCTCAAGGAGTACATGCGAGCGATACCGGCCTACGATCCCATGTTCTTTCGCGTCGCCGAGCCTGCGGAGCCGCGGCTTCCGGCCTCCGAGCTGTACCACCTATTGCCCTTCAATCAGAAATCGGACTATTCGTTCGACGAGATTCTTGCGCGCCTGGTGGATGGGAGCGAGCACATGGAATTCCGGCCCGACTACGGACCGGAGGTATACACCGGTCTGGTGAAGATCGACGGCATGCTGATGGGGGCCATCGGCAACCGGCAGGGGCTGCTGCCCAAGGGCTATCCGGAATACGCGGACTACCCCGGTATCGGCGGCAAGCTCTATCGCCAGGGGCTGATCAAGATTAACGTGTTCGTCACCCACTGCGGGCGCGACCGGGTGCCGCTCGTCTGGTTTCAGGATACGAGCGGCATCGACGTGGGCGATGCCGCCGAAAAGGCCGAACTGCTCGGATTGGGCCAGTCGCTGATCTATTCGATCCAAAGCACCGACTTGCCGATGATGCTGGTGGTATTGAGAAAGGGCAGTGCGGCGGCGCACTACATCATGGGCGGGCCTACCGCCAATCGCCACAACGCCTTCACCTTGGGCACCGCGACGACCGAGATCTACGTCATGCACGGTGAGACCGCCGCGGTGGCGAGCTATGCCCGGCGCGCGATCAAGGACAAGGACGCGGGCAAATCCCTCGAACCTCTGGCGCAGACAATGAACGAGATGGCGCAGAAGTACTACGACACCTCGCGGCCGGCTTACTGCGCGCGCCACGGTTTTGTCGACGAAGTCGTGAACCTCTCGGCGCTGCGCGGCTATATGAAGGCTTTTGCCGGCGCGGCCTACCAGAATCCGACCTCGATCTGCCCGCGCCACCAGATGCTGCTGCCGCGGATCATCAGGGGCTGAACGACCCGCGTGCTAGATCCTAGCCAAATATATTTGAAATTTGGCTTCCAGTATTGCGATGTTGCGCGGACGAAAAGCCGTCCGCGCGTAACGCCGATTGCGCACGGATGAAGAAACCATCCGTGCACAATCGACGATCTCATATGAAAAACGCCAGGCCATCCGTGCCGTTATCCATAAC
>JACQTO010000044.1 GCA_016210745.1 Betaproteobacteria bacterium
CCGCCCTCGGTGCTGCTGATCGTCTACGGCGCGACTGCCGGCGTGTCGGTGGTGCAGCTCTATGCGGGGGCCTTTTTCCCGGGTCTCATGCTTGCGGCGTTGTATCTAGGCTACGTCATCGTGTTGGCGAAATGGAGGCCGGAATTGATGCCCCCGCTTCCCGAAAGCGAGCGCCATGTGGCGCTTCCGCCTTTCGCTCAGGCGCTGGCGCAAAGCAGTCGCAACGCCGTAACCGGGCTGTGGCACGGTCTTACCGGGGGCGGCAGTGCCGGCGTCGCGAAAGGCAAACTGCTCGGGCAGATGGTCGTTGCGCTGTTACCGCTGCTCGTCATCGCCGCGCTGCTTGGAATCACCTATCGCGCGGCAACCGCGCCGGTGGTCGAGGCCAGCACCGCCGGGCTGGTCGAGGCCGGCGGCGAAATCGCTGCGGATATTCAGGAGGAATCGAGCGGCCTCATCGGTGCACCCGAGGCCGAAGAGGAGGATACGGGGCTTACGGAGCCGCCGGCCGAAGAGGCAGCAGATGCGGGGACCTCGCCCGCTGCGGAGGCGGCGACGCCGGTAGCTGCACAGGAAGCGGCCGAGACGGCGCCAGCGGCAAAGGCGGCGACAGCCGCGCCCCGGCTCCCGGCGCCGAACTGGTTTTGGATACTGTTTGCGATCGGCATGGCTGTCATTGCCGTCATTTACTGGTTGTGGAACTGGGAGCGGCTCGAAGTATTCAAGATGCTGCTCACTTCCTTTTTTCCGCTGGCGCTCCTCATCCTCGCCGTGCTCGGCTCGATCGTGTTCGGGCTGGCGACCCCCACCGAGGCCGCCGCGGTCGGCGCGTTCGGTGGGTTCATACTCGCGGCGGCCTACCGGTTCATCGATAACTGGCGTGCCGCACCGGTTGGCAGACCGAAGGCCTCGGTCATCGCGAGCGCGGCCCGGGAAATGGGGACGATCGTGAAAGAGTCGTCCTTTCTCACGGCCAAGACCAGCGCGATGGTCTGCTGGCTGTTCGTGGGCTCGGCCATATTCTCGGCGGCGTTCGCGCTGCTCGGGGGACAGGAGATCATCAACAACTGGGTTCTCTCCCTGGACATGACTCCGGTGCAGTTCATGATCCTGGCCCAGTTCATCATTTTCATCCTCGGCTGGCCGCTGGAATGGACCGAGATCATCGTCATTTTCATGCCGATCTTCATACCCTTGCTGCCGCACTTCAACATCGATCCGCTGTTCTTCGGGCTCTTGGTGGCGCTCAATCTGCAGACTGCGTTCCTTTCTCCGCCGGTAGCGATGGCCGCGTTCTACTTGAAGGGTGTGGCGCCGCCGCACGTGACACTCAACCAAATCTTTGCCGGCATGCTGCCGTTCATGGGAATCCAGGTGGTTGCGCTTGCGCTGCTCTATATTTTCCCTGGGATCGGGCTCTGGCTGCCGAACGTCTTGTATAAGTAGGAAATCGCGATGTCCGGTTTGCGCGAAACTGCCGCGGCGCTGCGCTCAGGCAGCCTGTCCGCGCGCGGCTACTGCGAGGATCTTCTCGAGCGCATCCGCGAACGCGATGCGCAAGTGCAGGCTTGGGCCGCTCTCGATGGCGGCAGAGCGCTTGCGCTGGCAGGAGCATGCGACGCGGTTCGGACCTCGGGGCGGCCGCTTGGCGCCCTGCATGGAATCCCGGTGGGCGTGAAGGATATCTTCGATACCGACGACCTGCCCACCCAGATGGGCTCCGAGGTATTCGCCGGCAATCGTCCCGGCCGCAATGCGGTGGCGGTGGAGCGTTTGATTGCCGCGGGCGGATACGTCCTCGGCAAGACCGTGACCACCGAGTTCGCGTTCATGCATCCGGGCAAAACGCGCAACCCCTGGAATGCGGCGCATACGCCTGGAGGCTCGTCTTCGGGATCGGCGGCTGCCGTGGCGGCAGGGTTCGTGCCGGCCGCGATCGGTACGCAGACGAACGGTTCGGTAATCCGGCCGGCGGCGTTTTGCGGCGTGGTCGGTTTCAAACCTACGTTCGGCGCGATTCCGTATTCTGGCGCGCTGCAATTTTCGCCGACGCTGGATCACGTCGGCGTATTCGCGCGCTCGGTGGGAGATACTGCGGCTCTTGGCGCTTGCCTCGCCGAGCCCGGGGCAGTCGCAGCCGAGATCAGGGACCTCGAGCGCGCGCCGCGCATTGCGTTCCTCGGCCAGTTTCCCTGGAAGAGCGGTGAGCCTGACGCAAACGCGCACCTGCGGGCCACGCTCGGGCGGCTCGCAGCTGCGGGCGCGACGGTGAAGGAACTGCCGTTGCCCGCGGCGATGGGCAACGCGCACATCGTGCTGCGCACCATCATGTTGTGCGAGGCTGCGCGCGAACATGCGGCGCGCCAAGCGCGATACCGGGACAAGATGAGCGCGACGCTCAACGCGGCGATCGACGAAGGCAGTGGAATCGCCGAAAAGGATTATCGCGCTGCGCTTGCCGATCGCGGCACCACCGTTGCGATGGCGCGCGATCTGTTCGCCGACTGCGACGCCATTGCAAGTTTGCCGGCGCCGGGTGCCGCGCCTCGCCGGCTCGATATCACAGGCGACCCGAGCTTCTGCACGCTCTGGTCGCTCGCGGGATTTCCGGCAATCACGCTGCCCAGCGGCCTGGCCAACGATGGACTGCCGTTCGGGCTGCAGCTTGCCGCACCCGCGGGAGAGGACAATCGGCTGCTGCGCGTTGCGCGCTGGTGCGAGGCGGTCATTGGATTCAGGATCTAGGATTGAGAATTTTGGGGCCGCGCTTCGCGCGGCTAACTTCCCCTGAATCCTGAATCCATCCCGATTTCAGTGCTGTCCCTGATTTCCGGGCTGGCAAGACTGCCGCGTTTGGGCTACCATGCGCGCCGTGAAAAAAACGAGTTTCCCTACGCCTGAGGACGCCGAGGCCGCGTTTTACGAAGCGATCGAACGCGGCGATATCGAGGCATTGATGGAGGTTTGGTCCGACGATGAGGAAATACTGTGCGTGCATCCCGGCGGTCCGCGCCTGTCCGGGGTCGAGCAGGTACGCGAGAGTTGGGCGCAGATCCTGAAATCCGGACAGCAGTTCAAGGTCCATCTGGCGGGCCAGGTCGTAGTGCAGGGCATGATGCTCTCGATCCATAGCCTCCACGAGAATATTCTTGTTCAGGGTGAGAGCCGTCCGCGGCCGCCTGTGGTGGTCACCAATGTCTACCAGCGCGGCACCGCCGGCTGGCGGATGATCGTTCATCACGCCTCGCCTTCGTCTCAGCCTGGCGGGACGCGCGCTGATCCTCCCCCCAAGACGCTGCATTGAACGGGCGCGGGGGCGGCCTTTGCCGCGCTCCGGTTCGAGCCCTAGTCGGTTACTCGGTTAGCGCACGAGTATTGACGAAGTTGGCTAAGATTGGCTTCTAAATACGTCTCCCCCTTTTCCTGCAGTTGCTTGCAACTGCAGGAAAAGGGGAGATTGATATAACGGCAAAGGCAGCATCGATGAGTCCGGCTCGTCCCACATAGGAGTTGGCATCATGGCGACACTTCCGCCCGAAATATTCAAGGCCTACGACATTCGCGGCATCGTCGGCAAGACCCTCACGACCGAGGGTGTGCGGCTGATCGGCCGCGGGCTGGGCGCCGAGGCGCGCGAACGCGGACAGAAGGCGATCGCGGTCGGGCGCGACGGTCGGCTCTCGGGCCCGCAACTCGCCGGCGCGCTGATGGAAGGGGTGCGTGCGAGCGGCGTCGACACCATAGATTTGGGGATGGTGGCGACGCCGATGACCTATTTTGCCGCGCACTTTCTCGGCTGCGGCAGTTGCGTTTCGGTAACCGGCAGCCACAACCCGCCGGACTATAACGGCCTGAAGATGGTGCTTGGCGGCACAACCCTTGCGCTGGAAGAGATTCAGCAATTGCGCGCGCGCATCGAGGCGGAGAACTTCGCGAGCGGGCAGGGCGCACCGAGCAGCGCCGACATCCGCGGCGATTATGTCGATCGAATCGTTGGCGACGTGCACCTTGCGCGGCCGATGAAGATCGCCATCGATTGCGGCAACGGTGTCGCCGGAGCCAGCGCGGGCGCGCTTTATCGCCGGCTCGGCTGCGAGGTCATCGAACTCTTCTGTGAGGTCGACGGCAAATTCCCGAATCATCATCCCGATCCTTCGAAGCCGGAAAACCTGAAGGACCTGATCGCCGCGGTGCGTGCCGAGGGAGCGGAACTGGGACTGGCATTCGACGGCGACGGCGACCGCCTAGGCGTGGTCACCCGCAGCGGAAAAATCATCTATCCCGATCGGCAGCTCATGCTGTTCGCAAAAGACGTGTTATCGCGCTGCCCCGGCGCCGAAATCGTCTATGACGTCAAATGCACGCGCAATCTCGCTCCCTGGATCCGCCGCCATGGCGGCGTACCCTCGCTGTGGAAGACCGGACACTCGCTCATCAAGTCGCGCATGAAGGAGCGCAGCGCACCGCTCGCCGGCGAGATGAGCGGACATGTGTTCTTCCGCGAACGCTGGTATGGATTCGACGACGCCCAATACGCCGGCGCGCGGCTGCTCGAGATCCTGGCGCGCGAATCCGACCCGAGCGAAACGCTGCAAGCGCTGCCCGATTCGTTGAACACGCCTGAGCTCAACTGGAAACTCGCCGAAGGCGAACCGCACCGGCTGATCGCGCAATTACAGCAGAGCGCGCAGTTTCCCGGGGCCTCGGAAGTGATCAAGCTCGATGGGCTGCGCGTCGAGTACCCGGACGGCTTCGGCCTGGCGCGCGCATCGAACACGACGCCGGTCATCGTGCTGCGTTTCGAGGGCGACAGCGAACAGGCGCTCCAGCGCATCAAGGATGACTTTCGCCGGGTGCTGCAGGCGGCGAAGCCGGAGGCGCCGCTGCCGTACTAATCACGAAAACACGAGGCGTATACAACACCAAATTCTTTGGCGAAAACGACAACAGCTAAATACGGCGTCTCAAGTCCGGTCTCATGGCACCAGAGGACTTGCGTGCTGCGCGCGCCAACCGTGTTTTCCGTACGGATAAAGAACATCCGTACGGAAAACACGGTTATGGATAAAACCAGGACCGTTCGGGGTTTTATACGAGATCGGCGATTGCGCACGGATGGGTTCATAATCCGTGCGCAATCGCCGATCCGCGCGGACGGCTTCTCGTCCGCGCAACATCGCAACCCCCAACGGGCGCGGTTTAGGTCGCCATGCGTAACTGTATGCCGGCTTAGGGCCTAGCGCCATTGCCGCCGCTCCTGTTTCGAGTCAAGGCGGACCGTAGAAACCCGGACCGAAAAGGTCGAGCCGGTCGGTGAAGATCGCGTCGACCCCCCAGGCGAAAAGCCTGCGAGCCGTTTCCACCTCGTTCACCGTATAGCAGAGCAGCGCATAGCCGGCCTCGCGGACCGATTCGACCTGTTTGAGCGTCACTTTTCGGTAATCGCAGTGCAGCGACACGCAGGCAAGCGCGGCCAGCCGCTCGCGCCACTCGCGGGAGATCTCGCCCATCAGCAGTGCACGCGGAAGCGACGGAGCGGTTTCGCGCGCCGCCTCGAGCGCTTCGACCGAAAATGAGGACAGAAACGGTGCGGAGGGCGCATTGCGCCAAAGCTCGGCGGCGAGCGCAGCGACCGCACGCCCGGTCGCGCGCTCGGCGCCCTTGGCTGGTTTTATCTCGACGTTTGTCCACAGGCAGAGTTCGATGCATAAAGCGGCGGCCTCGGCGAACAGTGGCACGGTCTCGCCTGTAAACTCGGGCGCGAACCAGCGTCCCGCGTCCAGGTGCGCAAGCGAACCCGAGTCCATCCGCGCGACCGGGCCGCTGCCCGTTGTCGTGCGCTCCAGCGTTTCGTCGTGAATGAGGACCGGCACCCCGTCGGCGGCGAGCATGACGTCGAATTCGACGGCAGCGAAGCCGAGCGAGCGGCTCTTGCGAATGGCGGCGAGCGTATTTTCGGGCGCCAGCGTCCCGCCGCCGCGGTGGGCGACGATGCGCGGATGCGGCCAGTGCATCAGGATGGATTGGCCCGGGCGAAAAGTCGCAGCAGCTCGTTGCCGCGTTCGACCGCCGCGTCGAGCGCCTCCATGGGAGTCTTCTTGCGGTTCCACACCGCTTCGAGCTCGTCGTCGATCACGGCGCGGATCTGTGTGAGATTACCCAAGCGCACGCCCCGCGAATGGTCCGCGGTTGCCTTGCTCATCTGCGTCACCGAGGCTTCGGCGCCCGGATTTCTCGTATAGAAACCCTGCTTGCGCGCCTGCTCGGCACCGGCCCGGGTGACCGGCAGCGAGCCGGTTTCCTCGACCCACGCGGCCTGCACTTCCGGGCGCGACAGGAAGCTGAAGAACTTGGCTACGCCTTTGTATTCGACCGGTTTCTTGCCGGCCATTACCCACAAGCTCGCGCCGCCGACGACGGTATTGAACGGCGCGCCTTTGAACTCGTCGTAATAAGGCAGCGGCGCGACGCCGATGGGGAATCTCGCATTCTTGGCCATCGCCGCGTAAGCCACCGAGGAACTGGTGAGCATGGCGCACTCGCCCTCGCGGAACTTCGCTTCCGCGGCATTGCGGCGCCCGGCATAGGTGAATAAGCCGCTTTTCATCCACGAGGACAACAGGGAAACATGGCGGATCAGCAGTTCGGAGTTGAACTTGAGCTTTACGTCGGTTCCGGCGAAACCGTTGTTTCGGGTGGCGACCGGCTGGTTGTGCCAGGCAGATAGATTTTCGACTTGGACCCATGACTGCCACCCGGTCGTGAAGGCACAGGGTGTCGCGCCCGATTCCTGCACCTTGAGCGCCGCCTGCTGCACTTCGGGCCAGGTTCGGGGTGCATGCTCCGGGTCGAGACCGGCCGCGCGGTACGCATCCTTGTTGTAATAGAACACGGGGGTGGCGCCGTTGAACGGCAGCGAAAGCAATTTGCCGCGACCATCCGTGTAATGGCCGGAAACAGCAGGAAAATAAGATCTGGCGTCGAATTTCTCGCCTGCCGCCGCCATCATCTGATGGACGGGCCTGATCGATTTCTTTGCCGCCAGAATGGTTGCGGTGCCGGCATCGGATACCTGGACGATATGCGGGGCTTTGCCGGCACGCGCGGCGGCGATTGCCGCTGCCACCGACTCCTCGTCGTCTCCCTTGAACACCGGCGCTACCCGATAGACGTTCTGCGAGGCGTTGAATTGATCGATCACAGCTACGGCGCTCTCGCCGAGGGGACCGCTCATCGAGTGCCAGAACTGGATTTCAGCCACCGCGTGCGCTGCACCCGCCGGAGCCAAGGCGACGGCCGCGATCAAGACGAGAGTTCTAAGGTTCATACGACTGTCTCCGATTTCTGAGCCGGCATAGCCGGAACCAATGAGGCTGATTTTGCCCTTTATCGGTCTCGTGTTTTAGCGCAGTTGCAACTTCGCAACTGCGCTAAAACACGAGACCTATATAACACCAAATTCTTCACCGGAATTGTGCACAGTTAACGCGTAAGCGACTAAAAGCCCGTTGGCGGCCGTTATTTCTGCCGCCGGGCTCATCGAGGGCCCAATAGTACACGTTGTGCGGCGCAAGGATGGCCGCCGCCCTGCACGCTGCTGCCCTGTGCTAGTATCGGTGCCGCACGAATCCCTAATCTCTGGGCCTATTCCCGTCGCCCGCATGGGCGTTTTACCTCTTCTTCGTTTCCTCGCAGACGGCGAGTTCCATTCGGGCCAGGCGCTCGGCGAGGCCTTCGGGCTATCGCGAGCAGCGATCTGGAATCGCGTACGTGCGATCGAGCAGGCCGGACTTCGCGTGTTCAAGGTGCGGGGCCGCGGCTACCGGCTGGCGGAGCCGCTCGACCTCATCGATGCGCATGCGCTCGACCAGGCCCTCTCGGACGCCGGTATTCATTTCCCGATCGAATTGCGGGACGAATGCGGATCGACCAACACGGAGCTGCTGGGTCGTGCGCAGCTCGGCGCGCCGCACGCGAGTGTGCTGGTGTGCGAATACCAGAGCGCCGGACGCGGCCGGCGCGGCAGCCAATGGCAATCGGGAATCGGAACCGGGCTCACTTTCTCGCTGCTGTGGCGCTTTCAGGAGGGCGCGGGGTCGCTTTCGGGCCTGAGCCTCGCGGTAGGGGTCGCACTTGCGCGTGCGGTTGCAAGCTTCGGCTTCGATCAGGTGCAGCTCAAGTGGCCGAACGATCTGCTGCTGAACGGGCAGAAGCTCGGCGGCATCCTGATCGAGGTGAGCGGCGACCATCTGGGACCCAGCGCTGCGGTAATCGGCGTCGGCCTCAACTTGCGGCTGCCGCTCGAGCTCTCGGATAGAATCGGCCGGCCGGCGACCGGACTTGTGGGAGGCGGCGTTCCATCGCGTACTCTGCTGCTCGCGCAAGCGCTGCGCGAATTGGGTGCGGTGCTGCCGCAATTCGCCCGGGTCGGCTTCGAGCCGTTCAGAGCCGAGTGGATGAGTCGCCATGCCTGGCAAGATCGGATCGTGACACTTCGCGTTACCGAGGATCAGGTGGTGGAGGGCGTGGCTGTCGGCGCTGCCGAGGACGGTATGCTGCTCCTTCGCACGCCGAGCGGCCTGGAGCGATTCCACGGCGGGGAATTGAGGCTGAAAGAAAAATGATTCTGGCGATCGACTGCGGCAATACACGGGCCAAGTGGGGGTTGCGCGACGCGCCCGCCCCGGGCGCGCTGGCGCACGAGCGGCGCGAGAACGAACCGGCCACCTGGCGTGAGCGCGGTGCGCGAGCGCTCGCGGAACTGGGGAGCCTGGAGTCCGACTGGTCGCAGATCGCGCAGCCCACGCGTATTGCGATCGCCAATGTTGCCGGGCCGCTGGCCCGGAGGGCGCTGGAACGAGCGCTGCGCCGTTTTCAGGCCGAACCGTTGTGGGTGACGGCGCAGGCGAGCCAGTGCGGTGTTACCAACGGGTACGCCGATCCATCGCAATTGGGGGCGGATCGCTGGGCCGCGCTGATCGGTGCCTGGCATTTGTATCGCGGACCCAGTCTGGTCGTGACCGCCGGAACAGCGACCACCGTGGACATGCTCTCCTCCGGCGGCCTTTTTCGCGGGGGGCTGATATTGCCGGGGATCGATCTTATGAAGAAGGCTCTGGCCGAAAATACGGCGGGATTAGCGCTTGCCCGGGGCGTATATGCAGAGGAGCCGCGCAACACGGCCGATGCGATCGAGTCGGGCTGCGCGCACGCGCAGGCCGGGGCCATAGAGCGAGTGTTTGCGAAACTCGAAGCCGGTGCGATCTGTTTTCTGTCGGGCGGCGCGGCGCAGAAAATAGCCGGGCGGCTCAACATCTCTTTGCGTGTGGTGGACAACCTGGCGCTCGAAGGCCTCGCGCGTATCGTCGCATGAAAGCATTGTTGATCCTGTTGCTGGTGGCGAACGTCGCGTTTTTCGTCTTTGGCAGATATGGCAGCGAACTCGCCGGCGGCGACTCGAATTTGATTTCGCAGCAGCTCAATCCCGAGGCGATTCGGCTTCTGACCGCCGAGCAAGTCGCCTCGGTCGGAACATCCAAGCGCAATGGTTCGAAGACAGTCGCGTGTCTCGAATGGGGAGCATTTGCCAGTGGGGAAATCTCGCGCGCGGAATCCGCGCTGGCAACCCTTGCGCCCGGGATCGCCCTCGCGCAGCGGCGGGTGGAGGAAAAGGCCGGTTACTGGGTATATCTGCCGCCGCAAGGCAGCCGGCAAGCGGCCAACCAGAAGCTCGACGAGCTGAAGAGGTTCGGAGTGGAGGATTATTTCGTCATCCAGGACGACCCGAAATTCCGTTTTGCCATTTCCCTCGGCGTGTTCAAGACCGAGGAGGCCGCGAAGAGCCGCCTGGAGGAACTGCGCGCGCGCGGTGTGCGCACCGCGCAGGTAGGCGCGCGCGAGCTCTCGACCCAGAAGACATATATCCAGCTTCGCAATGTCCCCGAAGCCCTCGCGGCGAAGTTGAACGACATCCGGCCCGCTTTTGCGGGCACGGAGCTGAAACAATGTTCGATCGAAAACAAGAACGAATGAGGATGCCGGCATAGCCGGAACCGAAGAAGGTGGTTTTGCCGTTTATCAATCTCCCCATTTTGCGCAGTTGCTCGCAACTGCGCAAAAAGGGGAGACGAATTTAGGGAAACGCTGATTAAGGCATCCCCGCGAAAGCGGGGATCCAGCAACTGGTTGAACTTCCTAGATTCCCGCTTTCGCGGGAATGACAAATCTTCACTTAATCAGCGCTTCCTTAGAAACAAACCCAATCAGCAGCAA
>JACQTO010000047.1 GCA_016210745.1 Betaproteobacteria bacterium
GTTGCATGCAACTGCCCGAAAAGGGGAGATTGATGAACGGCAAAGACCAGCTCCTTTGGCTACTCGCGCTCCAGGATGTGCAAACCGCGCACCCGATCGATCAGATAGATAAGGCCGCGGTCGTCGACGGTCACGTCGTTGCTCTGAACGCGCGGTACGCCCGCTGCGGGAGTCGGCAGATACCAGGCCGACTCGCGCGGACGGTGCGGATTCGAGAAATCGACCACGCGCAGGCCATGCGCAAACCAGGCGACCTGGATTTCGGTGCCGGTGACCTTCTCGCAGGGCTGATGACAGCCGGTGAGGGGCGGACGCGGTGAACCATCCTCGGCTTCGACCTGGAAGCTGCCGAAGGGCACGGGATGCCGTTCGTCGGTGATATCGACCATCCATATGAATGCGGGCGGCTCGTTGTCGCTGCGCGCGGTGTCCTCGTCCGCGACGATCATCAGGCGCCGGCCGCGCACGGGAAACGGGATCGGCAGCGCGGTATGTGTGGGTGAGGCAAACGGCGGACTCCAGTCCAGTTCCGAGACCAGCTGGGGCTTTGCCATGTCGTCGATGTCGAGGATTCTCAGCCCGGCGAGCCAGCAGCTCGTGTAAAGCCGGTTGCCGAGCCGCAGCGGGTGGTGGATGCGGTGATTGGCGCCGTTCCAGGTCGGCTGCTCACCGCCCGCCGTCCACTGGCCCGGGATCCACCACCGGCTGACCTCCTCGGGTCTGGCGGGGTTGCGCAGGTCGAGGATCTTCAGGATGTGGCCGACGTAGCCCTCCTCGGTTGCCGAGATGTAGGCGAACTCGCCGTCGAAGTCGAAGCGGTGCACACCCTTGCCCGAGGTTGTCCACTCGATAATACGCTTGGGTTTGCGCGGATCGGACACGTCGAAGATTCCCAGCCCGCCCTTGAAGTCCGGGGGAGCAAGCTGCGGCGACACGAACTCGCGGTTCACCAGCATCAGGCCGTTGGCGACGCGCACCTTGTGCGAGTGCGCGCCGGCGACCATGTCGAGCCGCGAAATCTGACGCGGATTCTTCGGGTCGCCGACGTCGAAAATCATCGTCCCGTCGGGGCTCGCCATGCTGCCGACGTAGGCGATGTTTTTCTCGACCACCACCTGGCCGCCGCCGGAACAATCGATGTACGCGACCTCCCGGATACCCTTGCCCTGTCCCATTCGATTCCCCTCGTTCAGTCCATCGCGACCTGCGAACAAATATTGTCGTGAAATATGCCCGAAAACATATGCCATTTTGCCCGTTCTTGAAAGCACCGGGGAAACAACCGGTTCCGGCTATGCCGGATCAGGGTCTTTACACTGCTCGGATTGGGAGACAAATGCTAAACTCTCGCCGCCAACATTGAGGTGCAGCCATCGACTGCACTTCGCAGACCAAAGTGGAACCCACAACGCTGTCGCCCTATGCCTGAAGCCCCGCGGCCCCGCAAAACGCCCATGGTGAAATCGGACGACATCGTTGTCGTCCACAGCTCCGACCTTCACATCGACGCAGCCCCCGTGCTCAATGGTTCCAATGGCGACGATACGAGCGCCCTGGCCGCGGTGCTGGAGGCTGCGCAGCGCGTTGGCGCGGACCTTGTGCTTCTCGCCGGCGATACTTTCGACTCCCACCGCCAGCCGGCCGAGCTGGTTGCCCAAGTCGGCGAGATGATCGCGGCGGCCTCGATGCCTGTAGTGATCCTTCCGGGCAATCATGATCCGCTCGTGCGGGAGTCCGTCTATCGCCAAGTGCTGTCCCGCGCCGCCGATAAGCTCCATGTAATCGGGATGACGCACAACGAGGCGGTCAATTTCGCCGAGTTCGACCTGGAGATCTGGGGACGGGCGCACCGAGGCTACGGCGACATGGTTCCATTCGAGCGCATTCGCGCGCGGCGCACACGCTGGCAAATCGCCATGGCTCATGGACACTATGCACCCGAGCCCGACCGCAGCACGCGGCTTCGGCCCGCATGGCTGATCGGCGACGCGGAGCTCGCCGCCACGCAATGCGATTACGTTGCGCTGGGCCACTGGAACCGCGCGGTCGATGTTGGCAACAAGAGCGTTCTCGCCCACTATTCCGGCTCGCCCGGCCTTGCCAGGACCGTCAATGTCATCCGGCTCACCGACGCAGGGGAGGTGCTGGTCGAGCGCGAACCGATCGGGAATCGTTTTCGGGCCTGATATTGGACCCGACAGTTTTTCCAGGCGCAAGGCACCGCGTCCTGCTTGCCCGGTTTGGAGGCCGGGTTTCTTTTCAGCGGGGAGGAACTGCACATGATGCACACGGAGTTGATCGCTTCGGTACCGGAGTTGCTGCGGCGCCAGGCGCGCTCGCGGCCGGATAAGGTTGCCTATCGCGACGCGCAGGGTTCGGTCACCTACGCCGCGCTTGCCGCCGCGACGGCGAATCTTGCCGGCAACCTCCAGCAACTGGGCATAGCCGAGGGCGACCGCGTTGCGCTGATGGTGCCCAATTCCGTGGCGTGGGTCGTGAGCTGCCTGGCCGCGCTGCGCGCGGGCGCGTTGTGCGTTCCGATCAGCTATGACTCGGTGCCGCCGGAAATTTCGTATCGCCTTCTGGATTCCGGCGCCCGGGTGCTGATCACCACCGACGAGCGGATGGGCCAGTTGGAACAGATACTCAAGGAAGCGCCTTCGGTGGAGCGCGTAATTCTGGTTTCGCGCGGCGCTCGGGCAGCCGCCGGACTTCGCTACGAGGAACTCGTCGCGAAGCCGGGGCCAACGGCGCCCAGGGACCCCGACAACATAGACGATGCCTCGTTCATCATCTACACGTCGGGCACCACCGGCAGGGCAAAGGGCGTGCTCCTTTCGGTGCACAGCATGTTGTGGGTGACTGTGGCTTGCTGGATCCCCAGCGTGAATCTGAGCGAGGCCGATTATGTCCTCTCGCCGCTGCCGCTGTTCCACTCGTATGCGCTGAACATCTCGGTGCTCTCCATCCTCGCGCTCGGGGCGAGCGAGTACATCATGGAGAAGTACTCGACCCAGGAGGTCCGCGCGCTGCTCGGGAAGGGCGAGTTCACGGTGATGCCCGGGGTGCCCACGATGTTCCACTATCTGCTGGAGGCGGCGAAGTCCGATTCCGAGGGCAGGCTGCCCGGACTGCGCGCGTGCATCTCGGCCGGTGCGATCATGACGGCGGGGCTGAATACCTCCTTCGAAGAGCGCTTCGGCGTGAAATTGCTCGACGGCTACGGAATTACCGAGACCGCGACCATGGTCACCATGAACTGGCTCGGCGGAACCCGCGTTCCCGGTTCCTGCGGTCTTCCCGTGCCCGGGCTCGCAACCAGAATCATCGAGCCGGGCAGCGGCCGTGACGTGGAGTTCGGCGAGGAAGGCGAACTCATCGTGCGAGGCCCGAACCTCATGAAGGGCTACTACAACAAGCCCGCGGAAACGGCCAACGCCATCCGAAACGGCTGGTATCACACGGGGGATCTGGCGCGCAGCGACAAGAACGGCTATCTGACGATCACCGGCCGGCTCAAGGAGCTCGTCATCCGGGGCGGCCAGAACATCGCGCCGGCAGAGGTCGAAATCGCCGTGAGCGGATTCGCGGGCGTGATGGACTGCGCAGTGCTGGGAGCGCCGCACGACAAACTCGGCGAAGTCCCGGTGGTGTTCGTGGTGCAGCGACCGGGCGAAGCAGTGGATGCGCAGAGCCTCATCGCGTATTGCCGCACGCAATTGTCTGCATACAAAGTGCCCGAAGCGGTCTATTTCGTGGATTCGATCCCGCGCACAGGCTCGGGCAAGACGATGCGCTACAAGCTGCGCGAGCTCCTGCCGGATCGCAGTGTGCGCTCCGCCCAAGTCGACAAGGGTATGCCGGCGAGCGCCATCAAGGCCTAAGCCGGACGCGCCGGAACCAAAGAGGCTGATTTTGCCGTTCATCAATCTCCCGGCGCAGTTGCTTGCAACTGCGCCGGGAGACGAGTTTAGAAACCAAATCTTCGCCAAATCTATCAATAGTAAACTTGTAAGCGCCTAAAATGGGCGCACTCCGGTTTCCCCGCGCACAGCAATTGCACTTCCCTGGAGAGATAACCATGGCCCTGATGAATGCACAGCAATACCGCGACAGCCTCGCAAAGCGCAAGCCGCTGAAGGTCTATCTGGACGGGAAGCTTCTCGCCGATCCGCTCGAGCATCCGTACATCAGGACCTCCATGAATACGGTGGCGCTCACCTACGAACTGGCGCACGATGTTGAGTACAAGCAGGTCATGACCGCCAAGTCCGGCCTCACGGGCGAGACCGTCAACCGCTTCTGCCATCTGCATCAGAACACCGAGGATCTGATCAACAAGGTTCGCATGCAGCGCCTCCTCGGGCAGCGCTGCGGAACCTGCTTCCAGCGCTGCGTCGGCTTGGATGCCCTGAACGCCGTGTTCGCCACCACGTTCGACATGGACAAGAAGTTCGGCACCCGCTATCACGCGCGGTTCAGGAAATTCGCCATCGCCATGGAGCAGAACGATTGGATCGTCGACGGCGCCATGACCGACGTCAAGGGAGATCGCAGCAAGCGCCCGGCCGAGCAGCAGGACAAGGACATGTATCTGCGCGTGGTCGAACGGCGTCCGGATGGCGTGGTAATCCGCGGCGCAAAAGCGCACCAGACCGGATCGGTCAACTCGCACATGGTCCTGGTCATGCCTACCGCGTCGCTGAAGGAAGACGAGAAGGACTACGCCATCACTTGCGCGCTTGCCTCGGACGCGGAAGGCCTCACCTACATCTACGGCCGCCAGTCCTGCGACGAGCGCAAGCTTGGCGGGGGCGAAGCTTCCGACATCGATTCGGGCAGCCCGACCTACGGCGGCCAGGAGTCGTTGATGATCTTCGATGACGTGTTCGTGCCCAACGACATGATTTTCATGAACGGCGAAACCGAATTCGCCGGTCTGCTGGTGGATCGCTTCGCGAGCTATCACCGCCAGAGCTACGGCGGCTGCAAAGTCGGCAACGGCGACGTGGCCATCGGCGCCGCCTGCTCCATCGCCGAATATAACGGCGTCGCCAAGGCCTCGCACATCAAGGACAAGATCGTCGAGATGAACCATATCAACGAAACGCTGTTTGCCTGCGGGATCGCCTGTTCGGCCAACGGCAAGCAGCTGCCCGCAGGAAATTTCTTCGTCGATCCGCTCCTGGCCAACGTGTGCAAGCAGAACGTGACACGCCTGCCGTATGAGATTGCGCGCCTCCTGCAGGACATCGCCGGCGGCCTCATGGTCACTCTGCCGTCGGCAAAGGACTGGCTGAATCCGGAAACGCACGGAATGCTGAAGAAATACCTCGCCGGCGCAGAAGGCACCAGTACCTACGAGCGCATGCGCATGTTGCGCCTGATCGAGAACCTCACCATGGGGCGCGGCGCAGTGGCCTACCTGACCGAGTCCATGCACGGCGCAGGATCCCCGCAAGCGCAGCGCGTCCTCATCAGCCGCCTTGCCGATGTCGAGGAAAAGAAGGTGTACGCGCGCAGTCTCGCCCTCAACAACAGTCTTGAGACGGTGGAGGCCGCTATACGCGCGGGGCTGGAGAAAGTTCGCGCTCCCAAGAAAGCGCTCGCTGCGCCGCTCGCGGCGGTTCGATAGGCAGGGGCCGGGGAACCTCAGCCGGTTGGAGATTTGCCATGATCACTACTGCACTCACTGAATTGTTCCAGATCGCTCGTCCGATCGTGCTCGGGCCGATGGGAATGGTGTCGGGCGGACGCCTCGCGGCGGCCGTGTCGAACGCGGGCGGCTTGGGGCTGGTCGGGGGAGGCTACGGCGACGAGGCATGGCTGCGCACGGAGTTGTCGCTGGCCAAGGAAGGAACGACGTTGCCCTGGGGCGTAGGGCTGATCACATGGTCGATCAAGCGAAAGGCGCTCGATCTGGCGCTCGATTACCGCCCCGATGCGTTCCTGCTCTCGTTCGGCGATCCGCGACCCTACGCATCGGCAATAAAGGCTGCCGGCTGCAAGTTGATCTGCCAAGTCCAGGACGTGGAAAATGCGCTTATCGCGCGCGAGGCGGGAGCCGACCTCATCGTGGCCGAAGGCACCGAGGCGGGAGGTCACGGCGGATCGCGCGCGACGCTGCCTTTGGTGCCGGCGGTCGTCGACGCGGTTGCGCCGATTCCGGTGGTGGCTGCAGGTGGTATTGCCGATGGCCGCGGATTGGCAGCCGCGCTGATGCTGGGTGCCCACGGGGCGCTGATCGGCACGCGCTTTTACGCCTCCGCCGAGTCTCTCGGTCATGAGCGCGCAAGGCAACGCATTGTCGCCGCCCAAGCAAGCCAGACTGCGCGCACCCGGGTCTTCGACATCGTGCGCGGTTTTGACTGGCCGCCCCAATATCCGGGGCGCGCCTTGCGCAATCGTTTCTTTGAACGCTGGGACGGTCGGGAAAAGGAACTTGCAGACGCGGTGGGGACCGAAGGGCCAAGCTATCAGCGCGCGACGCGGGAGGGCGATTTCGATACCGCGGTGGTTTGGGCCGGGGAAGCGGTAGACCTGATCGACAGCGTGGAAAATGCCGGCACGCTCGTCGAGCGCATATGCGCCGAGGCGGAGGAGCTGCTGCGCGCCGGAGCGAAGCTCACGCGTTAACTGTCGGGGCCGACCAAGACGCGCTGCAGCCAGGCGCTGATGTCTTGAATTTCCTCCGCGCACACCGCGTGCGGCATGGGGTACTCATGCCACTCCACTGAGTGGCCCAGGCGTTCGAGCAATTCACGCGACTGTAATGCGCGGACCAGCGGCACCACCGGGTCTGCGCTGCCGTGGGCGAAGAAAATCGGTGCGTCCCGGTTTGCCGCCTGCGCCTCCCCGGCAAGCCTGCTGGCGACGGGCAAGTAGCAAGATAGCGCCATGATTCCGGCGAGGCGCTCGTGATGCCGCAAACCGGTGTGCAGGGCGATGGCGCCGCCCTGGGAAAATCCGGCCAAGAGGAGCCGGGATGCCCGCGTTCCTCTATCCTTTTCCCGCGCCATCAGTTCTTCGACCAGCGCTTGCGAGGCGCGCACGCCGGCTTCGTCTTCGACCCGAAGCGCAGGATCGCTCACGTCATACCAGGCGCGCATGACCATGCCGGCGTTGATAGTCACCGGCTGCATGGGCGCGTGCGGAAACACGAAGCGGATGGGAACCTCTGGGAGGTCGAGCTCGGGGACGATGGCCTCGAAGTCGTGGCCATCGGCGCCCAGCCCGTGCAGCCAAATGACGCTGGTCGCCGGATTACTACCGGTCTCTATTTCGATGGCTTCGAGCATTTTCGCTGAACCTCTCGCATTCGTCGGCTTACAGGGCGCGTGCCGAAATTTGGCTTCCAGTGTTGCGATCTCATATGAAACTCCAAGCCGTCCGTACCGTTATCCGAGCTGAAAACCCGGTTGGCGCGCGCAGCGCGCAAGGCCTCGGTCGGCTGACTGACCGTCGATCTATTTCTTCTCCGCGAGATAGTTGCGAATAAAATTCACGAACGAGGGCTGAACCTTGCCCAGTTCCGCGATGATGCGTTCCCCCTCGGCGCCAACGATGAACCGGGGCTTGAACTTCACCACCTTCTCGTAATCGGCGATGAACTCCGGGTCTTTTGCCAATTTTTCCATGGCGCCGCGCATTTCCTCGACGGCCGCCGCCGGAGCGTTGGGCGGCATGAACACCGTGCGGCCCATGCTGTCCATTATCTTGCTTACGAGCTGCAGCGCCTGCCATTTCTCGCCGCTGGGCATCGCATCCTTGCCCCAGACCTCCTTGTACACCTCGAGAAACGCAGGTACGTCGGCTGCGTCCGGGCTGCGTCCGAGCGAACCGTCGGGGCGAGTGTAGTCGTACTGGATCAGGGGCAGCACGATCCCGGTATCGACCAGGGCCGGTTTCACGGCAGTGTACCAACCCGAAAGCGAGTTATGGGTCACCTGGATATCGCCCTGCCGAACCGCCACCTCGATGTCGCGCAATCCCTTGTATCCCGGGATGATTTCATACTTTGCACCGAGCAGGTCGAGCGCCAGGCGCATGCGCAGGGTGGCTTGATTGGTCGGCGATAGGGCCCCGGCCCTGAATAGCCGCGCCTTGGCTACATCGGCGGATTTGGCTATTCCCGGTGCCGTGTCCCGGCGGATATACAGGAGAGAGACCTGCTTGAAGCCGGCGATGAACTTCAGGTCGTTGTAGCGCACGCGCAGGCTCGGGACGCCGTTGAGTTGATCCATCGGGTCCCAGGTGAAAAAACCGATATTCATCCGGTCTTTTGCCGGGGCTTCGCCGAGCTGATTTACGCCGATGTTTCCGCCGGCGCCGCCGACGTTGCGTACGACTACGCCGCTTACGCCTTGAAGGTGTTTGGGCAGATGCCGCGCGACGATGCGTGCATCGACGTCCGTGGGGCCTCCCGCGGAATAATTGACGATCATGGTGACGACCTGTCCGGAGAACTGCTGGGCGAGCGCGGCATTGGCGAGGGCGAGCAGAATCGCGGAGAGCAGAAGCGACTTGATTACTTGCATGGTGGGGGTCCCTATTCTTGTCGATGGCCAAGACGCGGCCGTTTTGCGGTCGAATTCAAGCGCGTGGGGTTTAGCGGCGGGCAACTCTACCGAGGAAAATTACCAGCCAAAGGGTACTACGAAGCTGCAGGGGCTGCCAAGGAACTCGCTCTACCGTATCGCCGCAAAACGGCCGTCGGGACGCGGCGTCCGGGAGCATGGCACCTGGCCGGCGGGAAGACCGGGCGGATTTAGTTTATTATCGCGGCCGCATCTCCTCCGATCAGCGCTAATTATTCAGGACATGAACATGGACAAAGCCCCGCAAGTGAAACTTCACACGACGTCGCACTATTTTCTCGAAGGCCTGAACGAGATCGGCATCGAGAACCTTTTTTGCAACCTGGGTACCGACCACGCGCCGCTGATCGAGGAGATGGCGAGCTGGCAAAAGGAAGGCCGCGCGTTTCCGAAAGTCTTTCTGTGCCCGCATGAGAACACCGCCATGCACATGGCCATGGGCTACGCCATGGTGACCGGGCGCGGGCAGGCAGTCATGGTGCACGTGGATTCGGGCACCACCAACGCGGCGATGGGGATGCACAACGCCCGCCGCGGCAAGGTACCGCTGATCCTGATGGCGGGCAGGGCGCCGTACACGGTGCGCGGGGAACTGCCCGGCTCGCGCGACAACTATGTGCATTTCATCCAGGAGCCCTTCGACCAGGCGGCGATCGTTCGCAACTACTCCAAGTGGGAGTGGACATTGCCCTCGGGGGTGATTGCCAAGGAAGTGCTGCGCCGCATGCATTCGGTGGTGCACAGCGATCCGCCCGGGCCGGCGTACCTGATGCTGCCGCGCGAGGTGCTGGCCCAGACATGGGATGAGAATGCGATCCGTTCGTTCCCTGAGGAGCGTTTTGGCTCCGCGCACGCCGGGGCCGCCGACAATGCCTCCATCAGCGCGCTGGCCGACAAGCTGCTCGCGGCGAAGCACCCGGTCCTGATCGCCACCTATGCCGGCCGCAATCAGGCCGCGCCAGCGGTGATCGAGGAACTGGCGCTGCTTGCGGGCATCCGCGTAATCGAGTCGGGCCCGATTTATCTGAACCTGTCGAGGAAGTCGGTCTGCCACGCCGGATTCAGCAGCGCCAAGCACGTTCCCCTGGCCGACGTTGGCCTGATGGTCGATGTGGATGTGCCGTGGATGCCGAAGCTGGTGCAGGAGAACCCGCAGTCATGGTGGGCCCACATCGATGTCGACGTGATGAAGTCGGATTTCCCCATGTGGGGTTTCCCGACCAATCTGCGCCTGGGCGGTGATGCGATGAGCATCCTGCGCCAGTTGATCGAGGCGCTGAAAGCGAAGGCCACGCCTGCATTTCGCGATGCGGTGGCAAAGCGCCTGGAAGCAATCAAAAAAGAGCACGCGGAGAGAATGGCGAACATGGCCAAGCTGGCTGCGGACAAGGGCACAAAGGGCGCAATCGGGGCGAACTACGTTGCAGCCGAGATCGCGAAGGTCCTGGACGAGGAAGACA
>JACQTO010000048.1 GCA_016210745.1 Betaproteobacteria bacterium
CCTCGGTGGGCGTGGTGATCGCCTCGTTGTAGGCATTGGTGTGCAGCGAGTTGGTGTTGTCGTAGGTCGAGATCAGCGCCTGCAGCGTGGTGCGGATGTCGTTGAATGCGATCTCCTGCGCGTGCAGGCTGCGCCCGGAGGTCTGCGAGTGGAATTTGAGTTTCTGGCTGCGCTCGTTGCCGCCGTAGCGGTTCTTCATCGCGATCGCCCAGATGCGCCGCGCCACGCGCCCGAGCACGGCGTACTCGGGATCCATGCCGTAGCTGAAGAAAAACGACAGGTTCGGAGCGAAGTCATCGACGTGCATGCCGCGCGCGAGGTAGGCCTCGACGTAGGTGAAACCGTTCGCCATGGTGAAAGCGAGCTGTGAGATCGGGTTCGCGCCGGCCTCGGCGATGTGATAGCCGGAGATCGACACCGAATAGAAATTCTTCACCTCGTGGTGGATGAAATACTCCTGGATGTCACCCATCACCTTGAGCGAGAACTCGGTGGAGAAAATGCAGGTGTTCTGGCCCTGGTCCTCCTTGAGAATGTCGGCCTGCACCGTGCCGCGCACGGTGGAGAGCGTCCACTCGCGGATTTTCTCCAGTTCGTCCTCGGTCGGCTCGCGGCCGTTGTCGGCCTTGAATTTGTCCACCTGCTGGTCGATGGCCGAATTGAGGAACATCGCCAGCATGGTCGGCGCCGGACCGTTGATGGTCATCGACACCGAGGTGCTGGGCGCGCACAGATCGAAGCCCTCGTAGAGCACGTTGCTGTCCTCGAGCGTGGCGATCGAGGCGCCGGAATTGCCGACCTTGCCGTAGATGTCCGGACGCGTGTCCGGGTCGAAGCCGTAGAGCGTGACCGAATCGTAGGCGGTCGAGAGGCGCTTCGCGTCGCTGTCCTTGGACAAATACTTGAAGCGCCGGTTGGTGCGGAACGGGTCGCCTTCTCCCGCGAACATGCGCGTCGGATCTTCGTTTTCGCGCTTGAACGCGAATACGCCCGCGGTATAGGGGAACGATCCGGGGACGTTCTCGCGCATGAGCCATGAAAGCAGCTCGCCCGCATCCTCGTACTTGGGCAGCGCGACCTTGCGGACCGTGCTGCCCGAGAGCGTCGTGTGGGTGAGCTTGGTGCGCACTTCGCGGTCGCGGATGCGCACCACATACTCCTCGCCCGAGTATGCGCGCTGCATCTGCGGCCACATGTCGAGCAGCTTCTTGGCTCGCGAATCGAGTCGTGATTCGTGCTCGGCGATCAGGGTATCGATCGCAGTGGTGACCCCAGCCTCACCCCGGCCCTCTGCCTGAGGGAGAGGGGGTGCGTCACCCTTCGATACGGAGGCGAGCGTCGCCGATGCTGCTGGCTCTTCATGCTCGAGCAGGTTCTTCTCCCCCTTCGAGGGGAGCAGATTACCAAGGAGCATCCGTTTCGTGGCCATCAACTGCTGGCGCTCGCGCGCGAGTTGCGACTGTTCGCGCACGTGCCGGTGGTAGCTGCGCACGGTATCGGCGATTTCGGCGAGATAGCGCGAACGCGCCGGCGGCACGATCACGTTCTTGCCCGATGAGGTCTTGCCGCGCAGCAGGGGCAGCCGGCCGCTCCCCGCCGCGGTCTTCAGTCCATGCTCGATGAGCCGCGACTTGATGCCCTGATAGAGCGCAGTGACGCCGTCGTCGTTGAAGCGCGAGGCGATCGTGCCGTAGATCGGCAGATCATCGGCGGCGACATCGAAGAGCTTGCGATTGCGCTGATATTGCTTGCGCACATCGCGCAGCGCATCCTCGGCGCCGCGGCGATCGAACTTGTTGATGGCGACAAAGTCGGCAAAATCGAGCATATCGATTTTCTCGAGCTGGCTCGCCGCGCCGTACTCCGGGGTCATGACGTAAACCGAAACATCTACCAACGGCACGATCGCCGCATCGCCCTGCCCTATACCCGAGGTCTCGACCACGATCAAATCGAATCCCGCCAGCCGGCAGGCTGCGATCGCAGGCCCAAGCGCCGCCGACACCTCGCTGCCCGTGTCGCGCGTGGCAAGCGAGCGCATGAACACACGCGGGCCCTTGGCCCACGGCTCGATGGCGTTCATGCGGATGCGGTCGCCAAGCAGCGCGCCGCCGGATTTTCGCCGCGACGGATCGACTGCGAGCACGGCGATATTCATGCGATCGTCCTGATCCAGGCGCAGGCGCCTGATCAGCTCGTCGGTGAGTGAGGATTTTCCAGCGCCGCCGGTGCCGGTGATGCCAAGCGAGGGGATCGCGACGGTGCCGGCCTCTCGCATCAAATGATCGCGGAGCTTTGCGGGCCCTGCATCCTCAGCCGTTGCGCCAGCCTCCAGCGCGGTGATGAGTCTTGCCAGCGCGCGGCGATCCCCGGCCTTGACTGCCTTGAAATCCTTCGGCGTCGCCTGCGACAGGTCGAGGTCGCAGCGCGAAACCATGTCGTTGATCATGCCCTGCAGGCCGAGTTTCTGCCCGTCCTCGGGGGTGTAGATGCGCGCCACGCCGTGGGATTCGAGTTCGTGGATCTCGTCGGCGACGATCACGCCGCCGCCGCCGCCGAACACCTTGATGCTCTCCCCGCCGCGTTCCTTGAGCAGGTCGACCATATACTTGAAGTACTCGATGTGGCCGCCCTGATAGGACGAAACCGCAACTCCCTGGACGTCCTCGTGCAGCGCGGCTGTCACCACTTCCTCGACCGAGCGGTTGTGCCCGAGGTGGATCACCTCGACGCCGGTCGCCTGCAACATGCGGCGCATGATGTTGATCGAGGCGTCGTGGCCGTCGAACAAGGATGCCGCCGTCACGAAACGGATTTTGTTTTTTGCTTTGTACTCAGTAGGTTGCTGGATAACGCTGAGATCGGTCATGGCAGCCTCGGTGCGCCCAATGGACACGAGAATTTCCGCAAAGCGTACTTTACGTTAACGTAAACGTCAATCTAGTCCGGCCCCCGCTTAGAACACTGGCGACGCCCCGAACGTACCAGTTCGCAGCAGGGCCTGAACCGGCTGCATAGCGCAATAATGCACTCTACAGTGGCCGGTAAATAACCTAGAGTAATATCCAATCTCCAATCCCGTCGTTGTCGGGCGAAAAAGCGCCGCTATACTTGCCTCCCGGTTTCCAGGAGAGGTCCGCAATGAAAATCGAAACGCTAGTCGTCCACGCCGGCTACAGCCCCGAGCCCACCACCAAGGCCGTGGCGGTACCCATTTATCAAACCACCTCGTATGCCTTCGATAATACACAGCATGGGGCGGATCTGTTCGACCTGAAAGTCGAGGGCAATATCTACACGCGCATCATGAATCCGACCCAGGACGTTCTGGAGAAGAGGCTCGCCGCCATGGAGGGCGGCGTTGCCGGTCTCGCGCTCGCCTCGGGCCAGGCGGCCATCACCTATTCCATTCTGACCATCGCCGAAGCCGGGGACAACATCGTGTCGGCAAGCACGCTCTACGGCGGGACCTACAACCTGTTTGCGCACACGTTTCCGCAATTCGGCATCGAAACACGCTTCGCCGACTACCGCGAACCCAATGCCTTCGAGAAATTGATCGACGCCAAGACCAAAGCCTTGTACTGCGAATCGATCGGAAACCCGCTGGGCAACATCACCGATTTCGAGGAACTCGCCTCGATCGCCCATCGCCACGGCGTTCCCCTAATCGTCGACAACACCGTGCCGACGCCCTACCTTCTGCGGCCCTTCGAACACGGTGCCGACATCGTCGTGCATTCGCTGACCAAGTATCTCGGCGGCCACGGCAATTCCATCGGTGGGGCCATCGTGGATTCGGGCAAGTTTCCCTGGGCCGATTACAAGCAAAAATTCCGCCGCCTCAACGAGCCTGACGTTTCCTATCATGGTGTGGTCTACACCGAAGCGCTAGGGGCCGCAGCTTATATCGGCCGCGCCCGTGTGGTGCCCCTGCGCAATACCGGCGCTGCGATCTCGCCGTTCAACGCATTCCTGATCCTGCAGGGCATCGAAACCCTCGCGGTACGCATGGAGCGCATCGTCGAGAACACACTTGCGGTGGCGAAGTATCTCAAGGCCCACAAGAAAGTGACCTGGGTGAATTACGCCGGGCTGCCCGATCACAAAGACCACGCCCTGGCGAAGAAATACATGGGCGGACGCCCCTCGGGGATCCTCACCTTCGGCGTGAAAGGCGGCAGCGCCGCCGGGGCGAAATTCCAGGACGCCCTGAAGCTTTTCACCCGCCTGGTGAACATCGGCGATGCCAAATCGCTCGCCTGCCATCCGGCTTCCACCACGCACCGGCAACTGTCAAAGGACGAGTTGGCGAAGGCCGGGGTCACCGAAGACACGGTGCGTCTGTCGGTGGGCATCGAGCACATCGACGATCTCAAGGAAGATCTGGAACAGGCACTGGCGGCGATCTAGACTGATCTGATTTCGGGCGAAGGAGATCCTATGCAAATTGCCAACAGCGTCGCTGATCTCGTCGGCAACACCCCGCTGGTGCGAATCAACCGGCTGACGCAAGGGTGCGTCGCGCAGGTGCTGGGCAAGCTCGAGTACCAGAACCCAGCCCACAGCGTGAAGGACCGGATCGGCCTGTCGATGATCGAGGCGGCCGAGAAGGAAGGACGCATCAAGTCCGACACCATCGTGCTCGAACCCACCAGCGGCAACACCGGGATCGCCCTGGCCATGGTGTGCGCGGCGCGCGGCTACCGCTGCACCATTGTCATGCCCGACAGCATGAGCAAGGAGCGGCGCGCGCTGATGCGCGCCTACGGCGCGGAGCTAGTGCTTACCCCTGGTGCGGAGCGCATGCCTGGGGCCATCCGGAAGGCGGAGGAAATGGCCGCTGCGGATACGCGCTACTTCATTCCGCAGCAATTCGAGAACCCGGCCAACCCCGAGGTGCATCGCCGCACTACCGCCGAGGAGATCTGGCGCGACACCGACGGCAAAGCCGATATCCTGGTCTCGGGCATCGGAACCGGGGGCACCATCACCGGCGTAGGCGAGGTGATCAAGGCGCGCAAGCCCTCGTTCTGGTGTGTCGCGGTCGAACCCGATGCCTCCCCCGTGCTTTCCGGCGGGCAAGCCGGCTCACACCCGATCCAGGGCATCGGTGCCGGCTTCATCCCCAGGGTCCTCGACACCAAGATCTGCGACGAGATCGTGCGCGTGAAAAACGACGACGCGATTAGCACCGCCCGGCGCATGGCGCGCGAAGAAGGCCTGCTGGTGGGCATCTCCTCGGGCGCGGCGATGTGGGCGGCGCTCGAAGTGGCCAAGCGCGGCGAAAACAAAGGCAAGCTGATAGTCGTCATTATCCCCTCCTTCGGCGAGCGCTATCTGAGTACCCCCCTGTTCGCGGGTCTCGCGGACTAGCATCGCCGCCGACGCGCTCGCGATCAGTCGGCTCGCTAACGGCACGCTCCATCCGCCCTTTTTTTGCCGCCACGGAAGGGGTGAGACCTTGTCCACCCCTTCCTTCGCTTGCGCGTCCGGACGTCCCTGTGCGCGCGCACACCGGCCCGATTGCGACTAACGCGCGGGCGTAATAGACTCGCCTTATAAGGGAAACGAATAAACAGGCACATCTATATAATCACAGCGCACTACGGATCCGGTCATGAATTTCCAGCAACTGCGCTATGTGCGCGAGACAGTGCGCCGGGGCTTGAACCTCACCGAGGCGGCCAACGCCTTGTGCACGTCGCAGCCGGGTGTTTCCAAGCAAATCCGCGAGCTCGAGAACGAGCTCGGCTTCGAGATCTTCGTGCGTCACGGCAAGCGCATCGCATCGCTCACCGAGCCGGGCAAAGCGGTGCTGGGCATCATCGAGCGCGTGCTGCAGGAAATGGAGAACCTGAAACGCGCCGCTAGCGATTTCCGCGATCAGGATGCAGGACCGCTCACGATCGCCACCACGCATACGCAGGCGCGCTACTCGCTGCCGCGCGTGGTGAGCGAATTCAAGCGCCGCTATCCGAAGGTGCACCTGACCATGCAACAGGGCAGGCCTCCGCAGCTTGCCGAAATGGTGCTCGCGGGAACCGCCGACATCGCCATCGCCACCGAGGCACTCGATCACTACCCCGGGTTGCTCGCTTTGCCCGGATTCTCGTGGAAGCACTGCGTGGTTGTGCCGCCCACGCACCCTTTGAACAAATTTGCCCCGCTCACGCTCGATGCGCTGGCGCGCCACCCGATCGTGACTTACGACCCCGGTTTCGCCGGCCGCTCGAACATCGACGCCGCTTTTGCCGAGCGCGGACTCGCCGTTGACGTGGTATTGGCGGCGATAGATGCCGACGTGATCAAGACCTACGTCGAACTGGGCCTGGGCGTGGGCATCATCCCCGCCATGGCCTACGACCCGCGCCGCGACCCGCATCTACGCGCACTCGATTGCTCGCATCTGTTCCGCACCAACACCACAAGGGTGGCGGTGAAGCGCGGCAGCCTGCTGCGCGGCTACACCTATGCCTTTATCGAGATCTTCGCGCCGGCGCTCACACGCAAGCAGGTTGACCTGGCGTTGGCCGACGAGAGCGAGCAGTTCCAACTCTGAGCCCGTACTGCCGCCTGCCGAACTTGCGGGCGTGTCGACAAAAATGCTCGATAAGCGGGGCGGCAGGCTTTCACTGGAGCGCCCATCGATTATCGCGATGCCGGCGCTGCTTATCACCGGGATCCGACCGTGTCCCTGTCAAAGCTTGTAACCGAACTGCCGCAGCAGATTCTTGCGCCAGGCGACATCGGCGTCGGCTTCCACGCCCTTGGGGCTCGCGCCATCCACCACGCCGAGAATGCCGCGCCCCTGATCGGTCTGCGCAAGAACCACCTCGGTCGGATTGGCTGTAGCGCAGAATATACGGCACACCTCAGGCACGGCTTTCAGGGCATTGAGAACATTCAATGGGAAGAATCCCTCGCCGAGAAAGACGATAAAGGAGTGGCCCGCGCCAAGGGCGAGCGCATTCTTCTTCGCCAGTTCCACCATCGCGGCGTCCGTCCCCGAGCAGCGCAGCAGGCACGCACCGGACGCCTCGCAAAACGCCAGTCCGAATTTGATCCCAGGCACCGCGCCCACCAGTGCCTCGTGCACGTCCTCCACGGTCTTGATGAAATGCGTCTGCCCGAGAATGAAGTTGATCATATCGGGTTTGTCGATCTTGACGCTGAGCAGTTGCATTGCGGTTCTCCTTCTTCGGAAAGATCCCAGCGGTCAGTTTAGCGCGGCGCAGCCACCGGGTTCCCGTGTCGATCCAGGGAAGCCCCTCCGCCTTCAAGAAGAACGCCACTCAACAGACGCTCCTTCTGAATCTGCCGCCGGCTCTCGTCCGTCTATAATGTCAGTATTGACAAGCGACAGGGGAGCGAATCGCCATGGCAACGAAACCGCCCTCCGCGCGCCTGCGTGCACAATTGCGCTCACGCATTATCCGGAGCATCGACGAGGCGCGCATGACGCGCGCGGCCGCGGGAAAACTGCTCGGTCTCTCGCCCGCTCAGATGAGCCGGCTTGGCGCCGGCCAGGACATCTTCAGCCTCGATCGCCTCGTCGATGCCGCCGCGGCCATCGGACTCACCATGCGCCTGAGCGCGACGCGACACCACCGGCGCGGCAAAGGATGACGCGACGCCGGTATCGAGCGCCGTCCGCGAGCAGGAACAGGCGCGGCTGCTCAGAACTAACGGCTATACTTGCTCAATGCCAGCGGATCGTCTCGACCCAGAGCTCGGCGGGCCCCTTGTTTTTGCGATGCTCGCCATTGCAGGAGTCTTTCTCGCCATGCTTTCCGTGTACGTAGGTACGGGTTTGCACGATGGCTTTGGGGACTGGGATCTCCATCGCATCGGCCGCCGCTTCCGCCGCGCCCTCGCTTGGGCGCTCCCGCTTGCAGCCATTGCCGGAGTTCTGCAGCATGCGTATTACGCGCGCATGCTGCAGCCGACCGCGCCGGGCATCGGCATATTGTGGTCGATCGTGCGATCCTTTGTCCATTTCCCGCTTTTCGGCACGCTGGCGCTGCTTGCCATCATGTGGGGCTTTGCGCTGGCTGCCTGGCAGTGGGTCATGGTTCGATTGGGGCGGGAGGTCGCCGCAGCGGCCGAAGATGCCGAATCCATTGTGGCGCGCTGGATAGGGCCGCCATTGTGGTTCATCATCTTGCCGTTGATCGTGGCGAAAATGCCGGTCGAGAGCGATATAGAGCTTCCGCAAGCGATTTCGCGGCGCCGCCTTCTCCGTTGGCTGCCCGCGGTGTTCGCCCTCCTCTTTTTCTCTACCGACGCGGTCTCCGAAGACACGGGCGAGCGGATCGATCCGTATTGGCTTGCCGCCTTTACAAGCTTCTGGCTTGCCGATTACCTGATGGTGGCCTTGCGCGTTGCGCCGATCCTGCGCGCCCGTCGCGTGTCGGCTGCGGTATAAGCCAGGTGCCCGGTATAGCCACTTCGAGTCCAATGCGCTTCAGACCCCAATTTGCCGTTTTGGTATGATCCGCGCCCACCTCACTACTCACTGCGAGGAACCATGCACAGCTACGCCACCCCCGAATACGTCAAGCAAGCCGTCATGCAGCGCCAGGGCAAGGCGCGCGCCAACGAAGTGATCGATGCTGCGCACGCTGCGCTCGTCGTTGTCGATATGCAGAACTACTTCGTCGCGGAGGAGATTCCGACCGCGGTCCCGCTGGCGCGCGAGATCGTGCCGAACATCAACCGAATGGCGGCGGCCATTCGCGCCGCGGGCGGCAGGGTCGTCTGGATCCAGACCACGGCCACCGGAGCGATGGAGCGCTGGGCCAATTATCACAACCGGATGCTCACCCCCGAGAACGCTGCCCGGCGCCTGAAGAACCTTGCCGAGGACAGCGACGGATTCAAGCTGTACCCGAAACTCGCGGCGCTACCCGCCGACCTCTACGTGAAGAAGATCAAGTACAGCGCGATGATTCCGGACTCCTCGAACCTGAACGAGGTGCTCGTGCAGAATAAACTCGACACGCTGCTCATCACCGGCACCGTGACCAACACCTGCTGCGAGTCGACCGCGCGCGACGCGTCGATGTTCGACTATAAGGTGATCATGATCTCCGACGGCAATGCGGGCCGGCGCGATGAATTGCATGCCGGTGCCCTCAACAACTTCCAGCTCTATTTCGGCGACGTGATGACGACCGACGAGGCAATTGCCCGCCTTGCGCCGGCCGCGGCCCGCAAGTCCGCCTAGGGGATTCATGTTGGGCTTCGCTGCTCTCGCCCTAGGTGCGATTACTGACGCCTCTTAGTCGCGCTCTTAGCTCAGCTCGGCGTTGACGATCGCGATCTTGCCGTCGCGCACTGCGTCCCGCGCTTGCTGCAGCGCTGGCCTCAGCTCTTGCGTGCTGCGAACGCGCAGGCCGACACCGCCGAAGAGCTTGGCCAGTTCGGCGTAGTCGAGCCCGTTCAGGGTTTCGCCGACAAATAGGTCATGTTCGGCCGCGACACCCTTCGGATAGAAGGAACGGTGGTTGGCCGACATGCAGCGATAGCCGTGGTTGTTGAACACGATTACCAGCAGCGGCAGTTTGTGTTCTCTTGAAAAACCGAGAGCCGGCAGCACGGGGTTGTAGAGCAGCGACCCGTCCCCGACCAGGCACACGACCTCGCGCTGCGGATTGGCGAGCTTGATGCCCAGACCGAAGCCCAGGCACTGGCCCAGGCCGCTCGGCACGCGGAAGAAGCTGTGCGGGCCGCGATAGCCGAGGTGGCGAGCGTTGAGGGAGCGCTGCATGGTGGTCTCGTCCAGGTAGGCGGCGTTTTCCGGCAGCACCTCGGCGAGCGTCGCGCACATGTCGAGCGCACTCAGTCCGCTCGTCTGCCGCGCCTTGGCGACTGCAGCGCGATTGGCGTCCCGCATCCGCTCGTGCGACGTCACGAGTTGCCCCCTGCGCGCTTCGATCTTGCTTCTGGCGGCTGCCCCGAGCGATCCCCGCACCGCCTCGCAGAGCAGTCCTAATGTCGAGGGCACGTCGCCTTCCAGGTAGTCGTCGCCGTGCAGGTTCTGGTACACCATCCAGGTCTTGAACGGCTGCTCGTCGAGCACCACTACGCGCGCATGCTTGGGACTGGCGCTGGGCGGATACCAGGGAATGCGGCTTCTGGCGAGGAGCACCAGATCAGCGGTCTCGAGCACAGGATCGACGTCGAAACCCTGGTGCAGTGGATGCTCCTTGGGAAAATTGGAGACGCTCGCCACCGAACTCTCGATCACCGGAATCGCCAGCAGTTCCGCCAGTTCCACCAGCGCCGCATAGCCCTCGGGCTCGCGACCGGCCGAGTCGGTGACGATCAGCGGCGAGGTCGATTCGGCCAGCATCCGCGCAACCCGCTCGATATCGGCATCGGCGGGGCGGGGCTTGGGCGGGTAAGGCACCGCGCGCAGGTTCCCCCGAGGCGCCCAGGGCGCGAGCATGGTCTCGAGCGGGACATTGAGGTAGGTCGGGCCGGCCGGCGTGCGCAGAGCGATTTCGCCGGCGCGGATCACCATGTCGTACAGTGTTTCCGGGCTGGTGGCCTGGTTGCCCCATTTCACCAGCGGCTCGACCAGGCGTTGCGGGCCGCCGACGACACCCAGGAGACCGTACCACTGTGCGCCTGGATCAAAGTCGCGCGCGTCGCCGTATGTGAGCGACTCTCCGGACAGGACGATCATCGGCGTCGCCGACATGCGCGCAGCGTTGATCCCCATCGATCCCTGCAACAGGCCCGAGCCCGCGTGCAGCATTACAGCCTGCATCCGTCTGGTGATCGCGCTGTACCCAATGGCGAGATCCACCGCGAGCGTCTCGTGGCCGCAGTTGAGGAAGGCCGGTCCGGGGCGCTTTTCAACCTGCTGGCTCGCAAATGCCTCCCACACCGGCGCCCACTCCGAGCCAGGCGAAGAAAACACATACTCGATCCCAAGCTGCCTGAATGCCTGAAGAATCGCCTCGCCGCCATGCTGGTTCTTCGATGTCATACCAATCGCTCCAATGCAAATTCGTTAATCAGTGTGGCCCGATTTCCAGAGCAGATTACCATGGGCCGATCATTGAGGACGACGTGCCTTAATGGCATAGTAGCCTCATGCCTGCGGAGCCTGCCTCCGCGAAGGAGCAATCCGCGATGTTCGAGGGATTCGAGCGGCGCCGCGTGGCAGCGAACGGCGTGGAGATCAACCTGGTCGTAGCCGGCAAAGGGCCGCCGGTGCTGCTGCTGCACGGCTATCCGCAAACGCTCGCCATATGGCGAAAGATCGCACCGCTCCTTGCCGAACGCTGGACGGTGGTCGCGAGCGACCTGCGCGGCTACGGCGATTCGTCCAAACCGCCGGGCCTGCCCGATCACGCCAACTATTCCAAGCGCGAGATGGCGCGCGACCAGCTCGAGGTCATGCGTGCGCTCGGCTTCGATCGCTTCCATCTCGTCGGCCATGACCGCGGCGCGCGCGTCGCACACCGGCTCGCCGCCGACCACCCGCAGGCGGTCTCGCGCATCGCCGTGCTCGACGTCGCCCCCACCAAGGCGATGTACGAGCGCACCACCATGGCCTTTGCGCGCGCCTACTACCACTGGTTCTTCCTGATCCAGCCCGCGCCCTTTCCCGAGACGCTGATCGGCGCCAAGCCCGAGACCTACCTGCGCCACCACATGACCCGCTTTGCCGGGCTTGAGCCCTTCATGCCCGAGGGCTGGCCCGAATACCTGCGCTGCTTCTCGGACCCCGCGGCAATTCACGCGAGCTGCGAGGACTACCGCGCCAGCGCGAGCATCGACCTCGAGCACGACGCGGCCGACCTCACCGCGGGAAGAAAGCTCGCCTGCCCGTTGCTCGCGCTTTGGGGCGCGCATGGGATCATCGCGCGCGAATTCGATGCGCTCGCCGAGTGGCGCAAGGTGGCCGCCGACGTGCACGGCGGCGCGCTCGCCTGCGGGCATTACATCCCCGAGGAGGCACCCGATGCGCTCGCCCACGCGCTGTCGTTCTTCCTCGAGGGATAGCCTTCATAGCCGTTCTTCGGCCAGCAGAAACGTCAAGAACGGCAAAGCGTAAGAGGCGTCGGACCCCGCCGGCTAATTCAGCCGCCACAGCGCCGCAGTCAGCACCGTGGCAAAAGCGACCCACGCGGCGTACGGAACGAGGAGCGCCCCGGCCGCGCGGTCGATGCGCCAGAAGAGCACGGCCGTGGCGAGAATCGCCGCCAGCAGCAGCACGCTCTCGGCAAGGGCCGCACCGATCAGCCGGGCACCGAAAAATACAAACGACCAGGCGAGGTTCAGCGCGAGCTGCAGCGCCCATGCTCCCAACGCCGGCCGCACATCGAGCGCGCCACCCACTCCGGCCACGCCGCGGCGACGCCATATGCGCCAGCCGGCGAACGCCATCATCAGATAGAGCGCGGTCCACACCGGAGCGAACACCCAACTGGGCGGATTGAACGCGGGCTTCGCGAGCCCCGCATACCACGTTCCCACGCTTGTCGCCGTCACCGCTCCCCCTGCCGCCGCCACTGCGAGGCACAGCACCACGAAGCCGAGCAGTGCTGCAGCGTCGCGCATGCGCTGATTACTTTGGGCAGATTCCATGCGATGCATTGTAGGCTGCGCGGCGCTTCATCGCCGACAGCTCTTCGGAAAGCTCTGCAGTGCGCTGCAGAACCCGTATTCGCCGTCCGTCGTGTTTGCCGACGGCGAGCGACCGCTTCATCGACTTGTGCCGCTACGAACTCATGCCGGTTCTAGAGATGCGCGAACCTCTACTGCTTTTCACAGGCGAATGCTCGCAGAGTCTCCACCAGCGTGTCGGATGAGACTGGCCGCCAGTACCAGGGCTTAGTGGTGATCCCGATTACTTCGCCTTCACCCATATTTCCCGTGTGGACGGAGATGGAAAGCGTTCGAGCGCGCTCTTCGTTGCAGTCATATTCATCCTGCATCGTTATCGACATATACGGCTTAGCCCCTTCGATCGCTCTTGCGTTCACATAGTCGATCAGATGCCACATTGTCACCGAGTTGCCCGCCCTGCGAATAGTGGCTGGATCGGCGTAGGTCGTGGCGTTTTCATTGCCGCCAACCTCGACCCACTCCGCAGCCGCATTACTGCTCCCAGCTGCCAGGAGCATCGCCAATATAAGGTTTCGAATTGCAGCCTCTCGCAGTCGCGGTTGTGCCAACCTCGTTGATTGCTCTCAGCGCCCGAAGCGCTTGACCACCGTCATCAGCTCATCGACCGCGGCCTCGCCGTCGCCGGATCGGATCGCGGAGCGCACGCAGCCTTTGGTGTGGTTGCCGAGCAATTTGCATGGCGAGGGCATCGAGCGCCGATTGGATGGCCGAGATGTGCGTCAACACGTCGCAGGCGACACAGGTCATGCCCTCGACGGGCAAATCCAGGCACAGTGCAGAGGTGGATTCCATCTATGCCTATCCGATTGAGATCGAGAATAGAATATACCGATTTGCCGCGAAAAGACGGCATCGCGACCTAAGGAGAGCAGGAGATGATCGGCATCACAAGGCAGCAGGGAACCCGGGCTGCCGGCGCGCGCGTCGCATCGCGAATCTTGATCGCCACGCTTGCCATCCTGTGCGTGCCTGCGTTCGCCGCCGCAGCCTCGAGCAGCGCCGCACCCAAGGGCAACCCGCGCTTGGCGAGCCTGCATATGGAAATCTGGCCGGAATACGACCGCCCGGCAGTGCTGGTGATACTCAAGGGCGAGATCGCCTCGGACGTCGGTCTGCCGGCCGCGGTATCGGTGCGCATCCCGGCGTTATCGGGCGGCCCGTCGGCCGTGGCGGTCTCCGCCACGGCAAGCGGCGGTCTGCTCAACGCACCGCACGAGCGCGAGGACGCCGGCGACCACATCCTGGTGAAGTTCCGGACACCGGAGCGCTTTTTCCATGTCGAGTTCTACGATCCGCTTGCGACGCGTGCGCCCGCGCGCAGCTATACCTACGTTTTGCCGGGCGATTTTGCGGCCGAGCGTGTGGACGTTATCGTCCAGGAACCTGCGGCCTCGAGCAATATTTCAGTTGAACCGAAGCTCGACGCTTCTGCCGCCGGTCCGGATGGGCTGCGCTATCGCTCGGGACAGCTGGGGGCCCTCGTTCCCGGAAAGCAACTGCCGATCAAGATCAGCTACACGAAGACCGACGCGCGCACTTCCACCGAGATACTCCCGCCGAAAGATCGCGCATCGTCATCCCCATCCGATCTGCCGCTCGCACCAGGCACTGCAGGCAGCAGCGATCCTTCGGTCTGGGCCGTGATTGCCAGCATTGGCTTGCCGCTGATTCTCGGAGCCGGAGCGGGATATCTTCTGTGGCGGCGGCGCGAGAGAGCGTCTGAGGCACAGTCGAGCAGCGCCCGCGCTTGCGCCAAATGCGGCGCCAAAGCGACCTCCAGCGACCGCTTCTGTTCGAAATGCGGCGCGGTGCTCAAATAATCGGCGGACGCAGCCCAAGCTGCTCCCATCTCTACACTGGATCCCCGCATTCGCGGGGATGACGTTTGACGTTTTTCATAATCCCCTAATGCATGCCCTGCATCATGCCGGGCACCATGGTCGTTGCCGTAGCGGTCATCATCCCGGCGTCTTGCATGGCAGACTGGATGGACGCGCTGGAGGTCATATCTGCGGTTTCCATTACGATCGACCCATCCGCGCGCATTATCGGCATCGCGACGGTTGTCACAGTCTGGGAGTTCAGCGCCCCAAGAACAGTGGCAAATTTGGTTGCGTCGAATGTTCCCGGCCCGGTCATGACGCTGTTCATGGCATTGATTGTGCAGGCCACCTGTTGCGCCACCGTTCCCGCCGTGTTGCAAGGCGTGCCGTTGGCATCGGTAAGGGCACTGGAATTCTTGGCCGCCATCATGACTCTCGCCAATTGCTTGACCATGTTTGCCTCTTTTCCCAACATCACCGAATTCGCGCCATCGTTCTTCAGGTCCATCATCGGCTTGACGTTCAGGTCGATGCCGAAACTTGCCATCATCGTCTGCACCGTGGACATGGCCTGGGTCATTTTGCCCGCATCAATGCCGCTCGTGCCGACCGCGCTGGCAGCCATTTCGCTGAAGGGCGTGACATAAGCGGCCATCGTGCCGGACATCGACGGTACGACCGCGCGCATGGTCATGGCGTAGGGAACATCGGTTCCCGTGGTCTCGTCGGACATCATGCTGCCGGCACCTGCCATGACCTTGATCATCACCGGGCCGGCAAACCCGTCGCTCATCGTGACGCCGAATGAACCATCGTTCCCTGTCGCCGTCGATGCGCAGGATCCGTCCGGTTCGGGTGTGCCGTTGACGATCCGGCAGACGAGAACTCTGCCCCCCTTAACGATTCCCTTGGCCACTGTGCCGCTCAGCGTGGTTGCACCCGGGGCGGCCGTGCCGCTCCCGCCACCGCCTGAACCGCCGCACGCCGAAAGCAGCGCGAGGGCCGCAATGGATATTGCGCCGATGGAAAGCAATCTTGAATAGTTGTGCATGGTTTTCTCCCAGAGTGAATCAGAACGATCGCAGTCGAGTGGGTCAGGGGTGTGGGCCGGGCGCGAACGCGCGGGAGCAAGGCGGTGCGCGGGATTTTGGCGAGACCGGGAAGACGCGGCCGGCCCCTACTTTGCCGATTGACTCGTATCCCGAGCTGGATGGCGCGCAGACCTCTACGCTGCCAGTTTCCTCGGAACCTGCGCATGCCCATGCTGCTGATTTGCCGCTTTTGATGAACACGCCTACCTTGGGGTCACGCGGCTGTGGGTTCATGGCAAGCTACGTTACCGAGGCATTGCCGAGAACTGTACCCGGATGATTTACGCTATTCGCGCTGGCGAATCTGCACCGCCCGCGCCATCGCTTGCTGGCAGCGTAGGAGAGGCCGCCCAAAAACGGCAGAAAGCGGCAAATAGGGCACCAAGAACCCGAAAATCTGACGCAAAATCAGGTCGATCCGACTTGAAGAGCGTATTCGCATGATCGCATTGCTGTCGCGGGAGACGATTTCTGCCGTTCTTCTCTCCCGTCTTTCAGAACATCCTTAACTTTCCGAGGGCGCAGATCCTCCGCGTTGTCGCCCGCGGACGACAACGCTCAAAAAGGTCCGGTGCGGGACCGGTGCGCAGAGTGCGTCAGTGCGCCGCACCGGCCGATTTCTCGCCACCCGCATGCCGGACATCCGCGGCCACCGTGTGAGGTGGAGGCGTCGCCACGGACCCTGCTGCGGGCTTGCGGTTGATGCCCGGGGCGTCATTCAGCAATGCCGCACCTTTGCTTGTCGAGCCGATCGCACCGACGTCCCCGGACAATTCGCCGCCTTCCTCGATCGCGATCTTGCCGTAACGGATCGTTCCCGACACGCGTCCGGTGGAGCGGATCAGCAGTTGCTTGGTTGCAGTCAGTTCGCCGTCGAAACGTCCGCGGATTTCCGCCACATCGACCCCGGCTCTCCCGACGAACACGCCGGTCTCCGCTATCTGGATGACGCGGCTGTCCATCGAGGCCTCGACGCGGCCCTCGACCACCAGCGTGTCGCAGTCGGTGATTTCAGCGCCCTTCAATTTGATGTCGGGACCGACGATCAACTTGCACACTACGTCGTCGCCGGAGTGCGACGGCTTGGCGTGCTCCTGAGCTTTCGGCACCTCGGCTTTCGGAGGCTCGGCTTTCGCCGCCTCCGGGGGCGGCGCCGGGTTCAGCGCCTGTCGCAACTCAGCATAGGGACTTTCCGGGTGCGCGTTAGCACTAGGCAAGCGCGAGGAATCTGGCTTACGACGAAAACTTTCGAGCATGACCTCTCCTCTTTGTGGTTGGTTGTCGGTATGCGCGCATGAGCCGCGGACACGCGACCACGGTCTTGCCCGATCGGCAATTTCGTTCCAAACGGGTTGCGCCGGTATGCAGGCCAACAGTGAGCAAGGTATGTGCCACTAGTGCAGATCCCGCGCAGTTACGCCATCGGCGCTACCGGAACGGTGCGAATTCGCGCAGTAACGTCGCCATTCAGCGACAGGTTAGTGTGCCCGCGGCGCCAACCCGCTGTTTAATCAGGAGATTGCTTGTCGGCGAAAGCCGACAAGCAATCAGGGTGTTAGCTCTTCCGTTGAAGGGCGACGGGGTGTCGGTCTGGTCTTATCGAGCCAAGCTTCGGCCGCAAATCGTCAGCGGCCGAAGCGCTTGACCACTGTCATGAGCTCGTTGACTGCGGCCTCGCCGTCGCCGGATTTGATCGCGGAGCGCACGCAGCCTTTGGTGTGGTTGCCGAGCAATTGCATGGCCAGAGCATCGAGCGCCGATTGGATGGCCGAAATCTGCGTCAACACGTCCACGCAATAGCGGTCCTCCTCGATCATTTTCGCCACGCCCCTCACCTGCCCTTCGATGCGGTTCATGCGCTTCAGGAGCGCCGGTTTGTTGGGCTGCACGACCGCGTGGTGCGCTGAATGCGCGCACTCCTTGGCATCAGGACGTGATTTCATACCCCGCCTCGACGATGGCGCGCTTCAATTGCTCGACGCCGAGCTTGGCCGGATCGTAGTCCACCACGGCGCAGCGGTCCTCCAGCGACACGTCGGCTTTCGCGACCCCGTCCATCGCATCGAGCACGCGGCTGACGCTCTTCACGCAACCACCGCAAGTCATGCCGGATATTCCCAAAGTCACCTTTTGCATTCGATTCTCCTATCGTCATTGAAATGGAACACAACACGCTCAGGCGCGCCGCCAGCGCCGCAACAGCAGCGAATTGCTCACCACCGACACCGAGGACAAGGCCATCGCCGCGCCGGCGATCACCGGGTTCAACATTCCGGCCGCGGCAAGCGGAATGCCAAGCACGTTGTAGATGAAGGCGAAGAACAGGTTCTGGCGGATCTTGCTCAAGGTGGCGCGCGACAGGCTGATCGCATCCACCACCGAGAGCAGGTCGTTTCGCATCAGCGCGATGTCGGCCGCCTCGATGGCGACGTCCGACCCCGCCCCGATGGCAAAGCTCACATCGGCCGCGGCAAGAGCCGGCGCATCGTTGACGCCATCGCCCACCATGCCGACGATGCGGCCCGCGGTCTTGAATTCGCCCACCGCAGCCGCTTTCTCTCCGGGTAGGACCTGGGCCTTGTATTTGGTCACGCCTGCGGATTCGGCAATGGCCTTAGCTGTCGCCTCGTTGTCCCCTGTCAGCATCACCACGTCGATGCCCATGGCTTTCAATTCATCGACCGCTTCGCGCGAGCTCGCGCGCAGCTTGTCGGCGATGGCGAGATAACCTAGGATGCGGTCGGCGGCACCCACTGCGATCACGGTCTTTCCTTGCGCGACGAGCGGCGCGATCGCCGCGGCATCGATTGCGAATCCGGATTCTTCGAGAAAGGCCGGCGCGCCGAGCACGACTGTCTTCTCGCCGCCGAGCGCGGGAAGTTCGAGCGTCGCCTGGATGCCCTTGCCCGTCACGGAGCGAAATTCGCGGATCGGCGCAAGTTCCAGAGCCTGCTGTCTTGCGCGTTCGACGATCGCGTGCGCGAGCGGATGCGCCGAGCCCGATTCGAGGCTCGCAGCCAGGGCGAGCAGCTGGCGCTCGGATAAACCATTTGCCGGGACGACATCGGTCACGACCGGCTTTCCTTCGGTGAGCGTGCCGGTCTTGTCGACGATGAGCGTGCGAATTTTTTCGGCCTGCTCCAGGGCGACGGCGTTCTTGACCAAGACGCCGACTTGCGCTCCGCGTCCGGTGCCGACCATGATCGCCGTGGGAGTCGCCAATCCGAGCGCACAGGGGCAGGCGATGACCAGCACCGCCACCGCATTCACCAGCGCCGTTGCGAAATCCCCGCCGAATCCCCACCATGCGAAGAAGGTGAGTGTGCTGATCGCGACGACCACCGGAACGAAGACACCCGCCACCTTGTCGGCAAGGCGCTGGATCGGCGCCTTCGAACCCTGCGCCTCGCGCACCAGGCGGATGATGCCGGCGAGCATGGTCGCCGCGCCCACGCCCTGCGCCTGGCAGCGCAGCAGCCCTTCCTGGTTGAGCGTGCCGGCGAACACTTTGGCCCCGCTCCTCTTCGCGACCGGAAGGCTCTCGCCGGTCAACATGCTCTCGTCGACGCCGGATTCGCCGCTAGCCACCTGGCCGTCGACAGGAATGCTCTCGCCCGGGCGCACGACGAACACGTCGCCGATCTGAATGCTCGCCACCGGCACTTCGACCAGCGCGCCGTCGCGTTCCACGCGAGCGGTCTTGGGCTGCAGGCGGATGAGCGCTTCGATCGCTGCCGAAGTCCCGAGCTTGGCGCGCGCTTCGAGCAGCTTGCCCAGAAGCACGAGCGTGATGATCACCGCGCTCGCCTCGAAATACACGTGCTGCTGATGCAGGCCGGCGAACGTCACGACGGCGCTCAGTCCGTACGCCATGCTGGTGCCCAGCGCGATCAGCACATCCATGTTGGCCCCGCCGCCGCGCACGGCCTTCCAGCCGCCGACGTAGAAACGCCGCCCGATCCATAACTGCACCGGCGTGGCAAGCACAAGCTGCAGCCAGCGCGGCAGCAGTTCGCCGTGCTCTTGGCCGAACATCGAAAACATCTGCGCCAGAAGCGGGACGCTGAGCGCGATGGAAATCCACAGCAGCCGCAGTTCGGCGCGATAGGCCGCGACGCGTCGCGCCTTGTCCTCCTCGGCGTTGGTCTCTACGCGTTCGCTCGCTTCATAGCCCGCTTTGCGGATCGCCGCGGCCAACTTTTCGGGCGCGGCAAGGCCGGGCACGTAACGGATGCGCGCGGTTTCGCTGGCGAAGTTGACCGCCGCTTCGACGCCTTCGAATTTGTTCAGCACCTTTTCGATGCGCGCGGCGCATGCTGCGCAGGTCATGCCGCCGATCTGGAATTCGGCCGTCTGAAGCGGCACCGAGTAGCCGGTCTGCCGGATCGCTTCGACCACCGCTGCGGCGGAGGTGAGGTCGGGTTGGAGCGTCACCTGCGCCGATTCCGCGGCGAAGTTTACGTTTGCCGCCACGCCGGGCAACTTGTTCAGGCTTTTTTCGACACGCGCGGCGCAGGCGACACAGGTCATGCCCTCGACGGGCAAATCCAAACGTAATGCAGCACTTGATTCCATGAACACCGCCGAAAATCTTCAATCAAGCGCAATTATACCCTAGATAGGTATTTGTCACATACCGGGATAGGGTATAAGATGCCAATGGGTCGCGCTTTGAAGCGCCTAAGGATCGGGCTTTATCCCTTAGTCGTTTGTGGAGATTTTCCGATCGGCGGTCATTTTCGTCCGCCATGCTCTTTATGCTGGTTTCCAGACAATTATATCCAGACCGCAGGATGGCCCGGGCTGCAGTGCGTAGCGGATCCTGCAGCCAGGCGAACGAATGGTAGGAATGGAGAAGTGGACATGAAGCATTCGACAAGTCAATCGGGATTCCCGTCCGGCGGCGGGCACCCGTTTCTTCGGCTGCGCTTTTCGCTCGCGTTGCTGGCCGCCGTGCTCCTCCCCGCTATCGCGGCGGCGGCAGGCGGCAATGCGCCCAAGGGCAATCCGCGTCTGGCAAGCCTGGGAATCGACATCTGGCCGGAATACGATCGCCCGGCAGTGCTAGTGATCCTGAAGGGCGAACTCGCGTCGAACGTGGCCCTGCCGGCCGCCGTATCGGTACGCATCCCTGCGCGATCGGGCGGCCCGTCGGCGGTGGCGTTTTCGTCCGAGGCAGGTGGCAATCTGCTCACCGCCAAATACGACAGTGGGCGGGCCGGCGATTACATCACAGTAAAGTTCCAGGTACCGCAGCGCATCTTCCATATCGAGTTCTACGATCCGATCGTAACAAGCACCCCCGAGCGCAAGTACACCTATGTCTGGCCGGGAGACCTGGCAACCGATCGGCTCTCGGTGATCGTTCAAGAGCCCGCCGGAACGCTCGACCTTTCGGTGACACCCTCGCTCGACGCTACCGCCACCGGCCAGGACGGATTGCGCTACCGCTCGGCGCAACTGGGTGCCTTCGAGGCGGGAAAGCAACTACCCGTCAGGGTTGCCTACACCAAGACGGATTCGCGAACCTCCACGGAGATATCGCGGCCGCAAGCCGACGGTTCATTGCCCTCGGATTCATCGACCGCGAGTTCATTGCCCGCGCTATCGTCCCCGCCGGCCATGCGAACCGGCGAGACTGGTTCAGGCTGGTTTTTGGCGCTCGCGGTCGCCTTGCCCCTGGGGATCGCAGCCGGCGCCGCTTTCTTGCTGTGGCGGCGGCGCGCGGCGGCAACCGCGGCACCACGAGGCGGCGGCCGATTCTGCCCCCAATGCGGTGCTCAGGCAGACTCTGGCGACCGCTTCTGCTCGAAGTGCGGAGCGGCGTTGAAATAAAACGAAGCGTGCGGCGCTATGCAGGCTCCCCACGAAGATTCTCATTTGCTCTCGCAGTACCTCCTCGGGCGATTGCCGCAGGGGTGCCTGTCCGTCGGGTCAGGTAGGCTATTGCCACCTCGACTCCGACCCTAACCCGCTTCCGACCCTAACCCGCTTCAACCAAGCGAACCACGACGAAAATAAAAGCCGCTCCCAAGCACGTCAGGCCTATCAGAATGATGGTGGTCCCCGGGCGCGCTTGAGAGTGCGCCTCGGGCAAAATGTCGGCCGCGCCGATATACAGGAGGAAGCCGGCGAAGAATCCCAAATAGAGGATCAGGATGAAAGGAGGAACTTGAAAGAGCAAGGTCGACGCTGCACCCAGGACGGGAGCGAGCGCATCCAATATGAGCATCACCGTTGAACGGGGCATCGAGTTGCGATGAACCAGCATCAAGGCAACCGTATTGAAGCCGTCGGAAAAGTCGTGCGCAATTACGGCCATGGCCACCGCAATGCCCACGGATTGCGAAACCTGAAATGCCAGACCGATACCCACGCCATCCATGAAGCTGTGTCCAACCAGCGCAAGTGCGGAGAGGACACCGACGTGGGGGTGGCGATGCGCGGCGTAATCGGCCTCGTGTCCATGATGGACAAGCACGAATTTCTCGAGGCTGTGGAATAGAAGGAATCCGACCACCAGTGCGATCATTGCACCGGTGGCATCGAGCCTGCGGTCTTGGGCCAGCTCAAAAATCTCGGGCAGGATTTCAAAGCTGACGACGCCCAGGAGCACACCGGCAGTGAAACTGAGAATAAAGTGCAGCCGGTCGCGGAACCTGAACGCGAGCAGTCCGCCGCCGAGGGTCGAAAAAAAAGTCGCTGCTGACAACAACAGGGGGGTCATCGGCCTATGCGCAATGGATCCGGCGCTTAATCGGCCCTAGGGTACGCATCATCGCCGCCGTCTGCCGTTGCTTTCAACCTTCCTCGCTTATTCGCCGTAGAACGACTTCCCGCTCGTGAAATGCCTACGGCCGCGGCGAAGCCTCGTCCAGCAACCGGCGAACCTGATCGAGCGGCAGCGCGCCTTTGTAATGCTCCCCGTTGGCGAGGATCCACGTCGGCGTCGAGGTCGCGCCGAGGCGGCGGCCCAATTCGACCAGTCTTTCGACGGGGGTATTGCAGTCAGGAGCGGCCTGCGGCCGAACGCCGCGGAGCATGAGATCGTTCCACGCTTTGGCACGGTCCTTGGAACACCAAACCGATTTTGTCAGGGCGACCGATTCGGGCTTGATTACCGGGTACAGAAAAATGTGGACGGTAATGTCGTCGATCTTGTCCAGCGTTGCCTCGAAGCGCTTGCAAAACGGGCAGTTCGGGTCCGAGAACACCGCGATCTTGCGCCGGCCGTTTCCCCGGACGGTGGTCACGGCGGACTCGAAGGGCAAGCTCTCCCATTTGACGGCGGTGAGCTTGCGCTGGCGTGCCTCGGTCAGGTCTCGCCCGGTCTTCGCGTCGATGACGCTACCCAAGATGATGACGCTGGCGCTGCCATCGACGTAGTAAATCACCGGACCCTCGGCGGTCCGCAACGCGACTTCGTAGAGATCTGCGTAGGGGGCCTTCTGCACGCTCTCGAGTTTGTCGCCCGGGCGGAGTTTCGAGTCGATTAGACGCCGCACTGCAGCTTCATCGGCTGCTGCTGCGGCCGCAAATACCAGCAGTAAGACGGCAGTAAGGACACGAACCATGAATTCACCCACTGGAGGTGGTATTTGCCCGGACGTCTGAGTACTCCGAAATATGTACCGCCCACCGGTATTCGTCAAGTACCCAGCCAGGGTATATGGGCGAGACAATGGAGCGCTCGTGCCCACTGGTTCGCCGGATCGGCGCCGGGAATCTAATTGAGCTGTCGATAACGTAAGAAATTGCGGGACGCCGACGCTCATTATCCGCTGAGATCGTGCTTTTTCCGCTCGAATTCCTCGCGTTCGATTTCCCCTCGCGCGTAGCGCTCCTTCAGAATGTCGAGCGCGGTCTTCGCCGGAGCCGTCCCGGCGGGGCCTCGAGTCCCGGCTAGCCATTTCGCCAGCGCGACGATGCCTGCGATGATCAGGATCCAAAACAACAGCGTGCCGATCATGCCTAGCCCCATTCCCATCCATCCGCCGTCCCAACCGTATCCGTGTCCACCCATTCCACCCCACATATGGAATCTCCCGTCGAAGATTGTTGGTCACCCGGCTGGCGCGGCGAAAATCGGCGACAGAAGCACGCCAGCGGCGAAGAATTGCGCGGCATTACCCGACATTGCGCCGCCCATCCAGCGCGGGAAACTCGGGCGCCTGCGCTCGGCCACCGAAGCTCACTTCAGTTCCCAGCGGAAATTTCGCGGTGCAGGCTCGCCCGCTCGCTTGATGCGCAACTCCAGCGCAGCGGGGCGCGGCGACAAGGGCTTGAACTGCAGCACGCCGCTTCGGTGGTGACCGCCGCTCGCATCGCCCTTCCAGCCCGCGGCGGCGTGTTGCTTGCCGGCGCCATCGACGAG
>JACQTO010000045.1 GCA_016210745.1 Betaproteobacteria bacterium
TGGGCAACGGCATCTGGACCGTGGAGATCATCCCGGCGGAGATCCGGCCGCCGGCGCGCAGCGTCGCCGCGGCGAGCGGCAACCGCATCCGCATCGGCTCGGGCTACATCACCAACGGGGGCGATGAAACCGATCTGGTGGTGGCCTTCAACGAGCAGGTGCTGCTGGGACGGGTGCGTGACAAGGCGCTCAAGCCCGGCTGCATCATCATGCTCGAGAGCATGTGGCGGGAAAGCTCCGACCCGGCGATCGTCGCCTCGTACGTCGAGACCTATAACATGCTCGTGGCGGCAGGATACAGGGTGTATGAGATCCCGATGGAAAAAGAATGCCGAGCGCTTGTCTCCGACGCGCGCCGCGGCAAGAACATGTTCGCCCTGGGAATGATCTGCAGCCTCTACAGCCTCGACATGAAGCTCGCGCGCGAGCAGATCGCGATCACCTTCGGCAAGAAAAACCAGTCGGTGATCGACCAGAACATCCTGCTCCTGGACGCCGGCTACGCGTGGGGCGAGGCAAACCTCGACTTCAAGTATCGAATTCCCGCGGCTCGATCCAAGGAAGCGCAGATCGTCGTCAACGGGAATACCGCCATCGCGCTCGGCGTGCTCGCCTCGGGCATGGAAATCTGCGCCATGTATCCGATCACGCCGGCCACTTCGGCATCGCACTACCTCTCCGACGTGTTCGAGAAAGTCGGCGGCGTGGTTCACCAGGCCGAGGACGAAATCTCCGCGTGCGCCTTTGCCGTCGGGGCCTCATATGCCGGCAAGTGCGCCGTGACGATCACTTCGGGCCCCGGCTATTCGCTCAAGCAGGAAGGCATCGGCTTGGCGGTCATGGGAGAGATTCCGCTGGTGGTGGTCAACGTCCAGCGCGGCGGCCCGAGCACCGGCCAGCCGCCCAAAGCCGAGCAGGGCGACCTGCTGACCGCCATGTTCGGCAGCCACGGCGACGCGCCCAAGGTGGTCATCGCCCCGAGCACGATCGAAGACTGCTTCTACTCGATCATCACCGCGCGCAAGATCGCCGAGACGTTCAACATGGTGGTGGTCGTGCTCTCCGATGCCGGCCTGGCCACGTCCCAGCAGCCGTTCCCGCGGCCCAAGTTCAACGAGAGCTGGATCGCACCGCCCATCGATCAAACCGCCCTTCCGCCGGGCTCGAAGGCCTACGACTGGGACCCGACCACCGGCCTTGCGCGCCGCTTCATCCCGGGTCAGCCCAACGGCATGCACACCCTCACGGGTCTTGCGCACGACAACGCGAGCCGCGTCGCCTACGATGCCGACACCAATGAAGAGAGCATCCATTCCCGCAGTCTGAAGCTCGCCGCGTTGCAGAAGACGCTCAAGGCACCGCCGGTATTCGGCGGCGACGACGGCGACATGCTGGTCATCGGCTGGGGCAGCACCAAGGGCGCGATCGAAGAGGCCGTGGAAGGATTGCGCGCCGAAGGCCTCAAGGTGTCCTCGATGCACATCAGGTTCCTCCAGCCCTTGCCCCCGGGAATCAAGGAAGCGATGCAGCGCTTCAAGAAAGTCATCACCATCGAATCCAACTGGAGCGACCGGCCCGAGGACGAGATCATCGATGAAACCAATCGGCGCTATTCGGCCCTGGCCATGCTGCTGCGCTCGCGCTATCTGGTCGACGTCGATTGCTGGAGCGAAGTGCGGGGCGAGCCGATCAAGCCGAGCACCATTCGACGCGTGATCACCGAGAAGCTGAAAAAGTAAGGAAAGGTAAAAGACCATGAACATGGCTGCGCATGAGTGCCTGCTCCAGTTGCACGATGAGCACTTCAAGTTAGAGGACTATCAAAGCGGCGTGCCGCGCTGGTGCACCGGCTGCGGCGACAACGCCATTCTTACGGCGGTGCAGCGCCTGTGCCGCGACGAGGGCCTGCGTCCGGAGAAGACCGTTTTCGTATCGGGGATCGGCTGCTCGAGCCGCTTTCCCCACTACATGAAGACCTACGGTTTTCATGGCATTCACGGGCGTGCACTGCCGATCGCCGAAGGCGTGAGGATGGCAAGGCCGGATCTGCACGTGTTCGTCAATACGGGCGACGGGGACTGCTGCAGCATCGGGGCGGCCCACTGGATCCACGCCATCCGCTACAACATGAACCTCACCGTGTTCCTGCACGACAACCAGATCTACGGCTTGACCAAGAAGCAGGCTTCGCCCACTTCGCCCAGAGGAACCAAGAGCAACACCACGCCCCGGGGTTCGTACCTGGAAGCGCTGAATCCGCTCACCGTGACGCTGGGGGTGCAGAATGTTTCTTTCGTCGCGCAGGCGGCCGACTGGATTCCGGAGAGCCTGTTCGATATCGTCAAGGCGGCTTACCACCACAAGGGCTTGTCCTTCGTGCGCATCATCCAGCGCTGCCCCGAGTGGCTTCCGGACGCATTCGATCCGTGGATGCACGACCCCAAGCGAGTCCTGATGCTCACGCACGAAAACGGCATCAAGATCAGCTCGGGTCTCTCGGGTCTGTACACGAACCAGGAGCAGCACGATCCTTCGAATATGAACCGTGCGCGCGAGATCGCCTCGTGCATCGATCCGATCCCGGTAGGCATTCTTTACCGCAACGAGGAGGTGCCTTGCTACGAGGATTTACGCCGCTCCAAAGTATTGCGCACCACCGAATATCTCAAGGCCGGCCTCGACAGTGAACTCGACAAAGTCACGGTCTGGCCGGAGTAAAGCGAAGGACATCAGGCCGCGTGAGGAATTGACGCGCGGAAGTCTTGCCCGCGAGCGGGCTTTACAGGCTTAACGAGCAGAGAAAATTGACGATGCATTCGGAACTTCAGGCACAAATTGCCTTTCATCTGACCGGAACGAGGCGCAGCGACGGATTGGAAGCGGTCGAGGGCCTCGATCAGCGTCCCGCATTGTTCGCCACTTATCGGGATCTCACCAAACTGCGCTACGATTTCCCCGTCGTGCTGGTGCGCAATGCGCGGGACGGCTCGTTCGTCCGGTCGCTCTCGGGCATCGTTGACGGTCTCCTCAAGGAGATCGCCAAAGTCCAGGATGCCGACCGGATCGGCAAACACCTGCTGCGGCTCGAACAGGAAATTCGCACCCTGGCGGCAAACGGAGCGGTCGGCTCCCTCACGGCGCTCTGGGACAAGGCCGCCGCGGCGCTCGCTTCGCGGCCGGACGATCTGATCAAGGACAGCCTGGGTCGCGCGCGCGCGCTGCTCGATGTCAACGGCGAAGTGCTCGACTGCGGAAGATCGCTGCCCGAGCGCCTGCTCGGCCACGCCTGGAGCATCGTCCAGGAAAAGAAAGCGGAGAAATTCCGCGCCGAGGTCGACCGGCTCATACTCAAGCTCACGGATATTCTCAAGGCCGATTTCGTGCGCTCGCCGGCCGGACTGAGCGCGGAAAACCTCAGGGCATCGATCGGATCGGAGCAAGGCAAGGAAATCGATTTCGATTTGATGTCGCGAATACTCACGAAGGTCGCTCCCAAGGTTGCCCTTCCCGAAAGCCGGCGCCGGCGCATCCAGTGGGTGCTGTCGGTGCTCGAATCGCAGCGGTTCTTCCCGGCCGCGGCCAAGCAGACAGGCGAGCCGCTTGCTTTCTTCTTCCAGGACTGCGAGAGCGCGCTCTCGGCGTACCGCGAGCGCCTGCCCAAGGCGATCGAACTCGCCAAGGCCATCGCCATGGCCAGACTCGAAACCGAGGGCGATTACGACGAACAGAAGCACGACCCGATATTCGCGGAATTCGGCGCTCGCGGACTCGATAGCGAGGAACTGTCGGGATTCCCGGACTACTTCGTCAGCGTGAACGCGGCGAACCTGGCGGAAACCGAGAACGCCAGGCTGATGGAAATCCTTTGTGCGGGTCTGCCGATCAAAGTCCTGGTGCAAACGGACGACTTGCGCGAGGACTCGCCCCTCGGCAACGGACAATTCGGTATCGGCGCGCGCGGCAGGCAGCTCGCCGGCATCGCCATGGGCCAGAACGACATCTACGTTCTTCAGTCCAGTGCTTCGAATCTGGTCCAGTATCACGGCCGGATCCAGTCGGCACTGGCCTTCCCCGGAGCGGCCCTGTTCAGCGTCTTCAGCGGCGCGGCCGCAAAGGCGGGCGATCTGCCGCCGTATCTGGTCGCGGCCGCCGCGATGGAATCGCGCGCCTTCCCCGCTTTCACCTTCGATCCCTCCGCGGGACCGGACTGGGCCGCTCGCTTTTGCATCGCCGAGAACCCCCAGGCGGAGCGCGACTGGCCGGTCGCGAACTTTGCGTATGAGGACGAGCAGCATCAGAGCGTCAGCGAAGACCTCGCATTTACCTTGGTCGATTTCCTCGCCTGCGACCGGCGCTTCGACCCGCACTTCGCGCGCGTGCCGCGGCCGAAGTGGAACGGAACCATGATCTCCGTCAGCGAATGCATGGCGAGCCAGACCAAAGGCCTGCCGGAAAAAATTCCATATGTGCTGATGGTGGACGGCAACAACGTACTGCAAAAGATAATCGTGGATGGGCAATTAATCAGGGAGGCCCGCCGCTGTATCGAGTCCTGGCATAGCCTGCAGGAGCTCGGCGGTATTAACAACTCGCATGCGAGGGCGCTGCTCGCGCGAGAGAAACAAGGATGGGAGGAGCAAGCGCAGCGTGAGGCCGAGTCGCGCGCCGTTGTGGCGAAGCCGGCAGCCGAGGCACAGACCGCGGCGCCGGCACCGGTGGCTTCTGCTGAAGCAGCGCCCGCTCCGGCAGAACCAGAACGCGATCCCGACCAGCCGTACATCGAGACCGCCCGTTGCTCGACCTGCAACGAATGCACGCTGCTCAACAACAAGATGTTCGCCTACAACGAAAATCAGCAGGCCTACATCAAGGATCCGGACGCCGGAACTTATCGCCAACTGGTGGAGGCGGCCGAGAGCTGCCAGGTGTCGGTCATCCACCCCGGCAAGCCGCGCAATCCGAACGAGCCCGGAATCGAGGACCTCATCAAGCGCGCCGAGCCGTTTCAGTAATCCGTAAAGGATTTTCTGCAGCAGCCGTCACCCCCGCGAAAGCGGGGGTCCAGTCGAATCAATCATCTTCCGGATAGGTCTGCCCGGCGACCCAGTGAGCCGGCAGGCCCACCGTCGCGCGGCAACCACAACGTATAATAATCATGGGCCGGGTTAGCTCAGTTGGTAGAGCAGCGCATTTGTAATGCGACGGTCGAGGGTTCGAA
>JACQTO010000046.1 GCA_016210745.1 Betaproteobacteria bacterium
AGACAGAGGCATCTGATCGGGGCGGCTTGGATCGGGCTGTTGCTGACCGCTCTGAAGGTGGTCAACACCTAGTACTACACCGCGACCGAATACTCGCCGGTGCGCCATATAGCGCAGGCCTCGACCACCGGCCACGGGACCAACATCATCGCCGGCCTGGGCGTGTCGATGCGCGCCACCGCATGGCCGGTGATAGCCGTGTGCGCCTCGATCCTGCTGGCCTACAATCTCGCAGGCCTGTACGGCATCGCCATCGCGGCGACCTCGATGCTGTCGATGACCGGCATCATCGTCGCCCTGGACGCCTACGGCCCGATCACCGACAACGCCGGCGGCATCGCCGAAATGGCGGAATTGCCTGACTCCGTGCGCGCCATCACCGATCCGCTGGACGCGGTCGGCAACACGACCAAAGCGGTGACCAAGGGCTATGCCATCGGTTCGGCCGGTCTGGCGGCGCTGGTGCTCTTCGCAGACTACACCCACGCGCTCGAGGCCGCAGGCAAGTCGATTACCTTCGACCTCTCCAATCACATGGTGATTGTGGGCCTGTTCATCGGCGGTCTGGTGCCCTATCTGTTCGGCGCCATGGCGATGGAGGCAGTGGGCCGAGCCGCGGGCTCGGTGGTGGTGGAGGTGCGCCGCCAGTTCAAGGAGATCGCAGGCATCATGGAAGGCAAGGCCAAGCCCGACTACTCCCGGGCCGTGGACATGCTGACCAAGGCGGCGATCAAGGAAATGATCGTGCCCTCGCTGCTGCCGGTCTTGGTGCCGATCGTGATCGGCATCGCGCTCGGGCCGCAGGCGCTGGGCGGGGTACTGATGGGTTCCATCATCACCGGGCTGTTCGTCGCCATCTCCATGACCACCGGCGGCGGTGCCTGGGACAACGCCAAGAAATTCATCGAGGACGGTAATTACGGCGGCAAAGGATCGGACGCCCACAAGGCGGCCGTCACCGGCGACACCGTTGGCGATCCCTACAAGGATACCGCCGGTCCTGCGGTGAACCCCCTCATCAAGATCATCAACATCGTCGCGCTGATGATCGTGCCGCTGATCGTTTAAGAAACACACGCTCGCGGTTGGCCTCCCTCTACCGCTTGCGGGAGAGGGCCGGGGTGAGGGAAGGGCGGCTCCGGCCGCCCTTTTTGCGTCGAACGAGACACGCCGAAAGTGAGAGGGCGACAGTTGGCCCAGGGAACTGACACTCTTGCCATGCCAAGCTACGACAGAGCCTGTCCCGGCGACCGCAGTTAAAGCGACAACCCTATTTCATGTCCGCCTGGCCGATCTCCCCGAATCCCGCCTCCGTGCAGTTTGCCGCCATCGACTTCGAGACGGCGGATTACGGGCGCGACAGTGCCTGCGCCGTCGCGGTGGTTCGGGTCGCGGGCAATCGGATCGTCGATCGCGCGCATTTTCTCATTCGTCCTCCTCGCCGCTCCTTCGCGTTCACTTACTTGCACGGGATTTCCTGGGCCGATGTCGCCGACGCTCCCACTTTCCGCGAACTCTGGCCCCGGATACGCAACTGCTTCGATGGGGTGGACTTCCTCGCGGCGCATAACGCGCCCTTCGACCGCTCGGTGCTGCGCGCCTGCTGCGAAGAGGCAGGTGTTGCGCTCCCGGAGATTGCTTTTCGTTGCACAGTGCGGCTCGCGCGGGCAGTCTGGCAGCTTCGCCCGACGACGCTGCCGGATGTCTGCGCGCATCTGAATATTCCTCTGCGCCACCATGACGCCCTTTCCGATGCGGAAGCCTGTGCGCGAATCGTCATCGCCGCGGCGGGGGTTCGCGCGCCGGTGGCGGGGTAAAGCGGATAAGGTCGTTCGTTTGCCGATGCCGCCCGAAGGGCGGCTATCCGTCGCGGCGCGGGTCAGGCGCCCCTCAGGCTCTCAAGCCGGTCTGCGCAGCAGATCGACCCGGATCTGCTGCGTGAGCTTCACGCCGTCCGGGCCAAGGTGGGTATTGAACAGCCGCTCGACGGCGGCGCTCTGTTCATCGGTTACGTTGCGCACGCCGTGGGTGATCTCGAAGTGCTTCTTTGCGAACTCCGCGAAGTCCCTGTACTGGAGCGGCGTCTGGAAAAACGTCTCGCTGACTGCATCGAACAGGCCCTTGTCGACGGCCCTGCACACCGCGTCGAAGGCCGCCTTGCGCACCAGTTCCTCGTCGTTGTAGATCCGGACCAGCTCGTTGAACGCGCCGGCAAAGACCGGCTCGGAAATGTAGGCATGCCCGCCGGGCCGCAAAACGCGATGGATTTCGCGGAACGCCTCATCCATGCGATCGAGCGGCACGTGATGCAGCGATCGGAACATCATCACCACGTCAACGCTCGCATCGGCCAGGGCGATCGACTCGGCGCCGAAATCGGCGAAGCCGAGATTCGCGGGAGGCGCGGAAGCGAGGTTCTTTGCGTGCTGGATCCGGTCCACTTCGGCGGCAAGGATCTGCGCGCTCGGGTGCGCCTTGGCGATGTTGCGCGTGTGCTCGGCCTTGCCGCAGCCAAGCTCGAGGACCTTTGCCCCGTCCAGCTTGAGCAGCGTTTCGTAGATCTCGGCCTCCTTGCAGGTGCGGGTGATATTCGGGTGCACGAGCTGCATGCGGGGCGCGGAAGTTTTCATAATCGGTCTCCTAGTCAATCATTGCTGTCCAATTGCCGCTCGATCACTTCTCGGATCTGGCGCGCCGGGTTTTCGGCGAAGCAATCGACTTCTGTCAGATCTTCGGTCGAACGCAACCAGGTGAGCTGGCGCTTGGCGAGCTGGCGCGTGGCGAATACGCCCCGATCGCGCAGCTCGGCGCGATCCATTTTTCCGTCGAGAAGCTCCCAGACCTGGCGGTAGCCGACGCAGCGCATGGAAGGCAGCGACGCCTCCAGTGCATAGCGCGATTTTAGCGATTCCACCTCCTCGATCAGGCCTGCGCGCAGCATCGCCTCGAATCGCGCCTCGATGCGCCGGTGCAGGAGGCTGCGCTCGCCCGGCAGCAGGGCGATTTGAACAAAGCGGAAGGCTTGCGCCTCGCTGCGGCGGCGCGCGATCAGGGATGACATCGGTTTGCCGGTCAAGTGAAGAACTTCGAGCGCGCGCTGGATGCGTTGCGAATCGTTCGGTTTCAGGCGTGCCGCCGTAGCGGGGTCCGTTGCCGCAAGCTCGGCATGCAGCGCCGGCCAGCCCCGCGAACGGGCCGCGGCTTCGATCGCCGCCCGTAGCGCCGGATCGGCCTGCGGCAGCGCGCTCAGGCCCTCGCGCAGCGCCTTGAAATAGAGCATCGTACCGCCGGTCAAAAGCGGGATGCGGCCGCGCGAGTCGATCGCGTGCAGCAGCCGCATCGCGTCGCCGCAAAACTGCGCCGCGGAATAACGCTCGCTCGGATCGATGATGTCGATCAGGTGGTGCGGCACGGCCGCGCGCTCCTCGCGTGAGGGCTTCGCGGTGCCCACGTCCATATCGCGAAACACCTGGGCGGAATCGACGCTTACGATCTCCACCGGCAAATGCTGCGCGAGCTCCAGCGCAACGGCGCTCTTGCCGCTCGCCGTGGGACCCATGAGCAGCACGGCCAGAGGCAACTCTGCAGATGATGGATCGGTAAGGATTGAGGATTTAGTCACTTGCAAGTTGACTGTTGATAAATTTGGCGAAGATTTGGTTTCTAAATTTGTCTCGCCCAAAATGGGGTCAGATTAACATTTCATCAAAGCGATACCGAGTTGGCTTGATGCGTTTGGGAAATGTTACTCTGACCCCATTTTGCTGATGATCTTGCGAT
>JACQTO010000054.1 GCA_016210745.1 Betaproteobacteria bacterium
AATGACGGCGTTCCGGGCGAGAAATCGATTTCGGTGGCGTGCATGCACTGCTCGGACGCACCGTGCATCGCGGTGTGCCCGGTGAACTGCATCTACCAGACCGAAGAGGGCGTGGTGCTTCACGACAAGGATCTGTGCATCGGCTGCGGCTACTGCTTTTACGCCTGTCCTTTCGGAGCGCCTCAGTTCCCGCAGGCGGGCCTGTTCGGTCTGCGCGGCAAGATGGACAAGTGCACTTTCTGCGCCGGCGGCCCGGAAAAGGACAATTCGAAGGAGGAGTTTTCCAAATACGGATCCAACCGCCTGGCACAAGGCAAGCTGCCGGCATGTGCCGAGATGTGCTCGACCAAGGCATTGCTCGGTGGGGACGGCGACGTCGTTGCCGACATCTTCCGCACACGGGTGGTGAAACGCGGCAAAGGATCGGAGGTGTGGGGCTGGGGAACTGCCTATGGCAAGCCGGATAAACCGCAAGGAGCGAAATCATGAGGACTGCAGGCAGAGCGTTGTTAGCCGGCGTGGTCGTCTTGGCCTCGAGCCTGGTATCGGGATGCGGAGAGCGCGCGCAGGTCGTGGACTATACGAGCGGGAAATACCAGGGCAAGACTGACACCAGGCCCTGGGAGAACGACCCGGGCGCGGCGCGCTACACCACCAGCAAGTGGACTCCCGGCAATAAGACGAGTTGGGAGGAGGCGATCCGGGTGCGCAATCAGGGCCAAAACGAATACGGCCGGGTGCAATGAAGGACAGGCTTATGGGCGCGTTCACTTCCTCGTGGATGTGGCGATTCATGCTGGCGTTAGCCGTGACCTTCGCGCTCGGATTCGGGGGCGGCGCGGCGCTTGCGCAGCAGGAAACACAGGTGCAGCGCCAGCAGGTGCAGCCGGGAAACAACGCGCCGGTGTGGCGCGATGTTCGCAAAGAAGGCACGGAACATTACACCTCGATCAAGGGAAGGGAGACCGGTGTATTGATCCAGACTGCGGGCGAGATTTGGCGCGCGCTGCGCAATAGCTGGATAGTGCCGATCGCAGGCTGGCTGATCCTCGCCGCCGCGTGCTTGGTCGGGGTATTCCATTTGGTGCATGGTCCCATCAAGCTCGAGGGCAAACCAACCGGGCGCCTGATCAAGAGATTCACGACGGTCCAGCGTGTCGCGCATTGGGGCTTGGCGATCAGCTTCTGCATCCTCGCCGTGACCGGTCTGATCATGCTGGTGGGCAAATACGTTCTGCTGCCGATCATCGGCTACACGCTATTTTCCTGGCTGGCGGAGATCTCCAAGGGCGTGCACAACTTCGCAGGACCGGTGTTTTGCGTCGGCGTCTTGCTGATGATCGTCGTGTTCGTCAAAGATACGCTGCCCAACGCGCGTGACCTGGAATGGATACGAAAGGCGGGAGGCGCGTTCAGCGGCGGGCACGTGCCCTCCGGCAAGCATCACGCCGGGCACAAGATTTGGTTCTGGGGCAGTGTCGTCGTACTGTCGACCATCATCTCCGCCAGCGGATTGATAATGGACTTCCCGAATTTCGACCAGAGCCGCTACGTGATGATCGTCGTAAATATCGTGCACTCGGTGGCGGCGGGCCTCCTCATGGCGCTCTCGCTGACCCATATATACATGGGTACCTGGGGAGTCGAAGGTGCCTATGAGGGAATGCGCTACGGCTACGTGGACGAGACTTACGCGAAAGAACATCACCTGTACTGGTACCAGGATGTGAAGGCGGGCAAGATCAAGGCTGAAACGGCCGAGGGCACGCCGGAGGCCCCGCAAGTCGCGGCCCAGGGTGCACCCGAGGCAGCGCAGACCGCACACACCTAAGCCGGACGAGCTGGAACCAAGGAAGCTGGTATTGCCGTTTATCAATCTCCCCCTTTCGTGCGGTTGCATGCGCGAAAGGGGGAGACGAACTTAGAAACCAAGTCTTCGCCAGATTTGTCAACAGGAAACTTGTACGAGACTCGAGAGGGGTGATCATGAAACGCGTTCTTATCGCATCGATCATGCTAGCGCTCGCCGGCGGCAGCGCTTGGGCGAAGCTGCCCGCAGCACCCATGACCGAGGAACAGAAAGCCAAGGCCGAGGAGGCAAAGGCGAAAGCGGCGGAGGCGGCCAAGAAGGGAGCCAAATTGCTGGGGAAATAACAGGACAAGGCGGTCGCGAACTACAAGAAGAGTCACGCCGGGGCCAAGAGCGCGGGAGCGGCTCCGGTTAAAGCAGGGAAGTGACGCGCCGGGGACCTTTTGGTCACTTGCGAGGTAACTGGCGTTCTAGTTGACCCTGGCCTTGCGCGCTGCGCGCGCCAACCGGGTTTTCAGTACGGATAGAAAGCATCCCTACTGAAAACCCGGTTACGTATAACGGCACGGACGGACCGGCGTTTTCGTATGAGATCGTCGATTAGTCACGGAGGGTTTATTCATCCGTGCCAAATCGACGATCCGCGCGGACGGTTTTTTCGTCCGCGCAACAACACCGGAAGCCAAATTTCTACAAATATAGTTGGCTAACCCTTTGCCGGCGTTATCTCGATCCTGATCCCTTTCGTTCCGGGCGAGATCGGTTTGCTCACCGTCTCGATGTCTCCCTTCTGCAGGGTGGCGCTTCCGGACTTTGAAAGGCGCGCGACGACCACTAGGCGGGGAAAGCCCGAGAGCTTCATCGATGGATCCATCGCCATCGAATCGTCGAGGGAGAAATCGAAAGGCAGATCCTTGACCTGGACGCGCATTATCGCGAGCGGCGCCCGCGAACCCTCGGCTGGCCGCGCGAAGATAAATACGGCATCGTCGGGTTTGGCGGTGGACGCTACCGCAGGGGCCAAGCTGATCTTGCCCTGGAGTGAGGAACCCCCGGCCTTGGCTGCCTCGCGTCCGGCCAGTGGCGCCGGAGCGCTGGAGGCGCCGCCGGAGAGGTTGCGCTCGGCGTCCGCGATGGCAGTGCGAATCGATTGCCCAAATTCTGATTCTGCCGGCACCTGTTCCAGGAGCTTCTGCCAATATCCGACCGCACCGCGGTAATCGCGGCGATCGAATGCCGCTGTTCCCGCGAGCGCCAGTGCCTTGGCGTTCTTGCCGTCGGCCTTGAGCGCGCGCTCGATAATCGCTGTGGGTTCGCCCGCGAGGCTTCGGTTGTTTGCCATTGCCAGCGAATCGGCATAGTCGGCGAGCAACTGAGCGTCATCGGGTCGCAGTTTTGCAGCTTTGGCGAAGGCGGAGGCCGATTCCGAGAAACGCCCGAGTGCGCCATAGGAACGCGCGAGCATGACCCAGCCCTCGGCATCGTCAGGAGAGCTCTCCAGGCGCGCGGCGAGCCGCGTGATCATGCCCTGAATCTGGTCGGGCGTTATCGCGTGAGCCTGATCCTTCGCAGCACTCGCCTGGGGGGAAAGCGCCTGGGGATTGCCTCGCCAGGCGTAGAGCCCGATGGCTAGGGCGGGGATCGCGATCGCGATGGCCACCGCGGCGACAATCGATCGGCCCGGCCGCGCGGCCTCCGGTCTCGCTTCCTCCTCCAATGCGCGGCGCTGTATTTCGGTGCGCGAGGCTTCCCATTGTTCGCGGCTGATAGTTCCGGCGCTCAGCTCTGCATCCAGATCGGCCAGCTGCTCCACGTATATGGCCGCATTGCTTGCTGCGACCGATGCCCGCGAGCGCCCTCTGGTGCGGACAAGGAGCGGCAACAGCAGGCTCACAAGCACCACGGCAACCAGCAGTGCCGCGAGGGTAAGAAACGGTGTCATTTGCGCCCCGGCTCAGTATGGGCAAGACCTGATAAATGCATCGGGCCGATATTCATTCCCGCAGCCTGTGCAACGTATAAGACTAGCTCTCGGTGGTCCAATTCCGTCCTTCCTTGAAAAAGTGCGCAGTCTAGCGTGCGGGCACGCCCTCGAGGCCCGACATGGCAACGGCAAGCACCAGCCGTCAGGGATTCAAGCGTAACGCCGCGCGCCTCCGATCGGGGCGGACGTGTTTCGCCGCAGACTCCGGCAAGGGGGCGGATTATAGCGGAATTGTTCGCCGGGAATGTCGCGTTGCATCACAAACATTCGTTGCGTCATGCGAAATGTTGTTTCCAATGTTTCCCGCGCGAGATTAGGCACTTATGGCTTCGCGCAGGGCACATCGTGTCAGCTCTATTTGGTGTCCATTTGCCACATTCGGGCAGTTTGATCTAGGTCAAGCCCGGAGTTGAAAGCCGCGGGTAATCTGCCGCTGCCGTAGTGGAATACCCTAATAGGGTTAACAGCCATTTAGGTGCGTAGAAGGTGATAACGAAATTAGTCCGGTAGGGGATCGATGATGTCTAACAAAAGGGAGCACCAATGAGATTGAAGCTGGTTGGATGGGGTCTTGCGGCCCTGATGGTCGGTACGCTGGCGGGTTGCGGCGGTGGCGGTGGAGGCGGCGACGGTACTATCGCTGCGGGTGGTGCGGCTCCCGCAGGCGGCGGCGCGGCTGTAGCTGTTGCACCACCTGCTGGACCCGTGGTGAATGCTGCAAGTCTCACCTCTGATCAGTTCGCAGCTCTCGCCCCCACAGGCGCGGTTACCAGCGTCGCCATCAATAGCCCGCCCGTCGTCACCTTCCAGGTAACCAACGCAGCCGGTAACGGGGTTGCGGGCCTTGGTTTTACCAGCAAGAGTGCGACCGCTCTTCGTCCCGGCCTCAGCAATATGGCTTTCTCCCTTGCCAAGCTGGTGCCCGGCACGAATGGCAGCCCGAGCAAATGGGTCAGCTACATCGTGACCTCCTCACCCACTACCACGGCGGGTGAAACTCCCTCCCGTCCGACGACCGACAACATCGGCACGCTCGTGGACAACGGCGATGGCACCTACCAGTACACCTTCTATCGCGATATCGCCAAGGTGAAGGATCTCGTTGCGGCGGCCTCGTTGACGGCTCCCAGCGTCGCCGCAGATCTGGGCGATCTGACCTACGATCCTTCGCTGCTGCACCGGCTGGTGATCCAGGTCGGCGGCAACGCCCGCGGCACCGGCACCAATACGGCCGACGGTTCGAACTCCGGCGTTACTTCCGTCCCGATGGGCAGCCCCGTGAACCTCGTCTTCGACTGGTACCCGGCTACCGGGGAATGGGTTAACCCCGCGACGGACACCGACCCCGACCACCGCGAACTCGTCTCGATAAGCAATTGCAACGAATGCCACGGCAAGCTCGCCTTCCACGGCGGCAATCGAGTCGACACGAAGTTCTGCGTTGTTTGCCACACCGACCAGAGGAAATTCGGCTATGCGAACGTAGCCTCGACCTCCGGTAAATTCCCGGCGCTCAAGGAAACTGCGACCGTCAGTACGACGACCGGCATCACAAGCTATAGATATACGCCGGACACGCGTGTTGCCGACGGCGAAGTCGTGGGCGATTTCCCCATCATGGTTCACAAGATCCATCAAGGCCAAGAACTGGTCAAGGAAAACTACAATTACGCCAACGTCGCGTTCAATAACAAAGGCTATTCGATGCTTGGCGGCGGCCAGAAGATGTGCACCAAGTGCCACGACAACGCCAAGGCGGTGAATGCCGACAACTGGAAGACCAAGCCGAGCCGGAAAGCCTGTGGTGCGTGCCATGACGGCATCAAATGGTCGGACGGCACTGGAATGACGCTCGCGGATAAGGCGGCCGGTGGCACGACACTATCCGGCCACGCGGGCAAAGCGCAATCCAGCGATGCTACCTGTGCCCTTTGCCATGGTGCGGCCGATATCGCGACCTACCACCAGACCGAAAATGTCACCACGCACAATCCGACGGTTGCTGCCGGACTGAAGAACTTTACCTACGAAATCAAGTCGGCGGCCGTGAACTCCACGTCCAACGACGTGACCGTGGTATTCAAGATCAGCGCCGACGGCACTCCGGTGACCTTCCTTCCCGCTGCTACGCCCATGGCGAATCCGCTGACGGGTTTCACGGGTAGCCCGAGCTTCCTGCTTGCCTGGACGCAAACCCAGGACGGGATTACCACTCCGGTTGACTACAACAACCTGGGCGTGAAACAAGCGCAGGCGATCAGCGTCTCGATCGCTGCTTTGCTGGATACGGCCAAAGCGGCTGACGGCTCGATTGCTGGCCCTGATGCAGGCTATTACACCGCCACCCTCAAAGGGACCGGCACCAAGAAATTCCCGGTCGGCGCCAAGATGCGCGCTGTCGCGTTGCAGGGCTACTTCACGCAGGTTTCCCCGGCCGCCGCTCGCCATACGATATCGGTGGTGAAGGAAGTAACCGGCGACACGGCGCGCCGTAAGGTCGTGGATTCCGACAAGTGCGCAAACTGCCACGAGTGGTTCGAAGGGCATGGCGGTAACCGTGTCTATCAAGCCCAGGTCTGCGTGATGTGTCACACGCCGGGCCTCGCCACCAGCGGCCGTGGAATTTCGGACGCGGCCCTCGCTGCCTACACGTTCTCGGCTGCGGACCTCAAGAAGTTCACGGACTGGGGCTTTGACAGGACTTTAGTCAATGCCGCGCTGAAACTTCCGGTGACGACCAATAACTTCAAGGACATGATCCACGGCATCCACGCAGGTCGGGAGCGGGTCACCCCGTTCGTCGATGCGCGCGACCGCACGCCGAGTGCGATCACTCTCCTCGATTTCAGGAGAATGGACTTCCCGGGTCAGTTGAACAACTGCCAAACCTGTCACGTTGCAGGAACTTACAGCAGTGTGCCCGTGGGCGCCTTGTCGTCGACCTACGAGTCCATCGACGCCGCCTATGCGGCTGGAATTGCGGGCGGTACCGCTACGACCGCTATGGCGAAGACGGCGCTCAGCAGTGTCAGCACCACGGATACTGTCGCCTCGCCCTTTGCAGCAGCTTGCGGCAGTTGCCACGACTCAGCGGCGGCACTGGGCCACATGGCCACGAACAATGGCCTGATCCAAGTGACACGCGGCACGTTCCAAACCAGCGTCACGACCCCGGGCCAAGGCGAAGCCTGTGCGACCTGCCATGGCATCGGCAAGGCCGAGGACGCCGCAGTCGTTCATAAATAGCAGACGTCTGACGGGGCACGGCAAGCCGTGTCCCGTTAATTTGAAATAGCAAACGGGCCCGGATGCGCAAGCGCATCCGGGCCATCTTTTTTGCGTGCGCACGGAGACTGGTCCGACAGGTTTGCGATTACGGCGCGCGTCACCCGTCTCCGTTCGGTATGACCGGGTTCTCCGGGACTGCCGTTTACGGGAGCAACCGGAATCGGCACGACTGACGAAATACCGCTTAGGGGAGGCCTCCGGGTAGACGTGAATCTTCCGCATAACGAAGGCTGGCCTCGGCAACACGGCAAATTGACAATGTCATTTGATCTAGCTCAAGCCGGGCACCGGACAGCGCGCGTAATCTGCCGCTGCCACAGTCATAGTCTAATGTCAATTCGTGTGGACCCTAATAGGGTTAACTAGCAGCTGAGGCGGGACAAAGGGTAATAGCGAATTAGTCGGGCAAATGATCAGGGGCGCGTTTCCGTTCGGTGTCGCATCAGACGTCTAAAGAGAGGAGCAATAATGAAATTCAAGCTTGGTAGATGGGGTCTTGCGGCCCTGATAGTCGGTACGCTGGCAGCTTGTGGTGGTGGCGGCGGTGGCGGCGACGGTACTACCGCCGCCACGGGGGGTGCAGCTCCTGGAGGCGGCGCGGCTGTAGCTGTCGCACCGCCGACCGGGCCCGTGATAGATGCTACAACCCTCACTTCTACTCAGTTTGCAGCCCTCGCGCCAACGGGCGCGGTAACCAGCGTCGCCATAAACAGCCCGGCCGTGGTTACGTTCCAAATAACGGATTCCAGCGGCAGGGGGATCTCGGGCCTCGGATTTACGAGCAAGAGCGCGACCGCACTTGCCCCGAGCCTGACCAATCTCGCTTTCTCCATTGCCAAGCTGGTGCCCGGCACCAACG
>JACQTO010000003.1 GCA_016210745.1 Betaproteobacteria bacterium
ATCGTGCACGGATGAAGAAACCATCCGTGCATGATCGACGATCTCATATGAAGACGCCAGGCCGCCGGTGCCGTTATCCATAACCGGGTTTTCAGTACGGATGTTTTTCATCCGTACTGAAAACCCGGTTGGCGCGCGCAGCGCGCAAGGCCGCGGTCACCTAACTGACCGACGATTTCTTAGCAGGAAGAATATTTGTTGAAGTGGTTTTGTTCAACAACTTGCGCGTAAGAATCTAAAGCGCAAGGGCCGTGCGCATCCCCTGGTCTATGGCACGCAATGCGTCCAATTCTCCCGCGCGCTCGGCCCCGCCGATCACGTGCACCGGCGCACGCAACGATGTCAGCTCGTCGTGGAGCGAACGCACCGATTCCTGCCCTGCGCACACGACCACGTTGTCCACCTCCAGCAGCGCCGGCTTGCCGTCCTGCGAATAATGCAGGCCGCGATCGTCGATGCGTTCGTATTGAACGCCGGTGAGAATCGAGACGCCGCGCTTCGCGAGTTCGGCCTTGATCGCCCAGCCGGTGGTGAGCCCAAGGGTCCTGCCCGCCGAGGTCGGCTTACGCTGCAGCAGCGTGATTTTTCTCGCCGAGGGTTCCATGGCCGGCTTGGCGAGCCCGCCGGTGGACTTGCCGGTCCGATCGATGCCCCAGTCGTCAAGGAATTCGCCGACCTCCGGCGTGCCTCCCGGTTGGCTGAGATAAACCGCAACGTCGAAGCCGATGCCGCCTGCGCCCATGATGGCAACGCGCTGGCCGGGCACTTTCTTTCCGGAGAGCACGTCGTCGTAGCGCAGCACCATAGGATGGTCGATTCCCTCGACTTCCGGAATTCGCGGCTTCACGCCGGTTGCGATCACGATTTCGTCGAAGTCCTTGACCAGATCGGCTGCCTTCGGAGTCGTCCCCAGTTTCAGTTCGATGGTGCTGTGCGCGATGCGCGCGCCGAAGTAACGCAGCGTTTCGGCAAACTCTTTGCCGGGGATCGCCTTGGCGAGATTGAGCTGGCCGCCGATCTGCGTGCCCGATTCGAAAACCATTACCTGATGGCCGCGTTCGTAAGCGGTAACGGCGCAGGCAAGGCCCGCTGCTCCGGCGCCGACCACGGCTACTCGCCTGGTGCGCGGCGCGGGGCCGGCGGGAAATTCCGTCTCATGGCAGGCACGCGGATTGACCATGCAGGTCGCCACTTTGTCGCGGAACATGAAATCCAGGCATCCCTGGTTGCAGGCAATGCAGGTGTTGATCTCATCGGCGCGGTCTTCCTTGGCCTTGGCGGCGAAATAGGCGTCGGCGAGCAGCGGGCGCGCGAGCGATACCAGGTCGGCGACGCCGTCGGCCAACAGCTGCTCGGCGAGTTCCGGCGTGTTGATGCGATTGGTCGCGACGACGGGGATTCCGACGGCTTCGCGAATTCGCTTCACTGCGAAGGCCCAGGTCGCGCGGGGAACCATATAGGCTATCGTCGGGACCAGAGCTTCGTGCCAGCCGATCCCGGTATCGAGAACATTCACCCCGGCTTTCTCGAGTGCCCGCGCCTGGATCACCGTCTCCTCGTGCGTGAACCCGTCTTCGATCAGATCGAGCGCCGAAAGGCGGAACACGATCAGGTAATCCTTGCCGACCCTTTCGCGGGTTCGGCGAACGATCTCCACCGGAAATCGCAGCCGGTTCTCCAGCGACCCGCCCCAGCGATCGGTGCGGTTGTTGGTGCGCAGCGACGTGAACTGGGTGACGATGTATCCCTCCGAGCCCATGATTTCGACGCCGTCGTAACCGGCTGATTTGGCGAGTTCGGCGCATCGAGCAAAGGCATCCAGCGTCGCCTCGACCTCCGCATCGGTAAGCGCGTGGACCTTGCGCTTGTTGATTCGAGAAGGTATGTCCGAGGCGCCCACCAGGTCGTCGCCCCGCGCATAGCGCCCGGCGTGAAGGATCTGCATGCAGATCTTGCCCCCGGCCTTGTGCACCTCGTCCACGATCTGGCGGTGAAAAGGCAGTTGCTCTTCGCTGTCGAGAATGCCGCCGCCAGGTTCGATCTGGCCGGGACGGTCGGGCGAAATGCCGCCGGTGATGATCAGGCCTACCCCGCCGCGGGCACGCTCGGCGTAAAACGCACCCAGTCGGGCTGCGCCTTGTGGTTCGTGTTCGAGCCGCGTGTGCATCGAACCCATGATGATGCGGTTGCTCAGGGTTAGAAAACCGAAATCGAGCGGCGTAAAGAGGCGAGGATAAGAGGCCAAAATCAAACTCCCTATGGCAAAATCGTGCTCGTCATTATGCGATGGCGTCGGTTTGAACGCAAACAAGAACCCGCGCGGCAGATGCCCATGTGCCCAGCATGGTGCGCAGAGAACATCCCGCTGGTTATAATCGCGGCTTGAATCCCAATTTCCCCCAAACTCCGTGCGCGGCGCGGCGGCAGATCGGCAGCCGCCGCTGATGTCTTCAGTCGTAAGCTCGTTTCGCACCGACGCCAAGGTCATAGGACTGGTCAGCGTCGCGCATTTGATTTCCCATTTTTTTCATCTCGTGGCGGCGCCGTTCTTGTATCTTCTCAAGGACGAGTTCGGCGTAGGTTTCGCGGCACTCGGTTTTGCGTTTAGCACGTTCTACATAGTGTCGGGCTTTCTGCAGACACCGGCCGGATTTCTGGTCGATCGTCTGGGCGGAAAGACAGTGCTGATCGGCGGCCTCATCTTGGGTTCGGTGGGTATCGCCCTGATCGGACTTGCGCCCTCGTATCCGCTGCTGGTCCTCGGGTTCATGGTGGCCGGGGCGGGCAACAGCGCATTCCATCCAGCCGACATGGCGATTCTCAACGCCAAGGTCGAGCCGCGCCGTCTCGGTCCGGCGTTTTCCGTGCACGGCGTGGGAGGAAGTTTGGGTTGGGCGGCCGCGCCGATATTTTGCATTGCCGCAGGCGCTGCCTTGGGATGGCGCGGGGCGCTCGTGCTCGCCGGGGCGATCGGGCTGGCGACGGCGCTCGTTCTTGCCGGGCAGAGGCTGTTGTACATGGAAGGACATGCGCACCGGCCGCATGCCGAGCACGGGAATCTCGCCGGCAACTTGAAATTGCTGACCGCGCCAGCGGTGCTGTTGTGCTTCGCCTTTTTTACCGCGATATCCGTCACTTTGGTCGCAATGCAGACATTTTCGATTGCGACCATGATCAGCCTCTACGGCGTTCAACCGGCAATGGCGAGCGGAATCCTGACCGGCTACTTGCTGGGCGGAACGGCCGGGATTCTCGTCGGAGGTTACGTCGCCATGCGCATTCCCCGCCACGGCTTGACGACCGTTATCGGCGTCGTTGCGGGGTTGATCTTCGTATTGCTGCTCGCCACCGGCTCGCTGCCGCAGGCGCTGATTTTCGTGACCATGACGCTGGCCGGTTTCTTCCTTGCCGGCGTAGGTCCTTCACGCGACATCATCGTGCGCGAGGTGACACCCGTGCATGCCCGCGGCAAGGTCTACGGCTTCGTTTATTCTGGGCTCGACCTCGGGGCGGCGGTCGCGCCGTCGATCTATGGATGGTTCCTGGATAACGGGCAGCCGCGGCTGGTGTTTCTCGGCGCGGCTCTGGCGCTACTGGCGTGCGTTGTGATCGTGACGCGGCTGAGCGGCTGGAAGGACATGTGACTTAGTCAGACTTGTGCGTGCGGGCATCGCCAGCTGCGTCCTTGTTGCTCGGTTGCGCCTCCCTCCCATTAAGTGCCGCGCCGAGCCGACGGCGAAGACCAGGAGTTTTATCTGGGCTTCGCCGTTGGTGAGGGCAGCGCGGAGCGCCGCGGCACAGGGAGGGAGGCGCAACCGAGCAACAAGGACTCCCCCGAAAAAAAATGTCGTCTCCGCAGCGATCAAAGCTTGATGCACACGTTGGTCGGCTCCGAATAGAAATTGAGCGAGTGCAGTCCGCCTTCGCGCCCGATTCCGGAAAGTTTGGCGCCGCCGAAGGGTGTGCGCAGATCCCGCAAGAACCAGCAGTTGACCCACGCGATGCCGCACTCCATCGCCTGCGCGACACGATGGCCGCGTGAAAGGTTGGTGGTCCAGACCGTCGCTGCCAGGCCGTAGCGGGAATTATTCGCCATGGCGATCGCCTGCTCTTCGTCATCGAACGGCGCGATGTGGGCGCAAGGGCCGAAAATTTCCTCCTTCACTGTGCGCGAATCCTCCGGCAGACCGGTCCAGAGCGTGGGCTGTACGTAGCAGCCGCTGTCGCGTGCGTCGCCGAAGGTCGGTACGCCGCCACCGCTCACGACCGTGGCGCCTTCCTCTTTCGCCAAGGCGTAGTACGAGAGCACTTTCTCCCGATGTTGTTTGGAGATGAGCGGCCCCATGTTGGTCTTCGCGTCGCTCGGCCAGCCGATGACATAGGCCTCGGCCTTCTGCTTGAGTCCCGCGACGAAGCGCTCGAAAATCGGCCGTTCGACGTAGACACGCTCGGGCGCCAGACACACCTGGCCGCAGTTGGAGAAAATCGCATTGGCCATGCCGGCCACGGCCGCATCGAAGTCGCAGTCGGCGAACACGATCCCGGGATTCTTGCCGCCGAGTTCGAACGATATCGGTTTAACGCCCGGGGCGACGGCTTTCATGATGGCCGAGCCTGTCGCAGATTCGCCGGTAAATGTGATGGCGTCCACCCCGGGATGGGAGGTGATGAATTCGCCCGCGGAATTCGGTCCGAAACCGTGCACGACGTTATACACGCCCGGGGGCACACCGACCTCATTCATCACCTCGGCCAGCAAGGTGGCGGTAGAAGGAGTTTCCTCGGAGGGCTTGGCGACGACGCAGTTGCCGCAGGCAAGCGCCGGTGCGAGCTTCCAGGTGAGCAGCAGAAGCGGCAGGTTCCATGGCGCGATCACGCCGACCACGCCCAAGGGTTTCCTCATCGCGTAGTTGACCGCGCCTTTGCCATCGGGAGTATCGAGGAAATAGGAGTCCATGCCATAGGTGCGCACAATGTCGGCGAAGACGCGGAAATTCGCCGCCCCGCGGGGAATGTCCAAGTGGCTGGCGAGCGCCACCGGTTTGCCGGTGTCTGCCACCTCGGCGGCGACGAAATCATCGAAGCGCCGTTCGATACCGCCGGCGATTGCGCGCAGCATTTCGACACGGTCCTGCAAGGACATCCTGCCCCAGTGACCCTTCAGGGCCAGGCGCGCTGCCTGCACTGCCGCGTCCACCTGGGCGCGGTCGGCTTCGTGGACAAGCGCGACGACGCTGCCGTCAACGGGGCTCACTTTGGTGAATTGCTTGCTGCTGCCGGAGAACTGGCCGTTGATGTAGTTCTTGCGTTCCTGCGCTTTTGCGTTGGTGTTCATGATGGCTCCGGGATACGTCCTGCGTCTGAGGAAGATCGGCGCGGCCAGGTTGTTATTGACATGATCCCCGTCAGCCGAGCTTTCGATAGCGTCCGCGGTGGTACAGAAGGGGAGCGCGGCTCCAGTATTCGAAGCGCTCGACGAGACCAATCAGCACGATATGGTCGCCGCCGTAGTTTTGAAACTGGTTGCGGCACTCGAAACGGGCAACGACGCCTTTTAACAACGGCACGCGACCGATGCCTTCGCTCAGAAGATCTTCGATGCCGGCATACTTGTCGCCTCCTGGACGCGCAAAGCGCAGCGAGAGTTCCCGCTGATCGGCCGCGAGCACGTTGACGGCGAAATACTTGGCGTCGCGAAATGCGGGTGCGCATTTGGCGTGCCGAGACAGGCTCCACAAAATCAATGGCGGCTTCAGCGATACCGAACTGAACGAGTTCACCGTGAGCCCTTCGCGCTTGCCCTCGGGCCGGCGCGTCGTGACTACGCACACACCGGTGGCAAAGCAGCCAAGAGCGTTGCGAAACCTGCGCGTATCGAAGGCACCCGCGGCCATTGCCTGCTCCTCGTTGCGGCGGACCGCGCAGATCGCATCGCCCCGCTTGGATCAAACATAAATTCTTGCATATACTGGCGCCTCCGCGGAAACTGGTTGCGACGCGAGCGAACGCAACGATGGGGACGAGACCGTTTCTTCAGCGGCGGAGTGAACTTGGAGCCACCGTAGTGACGACAGTGAAAAATATCGCTCATTTCATCGGCGGTCGCCGCGTGGAGGGCGAAAGCGGCCGCTACGGTGACGTATTCAATCCGACCTCGGGCGCCGTCGCGGCGCGCGTGCCGCTTGCGTCGAAGGCCGAGGTCGAACGGGCGATTGCGGATTCCCTGTCGGCGTTTCTGGCCTGGGCGGCGGCCTCGCCCCTGGTTCGGGCACGGGTTCTGTTGCGATTCAGGGAACTCGTGGAGCGAAACCTCGATGAGCTGGCCGGACTGGTTTCCGCCGAACATGGCAAGGTGATTTCCGACGCCAGGGGTTCGGTTCAGCGAGGACTGGAAGTCGTCGAATTCGCAAGCGGCATCCCGCATCTGCTCAAAGGCGAGTACTCAGACAGCGTTTCGTCCGGCGTGGACGTCTATTCCATGCGCCAGCCGCTTGGCGTCGTTGCCGGGATCACACCCTTCAACTTCCCGGCGATGGTGCCCATGTGGATGTTTCCGGTTGCCATCGCCTGTGGCAATTGCTTCGTGCTGAAGGTATCGGAAAAGGTGCCATCGACGGCGCTGCGACTCGCCGAGCTGATGCTCGAGGCAGGCGCGCCTGCCGGGGTTCTGAACGTGGTCCACGGCGACAAGGAGGCAGTCGACGCACTGCTGGCCGACCCACGCGTGCAGGCGGTGAGTTTCGTCGGTTCCACGCCGATCGCGCGGCACGTATTCGCCACCGCGGCTGCCGCCGGCAAGCGCGTCCAGGCACTCGGCGGGGCGAAAAATCACCTGATTGTCATGCCCGATGCCGACATCGACTTCGCCGCGGATGCGCTGATCGGATCGGCGTACGGGTCAGCGGGGGAGCGCTGTATGGCGATCTCGGTGGGCGTGCCGGTGACCGACAAGACCGCCAACGAGCTTGTCGAGGCGCTCGCGCCGCGGGTTCGCAGGCTCCGGATCGGCGCATCGACCGATCCGCAAGCCGAGATGGGACCGCTTGTGACGGCAGAGCACTGCGCCAAGGTGCGCCGCTACATAGATCTTGGCCTCGGTGAGGGCGCGGAACTGGTCGTCGACGGGCGCGAATTTTCGCCCCCGAAGCACCGTGAAGGGTTCTTTCTCGGTGCCAGTCTGTTCGACCGGGTGGCGCCGAACATGCGTATTTACCGCGAGGAGATTTTCGGGCCGGTGTTGTCGCTGGTGCGCTCCGGCGATTTCGATCAAGCGCTGTCGCTGCCGAACCAACATGAATTCGGCAACGGCGTGGCCATCTTTACGCGAGACGGCGCTGCGGCACGCAATTTTGCCCAGCGCGTCCAGGCGGGCATGGTAGGCATCAACGTGCCGATTCCTGTGCCCTTGGCGTTCCACAGTTTCGGTGGTTGGAAGGGATCGATCTTCGGCGACATGGCAATCCATGGCCCCGAAGGCGTGCGTTTCTATACGCGGCTCAAGACCGTGACGGCACGCTGGAAAGAAAGCGCCAGGTCCGGCGCGAGCTTCGGCATGCCCATCTTAAAGTGATCGGCCACGGTCTCTGAATCCTAAATCCTAAATCCTAAATCCTAAATCCTAAATCCTGAATCCTGCTTTTCCAACCTGTGTCATCAATGAAGAGGAAGTCATGCCCGCATACGCTATCGCTTTGGTCAAAGTGAATAACCCTGAGCAATTCAAGGAATACGCCAAGCTTGCAGGCCCCGCCGTAGATAAGTTTGGCGGCCGCGTTCTCGCTCGTGGCGGCATCGCCGCCGTAGCCGAGGGAAATACCGCGTGCGACCGCGTCGTCGTCACGGAATTCGCCAGCGTGGAAGCCGCCAAGGCGTGCTACGACTCGCCTGCGTATTTGGAAGCACAGTCAAAACGGATCGGTGCTGCCGATTTCACGATGTTGATCGTCGAGGGGGCCTAGCTCCGATTGCGGACGCCCTGTGTGCCGCGACGCAGCGCGACCCCTCGAGCAATTTCTCGGAACGTGGTCCAGGCGCGGCATTAGGGTTTTTAGCCATCCCGAACCACCCCTCTCGAATGCACCGGGGAGAAAAGCGTTGGGAATGGCGCCAGTGAGCGCATAACGTTCCGATGCAAATGCGGTGCTGACGTTCCTCAGATCAAAAAACTGCGGATAGACCACTGGCGCGTCAAGGGGATTCGTGTTAATAATCTGCCGGCCGTTTGACGTAGATCAACCGACACTAATTTTCGCAGTCTAGCCTGCGCCGTTATGCTGCGTATGGCGTGACTGCACGGCTGAAACGACGTATTGGCGACGGAGAATCAAGGGAGGAGCTGCTGATGCAAGTAAGTACAAAGCCTGGGAATGGTGCAAAGATAAAGTGGGGGGTGACCGTAGACCTGAAGCGTTGTGTTGGCTGCCAAAGCTGCACGCTTTCGTGCAAGGCCGAGAACGGGACGCCGCCGGGGGTTTTCTGGACCTGGGTGGTCGAAAAAGAGGAGGGTACTTACCCGTTCGCCTACACCATGTACATGCC